>DASXFW010000107.1:0-4474 GCA_036489395.1 Acetobacteraceae bacterium | reverse complement strand
GGATTGCTCCCCACCCCACCTCGCGATGACGCAGTTACCTCTGGCTTCAGGCTTGGTCGGTAGGCCCAGGATGGACTTGCACCTTCCTGACAAGGCACGCTCACGGACGCACGATGGCCGGGTCAAGCCCGGCCATGACGGATATGCTTCTGCGCCCCGATCATGACGCCTATCGCCACCGTAACGGCCGCCATGCTGGCCGGATCGCTGCGTGTCAGCACGCCGTTCCTGTTCGTCAGCATCGGCGAGTGCCTGACCGAAAAGTCCGGCCGCATCAACCTCGGCAACGAGGGCGTGCTCGTGCTCGGCGCCATGTCCGCCTACGCGATCTCTTACGAAACCGGCAATCCGTGGCTTGGCCTGGTGGCCGCCGCCGTCGCCGGCATGATCCTCGGCGGCTTGCACGGCGCCATTTGTTCCCTCGCCCGAGTCAACGACGTGGCGATGGGCATCGCCATCATGCTGGCCGGCACCGGCATCGCGTTCTTCCTCGGCAAGCCGTTCGTGCAGCCCAGCGCCCCATTGCTGCCCGGCATCCCCTTCGGCTTCTGGTCCGACTCAAAAGACCTGCAATACGCACTTACCATCAGCCCGCTGTTCCTGCTCGGCATCGCGGCGGCCATCGTCATGCATTGGTGCTTCCGAGCCACCCGTGTCGGCCTGCGCATCCGCATCGTCGGTGATAGCCAGGACGCGGCGCTCGCACTTGGATTGCCGATCGACCGCACGCGCTTCCTCGCCACCGCCGTCGGCAGCGGACTGGCCGGTATCGGCGGCGCGTTCCTGTCGCTGTATTATCCCGGAAGCTGGAACGAAGGCCTGTCGTCCGGCCAGGGCCTGATGGCCGTCGCACTGGTGGTGTTCGCGCGCTGGAACCCGATCAACTGCGTCTATGCGTCGCTGTTGTTCGGCGCGGCCGGCGCGCTCGGCCCATCGCTGCAAACCATCGGCATCACCTGGGGCTACTACCTGTTCTATGCCGCACCGTACGTCATCACCCTGATCGTGCTGATCATCGCCGCGCGCGGCGGACGCTCGCTTGCCGGCATGCCCGGACAACTCTCGATCGGACGCTGAACCCAATCGGACACGACATATGCCAACCATCGAAGCCGATCCCTATCCCTGGCCGTATGACGGTTCGCTGGCACCCGCCAGCACCGCGCTGATCGTCATCGACATGCAAACGGATTTCTGCGGCGTCGGCGGTTATGTCGATAAGATGGGCTACGACCTGTCGCTGACCCGCGCGCCGATCGGCCCGATCTCCCGCGTGCTAACCGCGCTGCGTGAGCGTGGCTACCACATCTTCCACACCCGCGAGGGCCATCGCCCCGATCTGTCCGACCTGCCGGACAACAAGCGCTGGCGTTCCCGCCGCATCGGCGCGGGCATCGGCGACGACGGCCCGTGCGGCCGCATCCTGGTGCGCGGCGAGCCGGGCTGGGACATCATCCCCGAACTCGCGCCGCTGCCCGGCGAGATCGTCATCGACAAGCCCGGCAAAGGCAGCTTCTGCGCCACCGACCTGGAGCTGATCCTGCGCACCCGCGGCATCACCAACATCGTGCTGTCCGGCATCACCACGGATGTCTGCGTGCACACCACGATGCGCGAGGCGAACGACCGCGGCTTCGAATGCGTCCTGTTGGAAGACTGCTGCGGCGCCACCGACGCCGGCAACCACGCCGCCGCGGTGAAGATGGTCAAGATGCAGGGCGGCGTGTTCGGCGCAGTCAGCGACAGCGCGAAATTCATCGCGGGCCTGCCGTGAACGACGCCGTCTCACCGCCATCGGACCATCGCCTGCTGCGCGCGATCGGCGTCGAGGCGATCGGCATCGGCAAGCGCTTCGGTGCGTTCCAGGCGCTGGAGGACGTGTCGCTGAAGGTGCGCCCGGCCAGCGTGCACGGGTTGCTGGGCGAGAACGGCGCCGGCAAATCCACCCTGGTGAAATGCCTGCTGGGCTATTACCGCGCCGACGAAGGTTCGTTCCTGATCGACAACCACGAGGAAGCCATCCTCCGCCCGGCCGACGCCGACACGCTGGGCCTCGGCATGGTGTACCAGCATTTCACCCTGGTGCCCTCGATGACGGTGGCCGAGAACCTGGTGATGTCGCGCCGCACCGTGCCCGCGGTAATCGACTGGCGGGCCGAACTCGGCGGGCTGGCGGACTTCATGCGCCGCATGCCGTTCAAGGTGCCGCTGCACGCGCCGGTCGGCACGCTCGCCGCCGGCGAGCGGCAGAAAACCGAGATCATCAAACAGCTTTATCTCGAACGCCGCTTCCTGGTGCTGGACGAGCCGACCTCGGTGCTGACGCCGCAGGAGGCCGTGGAGATGCTCGGCCTGGTGCGCGAGCTCGCGCATTCCGGGCAACTGACGATCGTCATCATCACCCACAAGCTGAAGGAGGTCGCGCAGTTCGTCGATGAAGTGACGGTGCTGCGGCGCGGCCGCGCTGTCGGCAGCGGTGCGGTGCGCGATCTCGGGCCGGACGACCTTACTGCGATGATGATCGGCGAGCCGCACGCACCGGAAAACCCGCAGCGCCAGGGCGCGCCGATCGACGAAATCCGGCTGGACGTTCACGCGCTGAAGACCGCGGACGACAGCGGACGCAAGGGACTCGACGTCGCCGCGTTGCAGGTGCGCGCGCACGAGATCGTCGGCGTCGCCGGCGTGTCCGGCAACGGCCAGAAGGAGCTGCTGGAAGTGCTCGGCGGCCAGCGCCCCGCGGAGAGCGGCACCATCCAGGTGGACGGCGCGGCGTACGATGCCAGCCGCGACGAATCGCAGGCACACGCCGTGCGCGTGCTGCCGGAGGAGCCGCTGCGCAACGGCTGCGTGCCGCCGATGACCGTGGTCGATAACCTGGGGCTGCGCAGCTTCGACCGCACGGCTGACGGCAGGAAGCGGCACTGGCTGGACCGTCGCGGTATGGCAACGCGGGCCAGCGCGATGATCGCGGCGTACGGCATCCGCGCGCCATCCCCGCAGGTGCCGATCGGCGTGCTGTCCGGCGGCAACGTGCAGCGCTGCGTGCTGGCGCGCGAGCTGGATGGCGACGTGCGGCTGCTGATCGTTGCCAATCCGTGCTTCGGCCTGGACGTGAAAGCGGTGGCGGAAACCCGCGCGCGCATCATGGCGGCGCGCAACGCCGGCACCGCGGTGCTGCTGATATCCGAGGACCTGGACGAGATCCTGGAACTCGCCGACCGCATCGTGGTGATGCGCGAGGGCCGCATCTCGGCCGAGCTCCCCGCCGCCGGTGCCGATCCGCAGGAGATCGGCCGCCATATGCTCGGGCACGCCTGATCGCTGTCCCTGCGGTTCAGCCTCCCAGCACCGGTTGGTCCGCATGTTCTGCGTGCCAGTGTTCCGCGACCTCGATCCGCCGCGCCAGCCACACACCCTCGTGAAGCTGCACGTGGTCCAGGAACCGCGCGAGCGAGGCCACCCGTCCCGGCCTGCCGGTCAGCCGGCAATGCAAGCCGATATTCAACAGCGCCGCCTGCCCCTCCATGCCCTCGCGGTACAGCGTGTCGAACGAATCCCGCAGGTACGCGAAGAAGTCGTCGCCGGAGCCAAACCCCGAGGTGGTCGCGAAGCGCATGTCGTTCGAATCGAGTGCGTAAGGAATAACCAGATGCCGGCCGCGCGGACCCGCGACCCAGTACGGCAGGTCGTCGGCATAGCTGTCGGACGAGTAGCGGAAGCAGCTTTGTTCCATCGTCAGCGAACGCGTGTTCATGGAACACCGCCCCAGGTAGAAACCCTGCGGCGGATTGCCGGTGACGGCTTCGTGCAGGCGGATCGCCTCCGCCAGATGCGCAGCCTCCACCTCGCGCGGCAGCGAGCGATAGTCGATCCATTTCAGCCCGTGGCTGGCGATTTCCCAGTCGGCTTCCCGCATCGCAGCGACCTGGTCGCGGCCGCGGTCCAGGGCCATGGCGACGCCGAACACGGTGGGCCGGATGCCGCGCGCGGTGAACAACCGCCAGAGACGCCAGAAGCCGGCGCGCGCGCCGTATTCGTAGATCGATTCCATGTTCCAGTGACGCTCGCCCGGCCAGGGCTGCGCGCCGGGGATTTCCGACAGGAACGCTTCCGATGCCGCGTCGCCGTGCAGGACGTTGTTCTCGGCGCCTTCCTCGTAATTGACGACGAGCTGGACGCAGATGCGCGCCTGGCCAGGCCATTTCGGATCGGGCCGGGCGCGGCCGTATCCCGTCATGTCGCGCGGATATTGGCTCATGCCGCCAGCCAATCGTGAGGCCGTTCCAATGTAAAGGGGGCAGCGGGAAGTTCGCAGGGCAATCGGGCGAACGGCGGAAGGTCAGGGCTCCGCCCTGAAACCCGCCAGGAGGCTCTGCCTCCTGGACCTCCGGCAAGGGCGTAGCCCTTGCAACCCGTTTGTTTCGCTGGATGGCGGGGATGGGGCACAGGGCCGGAGGACCACGCGTGGTCC
>DASXFW010000105.1:0-26030 GCA_036489395.1 Acetobacteraceae bacterium | reverse complement strand
GGACCACGCGTGGTCCTCCGGCCCTGTGCCCCCTCCCCGTCATCCAGCGAAGTAAAGGGTCCCAAGGGCAATGCCCTTGGCGGGGATCCAAGGGGCAGCGCCCCTTGGTGGGGTCCGGGGCAAAGCCCCGGCCTTGCCGCGCCGCGATGCAGAGCGTTGCCAAAAAGGCATCGCCCAAGGCGAAAGAAGGCGCTGTTTGGCATGGGGCTTTCGTGCAACACTTCCGCGATACACCAGGAACGACGGGGTCCGAGATGTCCGCACCACACGTGTCGCGCCGTTCGCTGCTGGCCGCCGCCGGCGCGGCTTCTGCGGTCATCACCATGGGTGCCCGCCCCGCCGGCGCGCTGCAGCCCGTCACGATGCAGCTCGGCTGGCTCGGCGGCGGCAACCAGCTTGGCGAAGTCGCGGCGTCGCAGCTTGGCTATTTCGCCAAGGAAGGCCTGGAACTCACCATCGTCCCGGGCGGCCCGAACAACGATGGCGTCGCAACCGTCGCGTCAGGCCATGGCGAGGTCGGCCAGGTGTCTTCCAGCCCGTCCCTGATGCTGGCGGTGTCGCAGGACCTGCCCGTGCGTTGCTTCGCCGTCTCGGCGCAGAAGCACCCCTACGCGTTCTTCTCTTTGGCCAGGAATCCGGTCCACTCCGTCGCCGAGCTGAAGGGCAAGCGCATCGGCATCCAGGCCACCGGCGTCGTGCTGCTGCGCGCCCTGCTGGTAAAGAACAGCATGACGCTGGACGACGTGAAGGTGGTGACCATCGGCTCCAGCATGCTGCCGATCATGACCGGCCAGGTGGACGTGGTGACCGGCTGGGTCACCAACACCACCGCGCTGAAGGTGCTGGGACCCGATCGCGTGACGCTGCGGCTGTGGGATGCCGGCGTGAAGCTGTATGCCAACCCGTACTATGCGACGCCCGATACGCTGGCGAAGAACCCCGCCGTGCTGGAGCGTTTCCTGCGCGCCAGTGCGAAAGGCTGGGGCTATGCCTATCATAACCGCGACAAGGCGGTGGCGCTGCTGACCAGGCAGTACCCCAACCTGGTACAGGCCGACGAACGCGCCGCGGCCGATGTCATGCTGGACTACGCATTCGATCAGAACACCAGACAGCACGGCTACGGCGCGATGGATGCCAAGGTCTGGCAGGACCAGATCGACCTGTGGACCAAACTGGGACAGTTCACCAAACGCACGCCGAAGCTCGATGAAGTGATGACGCTGAAGATTCTCGGCGCCACAGCCGCGGCGCGGCCGCGGATCGGCTGACATGGCGTCGGCCGCGCCGCTGACCAACGCCGCGGCGCTGGCCGATGTGCCGGCGATCGAGTTGCGCGGCGTCACGGTGCGCTTCATGAGCGCGCAGCGGGACGTCGTCGCGCTGGAAGACATCAGCTTCACCCTGCAGCCGGGCAGCTTCCTGACGTTGCTCGGCCCCTCCGGCTGCGGCAAATCGACGCTGCTGCGCGTGGTCGCCGATATCATCGCGCCGACCGCGGGCAGCGTGCGCGTGCTCGGCCATGCGCCCGGCGAAGCGCGCAGCCGCCGCGAGATCGGCTTCGTGTTCCAGGATTCCACCCTGCTGCCCTGGCGCAGCGCGATCGACAACGTGCGTCTTCCGTTGCAGGTCGGCAGCGGCGCGCGCCCCGCCCGCGGTGGCCGCAACCCCGAGGAATTGCTCGCGCTGGTCGGCCTGTCCGGCTGGGAGCACGCGATGCCGCACGAATTGTCGGGCGGCATGCGGCAGCGGGTGGCGATCGCCCGTGCCTTGCTCGGCGATCCGCGCATCCTGCTGATGGATGAACCGTTCGGTGCGCTGGACGAAATCACCCGCGACCGCCTGAACGACGAATTGCTGCATGTCTGGCGCGAGACCGGCACCACCATTCTGTTCGTCACCCACAGCATTCATGAGGCCGCGTATCTCGGCCAGCAGGTGCTGATGCTCGCCGCGCATCCCGGCCGCGTGCGCGAGATCGTGCCGATCGAGCTGCCCGAACCGCGCCACCTGTCGATCCGCGACACTGCCGGATTCGGCGCTTTGGCCGGACGCCTGCGCGCCATTCTGGAAACCTGCTGATGGCCCGGGAACTCGGCATCGGCAGCCCCGCAATCGCCTCGCCGCGGCGCATCCCGGAGGCAGACCAGGCCCGCGCGCGATGGCTGGCCGCACAGGCCCTGGCACGCTGGCAGCGCCGCCTGTTGCCGTTGATCGGTGCCGCCGCGCTGCTGTTCGTCTGGTGGGCGCTGGTCGCGGTGTTTGACGTAAAGCCCTATGTCGCGCCGTCGCCGCAAGTCGTCGCGCTGACGATGGTGCAAAAATACAGCGTCCTGCTGAGCAATCTCTGGCCAACCATGATCGAGGCGATCAGCGGCTTCGCCCTGGGCAACCTGGTCGCCATCGCCATCGCCATCCTGTTCGTGCACCGCAAATGGGCCGAGATGGCGTTCTTCCCAATTGTCGTGCTGATCAACTCGATCCCCGTGGTGGCAAAGGCGCCGATCCTGGTACTGCTGCTGGGCAACGGCATGGCACCAAAGATCGCCATCGCCGCCATCATCTGCTTCTTCCCCACGCTGGTGAACATGGTGCGCGGACTGGAAGCGATCAGCCCGCAGGCGCTGGAGCTCATGCACGTGCTGTCGGCGCGCAAATGGGAGATCTTCCTTCGCCTGCGGCTTCCCACGTCGATCCCCTATCTGTTCTCGGCACTGAAGATTGCAGCCAGTACCTCGGTGGTTGGCGCGATCGTCGGGGAATGGATCGGTTCGCAGGTTGGCATCGGCGCACTGATCATCCAGGCGACATACAATTTCGACAGCGCGCTGCTGTATGCCACCGTGATCACCGGATCGGCGTTCTCTGTGTTGTTCTTCCTGACCATCCGCATGCTGGAACGGCTGTGCGTGCGATGGGTCCCGCATCCGGCGTGAAGTGGTTGAAGTGTGTGAAGGGTAATGAAGTGTGGGAAGCGTCTGAAGTGTCTGAAGTGTCTGAAGTGTCTGAAGTGTTGGAAGTTCCCCCTCCCCTTGAGGGAGGGGGTTAGGGGGAGGGGTGCCTACAGCCGCCGGGCCTGGGGCTGTAAGCACCCCTCCCCCTAACCCCCTCCCTCAATGGGAGGGGGAACGCGTAACTCCGCCTGCCGCTCGATATCCACGGAGACTCCCCATGCTTCCTGCCACCTACACCGAACCCGCCCGCGCCTTGCGCGTTGTCTCCCGCGCCGACGTGGTCGTGGTGGGCGGCGGCCCGGCTGGCTTCAGCGCGGCGATCGCCGCCTCACGGCAGGGCGCGTCGGTGTGCCTGATCGAGCGTTACCCCTATCTCGGCGGCCTTGCGTCCGGCGGCATGGTACTGGTGCTGGATGACATGTGCACCGGCGCCGAAATCACCGTGCGCGGCATCTGCGCCGAACTGGTCGATCGCATGCACGCGCGCGGACTCGCGGTCTATCCGCCGGAACCAGAACGCGGCCACGACCCCGCCATGTTCCGCAAATGGTCGCGCTGGGGCTTGTTCGACTTCAACGTGCGCACCCGGCCGCATCCGATCTGCTACGCCGTTGCCTTCGACCCCGACGGCTGGAAACGCGCCAGCGACGACATGGTGCAGCAGGCCGGCATCGAACTGCGCCTGCACTCCGCCTTCGCCGGCAGCATCGTGCAGGACGGTCGCATGTCGGGTGTGATCGTCGAAAGCAAGCAAGGCCGCGAGGCGATCATGGGCGACGTGGTGATCGACGCGACCGGCGACCTCGACGTCGCCGCCGCGGCCGGCGCCGCCTTCTCAAAGGACTCCTACATGGTCACCACGGTGTTCCGCCTCGGCGGCGTGGACACCGGCGAGGCGGAGCGCTTCCAGTTCGAGGAACCCGAACGCCACGCCGTGCTGGACCTGGAAGCGCGCCGCGTGATCGGCGGCTCGTGGGACTATTGGTGGTTGAAAACCCCCCTGCCCGGCATCGTCTGGTGCAACTGCCCGCACATGACCGGCCTCGACGGCACGAAGGTGGAAGACCTGACCCGTGCCGAATTCGAAGGCCGCCGCCGCATCCACGCGATGGTAGAGCACGTCCGCGCCAAGCTGCCAGGGTTCGCCAATTGCTACGTCGTCGATGTCGCGCCGCAGACCGGCGTGCGGCAGACCCGCATGCTGGAAGGCGAATACGTGGTGACGAAATCCGACGTCCTCGATCGCGTGCGCTTTCCCGACAGCATCGCCCGCGGCCGCGATTACTACACGCCGTATCGCGCGCTGCTGCCGCGGGAGATCGACCAGTTGCTGGTCGCCGGCCGGCACTATTCCGCCACGCCACAGGCACAGAAGATCTCCCGCGAAATCCCGCCCTGCATGGCGATGGGCGAGGCTGCCGGCATCGCCGCGGCGATGGCTCTGTCGGGCGGCACCACGGTGCGCAACGTCGATGTGGCGGAGTTGCAGCGCCGCCTGCACGCGCAGGGCGCCGACCCCGGCGACCAGCCGCCGGCGCACGCCCGTCCAGCAGAGGCAGTGGCATGAGCACGATCGGCACCAATCGCAGCATTCCCCCTCCCCTTGAGGGAGGGGGTCAGGGGGAGGGGTCGGAACATGGTTGGGAGGGGTCGGAACATGGTTGGGAGGGGTCGAAACATGGTTGGGAGGGGTCAGAACATGGTTGGGAGGGGTCAGAACATGGTTTCGCCTCGACCCCTCCCCCCAACCCCCTCCCTCAAGGGGAGGGGGAGAAGCTGACCCAGGTGCAGCCTCTCTCCGGTATCCGCGTCGTCGACTTCACCCAGGTGATGATGGGGCCATGTGCCACGCAGACGCTGGGCGACTATGGCGCCGACGTCATCAAGATCGAGCGCATCGGCGCCGGCGACCTGTCCCGCTGGTCGATCGGCGACGATCCGGGCGGCCAGCAGAATCCCGTGTTCTGCAGCCTCAACCGCAACAAGCGCAGCATCGCACTGGATCTCAAATCGCCCGCCGGCATCGAGATCGTGCATCGCCTGCTCGCCAAGGCCGACGTCATCGCCAACAATTTCCGCGCCGGCGTGATGCAGCGCATGGGCCTTGGGTACGAAGCGCTGCACGCCGCCTATCCCCGGCTGATCTACGCCGAGGGCACCGGCTACGGCACGCGCGGCCCCTATGCGCACAAGGGCGGCCAGGACATCCTGGCGCAGGCGCTCAGCGGCGTGATGGCACGCAAGTGCGATCCCACCGATCCGTTGACCATCTATCCCACGTCGCTCGCCGACTACTCGGCCGGCATGCACATGGTCCAGGGCATCCTGCTCGCGCTGATGCAGCGCGAGCGCACCGGCATGGGCCAGATGGTGTCGGTGTCGCTGTACGATTCGATGCTGGCGATGCAGATGCAGGAAGCCGCGATGGCGCTGATGCGCGGCGTCGATTTCTCCTGGGGCGCGCTGCCGCACAACGGCGCTTTCGCCACCGCCGACAGCGCCCTGGTCGTCGTCGGCGCGTTCAAGGAAAACCCGTTGCGCGAGATCTCGCTGGCGATCGGCCTGGCCGATCTCTCCGCCGATCCGCGCTTCTGCAGCTTCGAACTCGCCATGCGGAACCGCACCGCGCTGCACGACGTCCTGCGCGCGCATTTCGCCACCAACACCACCGCGCACTGGATCGCCGCGCTGGAGGCGCATGACATCCTGTGCGCGCCGGTGCGCAATTTGCTCGCGGCCCTGGACGATCCGCAGACCGGGATCAACGGCATGAAGCTGCACATGCCGCAGGACAGCGGCGACGAGCTGCGCGTGGTCGGCTCGCCGGTGCACCTCTCCGGCGACGGATTCGCCCTGCGCCTGCCGCCGCCGCGCATCGGGGCGGACGGCGCCGGCGTGCTGGGCGAACTCGGTTACGACCCCGGCGCCATCGCGGCATTGCGCGCCGAGGGCGTGCTGGCATGACCATCCGCCTGGACATCGCGGATCGCGTCGCCCGCGTCACCATCGACCGGCCGGACGTGCTGAACGCACTGGACCAGGCGGCCACCGACGCGCTGGAAGCGATCTGGCGACGGCTGGAGAACGACGCGGACGTCCGCGCCATCGTGCTGACCGGTGCGGGGGAACGCGCCTTCTGCGCCGGCGCCGACCTGCGCGCCGGCGGCGACCGCACCGGACTGGAATATTGGGCGCTCGGCCATCCCACCGGCTTTGGCGGCCTGTCATTGCGGACCACGCTCGATATCCCGGTGATCGCGCGGGTCAACGGCCATGCGCTGGGCGGCGGACTGGAAATGGTGCTCGGCTGCGACATCGTCGTCGCCGCGTCGCACGCAACCTTCGGCCTGCCCGAGCCACGCGTCGGCCGCCTGCCGATCGATGGCGGCATGGTGCTGCTGCCGCGGCTGATCGGCTATCGCCGCGCCATGGGCATGATGCTGACCGGCAAGCGCATCGATGCGGCCACGGCGCTGGATTACGGGCTGATCAACGAAGCGGTGCCCGGCGATGAGCTGGATGCCGCGGTCGATCGCTGGGTGGCACAGGTCCTCGCCTGTGCGCCGCTGTCGCTGCGCGCCGTCAAGCAGACCGCGCGGCGCACGTCGCACCTGCCGGTGCCGGACGCGCAGGCGTTGCGCCTGCCGGCGGCGATCGCCTGCCTGGCATCCCGGGATGGCGAGGAAGGCGTGCGCGCGTTCCTGGAGAAGCGCCCGCCGGTGTGGTCGGGGCGATAAGACCAGGTGGCGGAATGGCTGAGTCGTTGGCGGGCCATGGCGACGGTGTCGTTGCGAGTTGGCCACCGGCCGACCCGCCCTGGATGAGACGCCGCCGTTCCGTCATTGCGAGGCCGCCTGGCCGAAGCAATCTCGTTGGAGATGAGCCGCTGCTTGTCACGAACGGGATTGCTTCGGCCAGGCGGCCTCGCAATGACAGGGAATTCGGCATCCCGCGTGGATCGATGCCGCCGCCGCTCGGCATAAGGCGCCCGTGATGGCGCGTGCCGTACCCGCCGCAAAGCCCCCCGCCGCGTCCCTGCCCAAACCCGGCGCCAGGCCGGCATCCCGCCGCATCAACCTGCACTCGGCCGTGCTGCGCTACCTGGTGGAGATCGCGCGGCTGGGCTCGATCCGCCGTGCCTCCGCCCGCCTCAACGTCGCGTCGTCCGCCATCAATCGCCAGGTGCTGCGGTTGGAGCGCGACCTCGGCACCCGCATCTTCGACCGCCTGCCGTCCGGCATGCGCCTCACCCCCGCCGGCGAGCTGCTGCTGCAACATGTCCGCGGCACCTTGCAGGATTTCGACAAGCTGCTGGCGGAAATGGACGGGCTGCAGGGCATCCGCAGCGGTCACGTCACGCTGGCGGCGCTCGACAGCCTGCTGATCAGCCTGATCCCGCGCGCCCTGGAAGACGTGTCGCGCCGCTATCCGGTGGTTACCTTCACCGCGCTCGCCGCCGCGCCCGCCGCCGTGCTGACCGCCGTGGCCGCCGGCGAGGTGGAGATCGGCCTGACCTTCGTCATGCCCACCACGCTGCCGCTGCAGCTTGTCGCCAGCGTGCCGGCGCCGCTGGGCTGCGTCATGGCCCCGGATCATCCCCTGGCCGGCCGCAAGACCCTGAGTTTCGCCGAGCTCGAACCCTATCCGGTCAGTTTCCAAAGCGATTCGCTGCCCGCGCCGACCGACGCGCAAGGCGAATTCGCGGCCTTCCGCAACCGTGCGACGGCGCGCTTCACCTCCAATTCCATCGAGTTCCAGCGCGGCATTCTGCGCGGCGGCCTGGCGGTCGCGTGTCTCACCCGCCTCGGGTTCCAGCGTGAACTGGCGGCCGGTGCGCTGGTCTGGGTGCCGCTGGCCTCGCCGCAACTGCGGGAGTTGCAGGTCGGCTTGTTCATTCCGCAGCGCCGGACGCTGTCGCCCGCGGCAACCCTTGTGGTCGCCACGTTGACCCGCCAGTTGCAGCAGCTTGCGGAGGAAGCCTGATGTCGCCGATCTGCATCGACGGTGCCTTCGTCTGCGCCGGCGCCACCCCGCGTCCCGGCAGCCTGCTGGTGGAAGGCCGCCACATCGCCGCCGTCGCGTGGTCGCCGCAGGATCGCGCCGACCTGCGCGCCCGCGCCGCCGAGGTGGTGGACGCCACCGGCCAATGGCTCATGCCCGGCCTGATCGACGCCCATGCGCACGCCTACGGCACGCTGCTGCGCGGCACCGAGAACGCGCTGCCGCTGGAACTGTGGGCACTGTACACCACGCTATACGGCCGCGCCTTCGACGCCGCCGCCCTGCGCGCCGCCATCCTGCTCGGCGCCGCCGAGCGCATCCGCGGCGGCATCACCGGCACGCTGGACCATTCGCCGATGCTGCATCTGGCGCCCGAGGCGCTGGCCGCGCACGAAGCATCCGGCCTGCGCGTCGCCTATGCACCGTTCCTGCACGACCTGTCCGACTACGACCTGCTGGGCATGCCGCTGCCGCCTGAGTTGCAGCCGCTGGCCGGCGGTCCGCCGCCGCTGGACGCCGATGCCTATGCCGCACACTTCGCGGCCTTGGTGCAGGCGGCGTGCGCCGGGTCCGGCCGCGTCACCGTGCAGCTCGGCCCCAATGCGCCGCAGCGTTGCAGCCCGGCGGCCTGGACGCTGTGGCGCACATTGCGCGACCGGCACGACATCGCGGTGCACACGCATCTGATGGAAACCCGCGCGCAGGCCTCGCTGAATGCGCGTTGGCCCGGCGGCCTGGTCGCGGAAATGCAGCGTCAGGGCCTGCTGGAAGGCCGCCTCACCTGCGCGCATGGCGTCTGGCTGACCGACGCCGAACTCGCGACGCTGGCACGCCACGACGTCACCATCAGCCACAACCCGGCGAGCAACCTGATGCTGGGCAGCGGCATGATGCGCTGGTGCGCCTGCACTGCCTGCGGCGTGCGTCTGGCGCTGGGCAACGACTCGGCCAACACCGGAGGCCGCCACGATCATTTTGCGCAGATGCGCCTGGCGCTGATGCTGCCGCGCCATGCGGGCGGCGACTTTGCGGCATGGCCGCGCCCGGCGGAGGTGCTCCGGGCAGCGACCGAGGGCGGCGCCGCGGCCCTGGGCCTGCACGGCCTGCTCGGCCGTATCGCCGAGGGCCAGCTTGCCGACCTCGTGCTGCTGCGCGCGACCGATGCGGGCAGTCTGGCCGCCGAGCAAACACTCGACACGCTGGTGCAGCACGCGGGCGCAGAACATGTGCAATCCGTGATGATCGACGGCGCGTGGACGCTGCGCGACGGCCGCATCCTGGCGTTCGACGAAGCCGCGGTATTGCGCGACGCGCTGGCGCAGTCGGTGGCGCTGCGCCAGCGCGTCGCTGACAAGCTGCCGGTCCTGGCGGCCGCGATGCCCGGCATGGCGGCGCGATTTGCCCTGGATAACACGGCTGCGAGCGTAGCCAAGGTGCCCCCCTCCCCTTGAGGGAGGGGGCCAGGGGGAGGGGTGCCTGCATCCCCCAACGCCGGAGCGTGCAGGCACCCCTCCCCCAACGCCGGAGCGTGCAGGCACCCCTCCCCCAACCCCTCCCTCAAGGGGAGGGGGGAATCATTCCGACGCCGGATGGCGCTCAGCCGCAAACTGGCCCGGCCTTCCGTCATTGCGAGGCCGCCAGGCCGACGCAATCCCCCGGGAGATTGCTTCGGCCAGGCGGCCTCGCAATGACAGAAGGCCGGTGTTTCATCCAGGTCGGGTCGGCTATTTTCCCATGATCGGGTGCTTGCCGAACGCCTTTTCCCAGACCGCGTGGGTCCAGGCACCGTCCGGCTTCTTGGTGATCACCGGCGCCGATCCGCCTTCCATCAGCTCCTTCACCGTGCGGTTGTACGCGGCGATGTCCAGGTAACCCAATCCGTTCGGATCCGGCACCAGCAGCTTGGCGATTTCCGACATCATGCGCTTCTGATGGGCTTCGGTTTGCGCGCCGCTGGTGTCGTTGGCCAGCACGATCTTCACCGCCTCGGCCTGATGGTCCATGGCGTATTTCCAGCCTTCCATCGAGGCCTTGAGGAACCGCCCCAGCTTATCTTCCATCGCCGGATTCTTGATGGATGCTTCCGTCGCATAGAGCCCGTCTTCCAGCGTCGCCACGCCTTCGTCCGAGTATTTGAATACGACCAGTTGCGACGGCTTCATCCCGGCTTCGATCAACTGCCAGTATTCGTTATAGGTCATGGTGGAGATGCACGCCGCCTGCTTCTGCAGCAGCGGATCGACGTTGAAGCCCTGCTTCAGCACGGTCACGCCATTGGGGCCGCCGCTGGTGCTGAGATGCAGCTTGCTCATCCACGCCAGGAACGGATACTCGTTGCCGGAGAACCACACGCCGAGCGTCTTGCCCTTGAAATCCGCCGGCGCTTTGATGCCGCTGTCCTTGCGGCAGGTCAGCTCCATGCCCGAGCGCTGGAACACCTGCGCGATGTTGACGATCGGCACGCCCTTCTCACGCGCTGCCAGTGCCGACGGCATCCAGTCGATCACCACGTCGGCACCGCCGCCGGCGATCACTTGCTCCGGATTGATGTCCGGCCCGCCGGGCTTGATCGTCACGTCCAGGTTCGCGTCCTTGTAGAACCCTTTCGCCTGCGCGACGTAATAGCCGGCGAACTGCGCCTGCGCGACCCATTTCAATTGCAGTGTCAGCGGATCGGCGGCGTGTGCCGCCCCGGTCAGGCCGAGCGCCAAGGCCGCGGCGAGAAGCAGTCTGCGCATGATAACGTATCCCCTTTCGTTTCAGTGATAGGATGGATGCCAGAACGTGACCGCCCTTTCCAGCAATGACAGCAGGGCGAAGCTGAGCGTACCGACCGCCGCGGCGACGACGATCTCGGCCCACACCACGCCGAGATCGAGCCGTGCCGCTTCGGTGGAAATGCGGAATCCCATGCCGACGATCGGCGTGCCGAAGAACTCCGCGACGATGGCGCCGATCAGTGCCAGCGTGGCGTTCAGTTTCAGCGCGTTGAACACGAAGGGCATGGCGGAGGGCAGACGCAGTTTCAGCAGCGTGGTGCGATAACCGGCGCCGTAGGTGCGCATCAGGTCGGCTTCCATCGCACCGGTCTGCACCAGGCCGGCGCCGGCGTTCACCAGCATCGGGAAGAACGTCATCAGCACGACGACAGCGGCCTTCGACTGCCAGTCGAAGCCGAACCACATCACCATGATCGGTGCGATGCCGACGATCGGCATGGCGCTGACCAGGCTGCCCAGCGGCAGCACGCCGCGGCGCAGGAAGGGCGAACCGTCCAGCGCGATCGCCGCCAGCAAGCCGGCGCCGCTGCCGATCAGCCAGCCGGGGATCACCGCGCGCAGCACGGTCTGGCGGAAATCCGCCGCCAGCATCGGGATATGCGTTACGAAGGCAACACCGATATCCGATGGCGGCGGCAGCAGCACGAACGGCACGTGGTAGCCGACGCACGCCGCCTGCCACAGCCACAGCATCAGCAGGCCGAACACCACGGGCGTGGCGATGCGGAACACGCGGGAGTCGTTGCGCGCAAGTAATACCAGCGCGGCGCTGCCGGTGAGTACCGAGATCAGCAGGATGAGGGTGGTGATCACAGGCGTCCGCCTCGGGCGCGGACCAGCAGCGCCTGGGCGCCGTCAACCAGCGCGATCGCCAGCACGGCGAGGAATGCCGCCATCAGCAGTGCGGACCAGATTTGCAGGGTCAGCCCGTAATACGAGCCGGTGAGCAATCGCGCGCCCAGGCCGGCCTGCGCTCCGGTTGGCAATTCCGCAACGATCGCACCGACCAGGGCCAGCGGCGCGGCGACTTTCATGGCGGGGAACAGAAACGACAATGCAGCGGGCCAACGGAGTTTGGCGAAGATTTGGGTGGGGGTGGCGTTGTAGGTGTGCAGCAGGTCGCGCTGCGTGACCTCGGAGGAGCGCAGGCCTTTCACCATGCCCGTGGCAATCGGAAAAAAGCTGAGCCAGCCGGCGATCAGCGCCTTCGGCAGCACGCCGGTCAGGCCGATATTGCCCAGCACCACCACGACCATCGGTGCGATGGCCAGCACGGGAATGGCCTGGCTGGCGACCAGCCACGGCATCAGGGTACGGTCGAGCGTGCGGACATGCACGATGCCGATCGCCAGCGCGATGCCGGCCGCCAGCGAGATGACGAAGCCAAGCGACGCTTCCCACGCGGTGATCAACGCGTGATGCAGCAGGCTGCGCGGCGAGTTGACGGGATAGCCCACCAGCGTGGCGACCATTTCGGTGGCGACCTGCGCCGGCGTGGGCAGCAGCGGGCGGCCGAGTGTCTGCGTTGCCTCGGCGAGGTCGGTCCAGGTTGCGTTGTCGTCCGCGAGTGCCTGCGCCTGCGACCAGTTCATCGGCACGGCCGCGGCGAACCACACCGCGATGACGACGGCCAGCACGCACAGGACGGGGAGGATGCGGGTCACAGACTGATCTCGTCATGGCCGGGCTGGTCCCGGCCATCTACGTACAAAGATCGGGTGTCGAAGCTGCCCAACCGTCCGTGCGTAGATGGCCGGGACAAGCCCGGCCATGACGGGTGGGTACGGTTTGAGCGAGCACCCCTACCCATCCGCGTGCCCCTCGCGCAGCGCCGCGCGCACTTCATGCGCCACCGCCAGAAACGCCGGCGTCTCCCGCACGTCCAGGTCGCGTTCGCGCGGCAGCGTGCTGTCGATCACCGCCACCACCCGCCCCGGCCGCGACGACATCACGACAATCCGCGTGGACAGGAACACCGCCTCCGGCACCGAGTGCGTCACGAACACCGCCGTCAGCCCGGTGCGCCGCCACAACTGGTGCAGATGCAAGGTCAGCCCGTCGCGG
This sequence comes from Acetobacteraceae bacterium, assembly GCA_036489395.1. GTDB lineage: Bacteria > Pseudomonadota > Alphaproteobacteria > Acetobacterales > Acetobacteraceae > JASHVB01. The sequence goes on along the minus strand of DASXFW010000105.1, from coordinate 13,231 downwards.
GTGATCTCGTCCAGCGCACCGAACGGTTCGTCCATCAGCAGCAGCGACGGTTCGAAACTTAGTGCGCGGGCGATCGAGGCGCGCTGCTGCATCCCACCCGACAATTGCCACGGAAAGCGCCGCCGGAACTCGGCAAGCCCGACCAGGTCCAGCACGTGCGCGGCGCGGCGCCGGCGTTCCTCGCGCGGCAGGCCCATCACTTCCAGCGGCAGCATCACGTTGCGTTCGACGTTGCGCCACGGATACAGCGCGGGCGCCTGGAACACATAGCCATAGGCGCGCCGCCGCCGTGCCTCCGCCGCCGTCATGCCGTTCACCGTCAGCGAGCCGGTGCTGACCGGCGTCAAATCCGCGATCAGCCGCAGCAGCGTGGTCTTGCCGCAGCCGGACGGACCGATCAGCGACACGAACTCGCCCTTGCTTATCTCCAGGTTCACATCGGTCAGCGCGACCGTCTCGTGCCCGTGCGCGGCAAACGTCACGCCGAGGTCGCGTGCCACGATGACCGTTTCGCCGCCGGGAGACCCCAAGGGATGCGCCAAGGGATGCGCCGAAGGATGCGCCGAAGGATGCGCCGCCTCGCGCGGCAGCGCCTGGGCATCCGGCCAGGCAGGCGCCTCAGGCGCCACGGACCGCATGTTCTGCCAGGCGTTGGTCGGTCTCCAGCACCGCGCGCAGCAACACGTTGGCCCCCGCGATCACATCCGACTTCTCCGCATGCTCTGCTTCGTTATGGCTCAGGCCCTTTTCGCACGGGACGAACACCATGGTGGTTGGCGCCACGCGCGCGATATAGGCGGAATCGTGCCCGGCGCCCGAGACGATGTCGCGATGCCCATATCCCGAAGCTGCCGCCGCGCGGCGCACCGCGGCAATGCATTCGGGATCGAAACGCACCGCGGGCGAGTCCCACACGCACTCGATGGCAATTTCCACGTTGGCTTCGGCGGCGATGCGTTCCAGCTCCGCCCGCATTGCGGCTTCCATCGCCGCGACCGTCGCGTCGCTCGGATGCCGCAGGTCGATCGCAAAAAACACCGACCCCGGCACGACATTTCTGCTGTTCGGCCGATTCTCCAGCAGCCCGACCGTCGCGACCGCATCCGGCGCATGATCCCAACCAATTTGATCGATCGCCACGACCATGCGGCTGGCAGCCAGCAAGGCATTGCGCCGCAAGCGCATCGGCGTCGCCCCGGCATGGCCCTCCATGCCGGTCACCGTCACTTCGTACCAGCGCATACCCTGCACGCCGGTGACCACGCCGATCGTCTTCGCTTCATCCTCGAGGATCGGGCCTTGCTCGATATGGATTTCGAAATGCGCGCCGAGCTTGTGCGAACCGCAGGGCACGTCGCCCTGGTAGCCAATGCGCACCAGCTCATCGCCGAATTTCCGGCCCTCGCGATCCTCGCGCGCATAGGCGTAGGCGTTGTCGAACGCGCCGGCGAACACGCCCGACGACAGCATGGCCGGAGCGAAGCGGCTGCCTTCCTCGTTGGTCCAGTCGATCACTTCGATCGGCGCGTTGGTTTCATATCCCTGGTCGTTCAGCGTACGCAGCACTTCCAGGCCGGACAGCACGCCGATGATGCCGTCGTATTTTCCGCCGGTGGGCTGCGTATCCAAATGGCTGCCGATGGCGATCGGCGGCAGCGACGGATCGCGGCCGGCGCGGCGCGCGAAGATGTTGCCCATGTCATCGACCGTAACGGTGCAGCCGGCCGCTTCGCATTTTGCCCGGAACCAGTCGCGCACCTGGCGGTCCAGGTCGGTCAGGGTCAGCCGGCAGATGCCGCCCTTCGGCGTGGCACCGATCCGCGCGGTTTCCATGATCGTGTCCCACATCCGGTCGCCGTTGACGGCGATGTTGCCGGCGGGGACCGGGGGTTCGGATTCGCTCATGCCGCTGGCTCCTTGCGCAGCGGATTGTTCGGGTGATGCTCCCAGGTCAGCACGCCACCCGCACCCTTCTGCTGCACCATGGTAATACAGCCGTCCACCGGGCAGGCGAGATAGCACAGATTGCAGCCGACGCACTCGGCGTCGATCACTTCATAGCGCCTCTGGCCGCCCACCCGCAGCGCGGCGATCGCCTGGTGGGAGGTGTCCTCGCAGCCGATATGACAAAGGCCGCATTTGATGCACAGCGACTGGTCGATCCGCGCCACAGTTTTGTAGTTCAGGTTCAGATCGTTCCAGTGCACGTAATTGCCCACCGCGCGGCCCGTCACCGCGGCGACCGAACGGTACCCCTTGCCATCCATCCAGTTTGACAACCCGTCGATCATGTCCTCGACGATCTTGAAACCGTGATGCATCGCCGCGGTGCAGACCTGCACGTTGTGCGCGCCCATCGCGATGAATTCCGCCGCGTCGCGCCACACCGCGATGCCGCCGATCCCCGAGACCGGCAGCTCAGGCAACGCACGAGCAATATCGGCGACCATGCGCAGCGCGATCGGCTTCACCGCCGGTCCGCAATAGCCGCCATGCGTGCCCTTGCCGTCCACCACAGGCTCCGGCGCCATCAGGTCCAGATCGACGCCGGTGATCGACGTCACCGTATTGATCAGCGACACGCCGTCGGCACCGCCGCGCTGCGCGGCCGCCGCCGGCGCCAGGATGTCGGTGACGTTCGGAGTCAATTTCACGATCACCGGCATCCGCGTGTGCTGCTTGCACCAGCGCGTGACCATCTCGACATAGGCCGGCACCTGGCCGACCGCGGCGCCCATGTCGCGTTCCGACATGCCGTGCGGACAGCCGAAATTCAGCTCGACGCCGTCGCAGCCGGTGTCCTCGACGCGCGCCAGGATGCGCGCCCAACTCGCTTCCGTGCACGGCACCATCAGGCTGACCACCACGGCGCGGTCCGGCCAGTCGTGCTTGATCGCCTTGATCTCATCGAGGTTCAACTGCAGCGGCCGGTCGGTGATCAGTTCGATATTACTGAAGCCGGCGATGCGCACGCCGTTATAGCTGACGGCGCCATAGCGGCTGGCGGTGTTGACGATCGGCGGGTCCTCGCCGAGCGTTTTCCACACCACACCGCCCCACCCCGCCTTGAACGCGCGCGCCACATTGTACGCCTTGTCGGTCGGCGGCGCAGAGGCCAGCCAGAACGGATTGGGCGAGACGATGCCGGCAAATTTCGTGCGCAGGTCGGCCATCACGCAGCCCCGCTCAACTGGCGATGGATCGCCGCGGCCGCGAGCTTGCCGTCCTGCACTGCAACCACCGTCAAATCGGCACCGGCGATGCAATCGCCGCCGGCATAGACATCGGGCAGCGAGGTGCGACGATCGGCGTCCACCACGATCCGCCCGTTGCGCACCGCCGGCATTTCGTCCGTCGTATCGGCCGCGTCGTTCCGGTCCGCGCTGAAACTCTGGCCGATCGCCTTCAGCACCATGTCGGCGCCCAGCACGAAACGGTCATCGGTCAGCGCCAGCCGGCCGCTCGCATCCAGAGTCGTGCGGGCGAATTCGACGCCGGCCACGGTTTCGCCCGCCACGCCGGCGCCGGGAAGCAGCCGCACCGGCGCCGCCCAGTGCCTGATCCGCACGTCATGCGTCTGTGCCCACTCCTGCTCCTTGTCCGTCGCCGTCATGTGCTCCGGACCGCGACGATAGACGATGGTGACGTCCTCGGCCCCCAGCAGACGCGCCTGCGTCGCCGCATCGATCGCGGTGTTGCCGCCGCCGATCACCACCACGCGCCGCCCGACCGCGACCTGCCGTTTCGGCGCCTGCCGCACCTCCGCAATGAAATCGACGGCGGCGCGTACGCCCGGCATGGTCTCGCCGGCAAGTTCCAGCGCCTTCACCCCCGCCTGGCCCATCGCGAGGAACACCGCGTCGAAGTCCCGCCGCAGCGCATCAAGCGTGAAGTCGCGGCCAAGCGTCTTGCCATGATCGATGCCGATGCCGCCGATCGAGAGGATGAACGCGACCTCGCGCTGAGCGAATTCGTCCGCCACTTTGTAGGCGGCAATGCCGTACTCGTTCAGCCCGCCCGGCCTGGGCCGCGCCTCGAACACCGTCACGTCGTGGCCGTGGCGCGCCAGGCCATGCGCGCAGGCAAGGCCCGCCGGCCCGGCGCCGACCACCGCCACGCGCTTGCCGGTCGGCGCGGCGCGGACGAACGGCGCGGTGCCGCGCGCCATCAGCCCATCCACCGCATGGCGCTGCAAGGCGCCGATCTGGATCGGCTGGTTCTCCTGTGCCGTGTGGACGCACGCCCGCTCGCACAGTTCTTCCGTCGGACAGACGCGGGCGCAGCTTCCGCCGAAAATGTTCGCTTCCAGGATCGTTTGCGCCGAGCCGCGCAAGTTCCCAGTGCCGATCTTGCGAATGAAGGACGGGATGTCGATGCCGGTCGGGCAGGCTTCGACGCAGGGCGCGTCGTAGCAGAAATAGCAGCGGCTTGCTTCCACCACCGCCTGCGCCGAGGTCAGCGGCGGGTGCGCATCGGCAAAATTGGCGGCCAGCAACGCGGCATCCAATCGGCCCGCTGCGATATCGCCGATCTCGCTCACCGCACCGGCTCCTTGTCAGCGACGGATGGGAAGCTAACGGCAGGGGCGGCGGGGCTGTCAACGGATTTCTTGACTGATCGGACAGGAATGGTGAAAAATCATGCAACGAAACGTCCAGGAACCGTAACTGCCCAAAATGGATACAGGAATTGCCACCATCCGGCAGGTCAGCGTGGACCAGATCCTGGCCGCGGCCGAGAAAGTGTTCGCCCAGCACGGGTTCGAGGGCGCCACCATGGCTCGGCTCGCCGCCGCCGCGGGCCTGCCGAAGGCGAACCTGCACTACTATTTCGGCACCAAGGAGGGGCTGTACCGCGCTGTTCTGGAAGGCATCCTGGCGCTGTGGCTGGAAGACGCCGCGGCCTGGATCACGCCCGACCGCCATCCGGCCGAGGGCCTCGCGGGCTATGTCCGCGCCAAGATGGCGCATTCGCGCGCCCGACCGCAGGCGTCGCGCATCTTCGCCGGCGAGCTGCTGCGCGGCGCGCCGCGCGTCATGCACTATCTCGGGTTGGAGCTGCGCCGGCGGGTGGACGAACTGGCGCCGGTGATCTCCGGCTGGAGCGCCGCCGGCCTGATGGACCCGATCCATCCGGTGCATCTGTTGTTCTGCATCTGGGCGATGACCCAGACCTATGCGGATTTCGACGTGCAAATCCGCGCCGTGCTGGGCAAAGTCGCGCTGGACGACACGGATTTCGCGGTGGCGACGGAAACCGTCGTCACCCTGGTGCTGCAAGGCTGCGGCGTACGGATGCCGCCAGCGAAACGAAGGAGATCGGCATGACGGTACTGGTGCGCGGCGGGACGGTTGTCACTGCCGATAACAGCGTCCGCGCGGACGTGCTTTGTGTCGATGGCACGATCGCCGCGATCGGCCCGGCGCTGGAGGCGCCGACCGGTGCCCAGATTGTCGAAGCAGGCGGCATGCTGGTGATGCCGGGCGGCATCGATCCGCATACGCATATGGAATTGCCCTTCATGGGTACCACGGCGAGCGAGGATTTCTTCACCGGCACCTCGGCCGGGGTGGCCGGCGGCACCACCAGCATCATTGACTTCGTGATTCCCAATCCCGGCACGTCGTTGCTTGAGGCCTGGCACGCCTGGCGCGCGAAGTCCGAGAAGGCCGCGGCGGATTACGGCTTTCATGTCGCGGTGACCTGGTGGTCTGAGCAAGTGAAGCAGGAAATGGGCGTGCTGACGCGCGAGCATGGGGTCAACAGTTTTAAGCATTTCATGGCGTACAAGGGCGCGATCATGGTGGATGACGAGGTGCTGCTGCACTCGATCGGCCGCGCGCTGGAGCTGGGGGCGATCTGCAACATCCACGCCGAGAATGGCGACGCGGTCTTCCATTTGCAGCAGAAGATGATGGCCGCCGGCATTACCGGGCCGGAAGGCCATGCGCTGTCGCGCCCGCCGGAAGTGGAGGGCGAGGCGGCTAACCGGGTGATCGCCATCGCGGGCATCCTCGGCGCGCCGATCTACATCGTTCACGTGTCCACCGCCGAGGCAACCGAGGCGATCGCGCGCGCTCGCGCCAAGGGGCATCGTGTGTATGGCGAGGTGCTGGCGCAACATCTGCTGATCGATGAGAGCGTGTATCAGACCAAGGACTGGGCCACCGCGGCGGCGTACGTGATGAGCCCGCCGTTCCGCGCCAAACATCACCAGCAGGCGCTGTGGGCGGGGCTGGTGTCGGGGCAGTTGCAGACCACGGCAACCGACCATTGCTGCTTCTGCGCGCCGCAGAAGGCGATGGGACGCGACGATTTCACCCGCATTCCGAACGGCACCGGCGGCATCGAGGATCGCATGAGCGTGCTCTGGCACCATGGCGTCCGCACCGGGCGGCTGACCCCGAACGAGTTCGTGCGCGTCACATCGACCAACGCGGCGCAGATCTTCAATCTTTATCCGCGCAAGGGGGCAGTGCAGGTCGGCGCGGATGCCGACCTGGTGGTCTGGGACGCACAGGCCAGCCGTACGATCTCGGTGACGACGCATCATCAGAACGTGGATTTCAATATCTACGAGGGCATGACGGTGACCGGCCTGGCGCGGCACACCATCAGCCAGGGCAAGCTGCTGTGGACCGACGGCGACCTGCGCACCGTGCGCGGGGCCGGACGCTACATCGAACGCCCGTGCTTCACGCCGCCGATGCTGGCGATCGCCGAGCAAAATCGCCGTGGCGCGCCAACCGGCGTGACCCGTGCATGACAGGGTAAGCGGGTGAGCGAAGGAAAGGCCGGGGCGTTGCCCCGGACCCCACCAAGGGGCGCTGCCCCTTGGAACCCCGCCAAGGGCGGAGCCCTTGGAACCCTTTACTTCGCTGGATGAGCGGGAGGGGGCACCAGACCGGAGGACGACGCGTCGCCAATGTTGGCGACGCGTAGTCCTCCGGTCTGGTGCCCCCTCCCGCTCATCCAGCGAAACAGATGGATTGCAAAGGCCACGCCTTTGCTGGGGGTCCAGGGGGCAAAGCCCCTTGGTGGGGTCTGGGGCAAAGCCCCAGCCTTTCCCTCGTTCTCCCGCTTCCCCTGCCGGACATGGTCACGTGGACATGGCCAGTGCCTGCAGCGTCAAAGCGACGGCGGAGGATCGGTTCTCGATACCCAGTTTGGCGTAGATTTGCTCCAGGTGCTTGTTCACTGTGCGTGGGCTGAGGCCGAGAATCTCGCCGATGTCGCGATTGGACTTGCCGCGGGTCAGCCAGATCAGCACCTCGGCTTCACGTGGCGTCACGGGCAGGCGCAGGCGCACCCGAGCCTCGTCCTGCGACGGTTGCGCCAGGACCACGCGCAGCAGCATTTCGTCCGGACCGATCCGCCCAACCAGGCGGATCTCCAGGCTGGGGCTCTGCCCGGCGGCGTTCGCGGCGGCCGGCAGCTCGATCGCGTCGGTGCGCCCGGGATTGGCCAGCAGCGCGCACAACGGTGCGGGCAGGCGATCGCCGTCGGCCGGCGGCAGCAGCGCCAGCAAGCGCGCGGCACCAGGCGTGTACCAGCGCAACCGTCCGTCGGCTCCTGCCGCAAACAGCGCGTGGCCCGCGGCATCGATCGCGGCGTGTGCACTGGCCACCAGCCGGGCGCCGGCAAGATGCACGCGGATCCGTGCCACCAGCTCCTGCGGCACCACCGGTTTCGTGACGTAGTCAACGCCGCCGGCCTCCAGGCCGCGGATCACATGGTCGGTGTCGCTCAGGCCGGTCATGAAGATCACCGGGATGGTTGCCGACCCCGGCATGCGCTTCAGGCGGCGGCACGTTTCGAAGCCGTCCAGTTCCGGCATCACCGCGTCCATCAGCACGAGGTCCGGGTGCATTTGCTGCACTGTCGCGAGCGCTCGTTCGCCGCGCAGCGCGACCAGCACGGTGAAATGCTCGCGCTCCAGGGCCTCCGTGAGGAAGCCCAGCGTGCCGGGACTGTCATCGACGATCAGCACGGTGCCGGCGCCAGGCGGGTCCGCGGCGGCGGTGTCAGCTTCCGCGACGGCCATGTCAGGCGGCCTCACGCCGCGCCGTGGCGATCATGCCGGCGAGTTCGTCCAGCCGGAAGGCTTCGGTGGCCGCCCGCATTCCCGCGATGAACCGGGCCGCGGCCGGATGCGCCGCGTCGAGTTCGTCCAGGCGCACGCGCAGCGCGCTGAGATGGCCGATGTCGATCAGGTGCGCGAGCTGGTCCAGATGCGGCAGCAGCGGCGCGGGGATCGCCTCGTGCGGACACCAGGGGCCATGCTGCGGTTCCTCCTGCGTCCATTCCAGGCCGAGCCGATCGCCGAGCGTGTGCAGCAAGGCGTCGAGATCGAGCGGCTTGGGGAGGAACGCGTCATGCAGCCGGCGCTCGCCGAAGCGGGCGGCGGGATCGTCGGGATGCGCCGACACCACGACGATCACCGCGGTTTCGTGCATGCCCTCACGCAACTGGCGCGCAAGCTGCCAGCCGTCCATGCCGGGCATCGACAGGTCCAGGATGAAGGCGTCGGGGCGGCATTCGGCGGCTAGGCGCAGGCAGCTCGGCGCGTCCGGCACGGTGAGCAATTCGATGCCCAGCGGGGACAGCGTCTCGTCGAGCAAGGCGCGGTGCGTCGCATCGTCGTCGGCCGCGATGACCATGCGGCGGCGGCCGGCATAGCCGGTGATACGCCGCCGTGCCGGCGGGGCGGCGGACGGACGCGCCACCTCGGCCAGCAACAGGCGCACGCGAAAGCAGCTTCCCTCGCCTGGCCGGCTGCGCAGCAGGATTTCGCCGCCCAGGATTTCGGTGAGCAATTTGGTAATCGTCAGGCCTAATCCGACGCCGGGCACCGCCGGTCCGCCGTGATTTTCCACCCGCTCGAACGGTTCGAAGACGCGATTGAGGTCTTCGGCACCGATGCCGATGCCGGTGTCCTCGATTGCGAATTCGGTCACCGCGCCGCGCCGGTGGACGCGCAGCGTCACGCCGCCCCGGCGGGTGAACTTCACCGCATTCGACAGCAGGTTGATCAGGATTTGCCGCAGCCTGGTTTCGTCGGTGTAAACGCAGGCGGGGACATGGTCTGCAAGCTCGAAGCTGAATGTGATGCCCTTCTTCATCGCCTGCAGGCGGAACATGTCCACCAGTTGCTCCAGGCAGTCGGCCAGTCGCACTTCCCGCCGGTCGATTTCGATGCGGCCGGCCTCGATCTTGGAAATGTCCAGCAAGCCTTCGATCAATCCGGCCAGATGTTCGCCGCTGCGGCGGATGGTACGGATCGCCTCCCGCCGGTGTGCGGGAATCGTCTGGTCGAGGTCGAGAATCTGCGCATAGCCGAGCACCGCGTTCAGCGGCGTGCGCAGTTCATGGCTGATGCCGACGACGAAGCGGCTTTTCGCCAGGTTGGCGGCCTCGGCGGCTTCCTTGGCCTTTTGCAGCTTGGCGTCGGTGCGCTTGTGGGCGGCAATCTCCGTCAGCAGCAGCGAGGTCTGCCGGCTTGATTCGCGCTGTGCGACGGCGCGCGTTTCCTGCGCCAGCACCAGCAGCCATGCGGCGACGCCGGCGATGATCATCAGCACGAAGAATGCGCGCCACATCGCGTTGGCGAGCAAGGTCTCGGCGGCCGGATTGCCGGTCGCGACCTGCATGTAGATGCCCAGCAGGATCAGCCCGATCACGCCGGTGGCGCAGGTGAAGATGCCGAGGAAGCGCAGCAACGGGCCATCGACATAGGGCCGCAGCGGTTGCGGCACCAACGCGCCGAGCGCGGCGCGCATCTGCGACGATGTGCGTCCGTGCGGCTTGCACGCATCGTGGCAGCGCGCATCGAGCGAGCAACACAAGGAGCATATGACGCCGCCATAGGCGGGGCAGAAGGCGGTGTCCTGGGGCTCGAACACGTTGCCGCAGACCACGCACTCGCGGCCCGCCGCCGCGGTTTCCCAATTTCGCCGCGGCCGGCGTGCCAGATAGAATCGGCCGCCGGTGGCCCAGGCGATGATCGGCGCAATGGCGAAGGCCAGGAACAACGCGAGGAACGGCGCACCCGCGCGTGCCAGGGCGCCGAACAAGCCGAGATGCGCGGCCAGTCCCATGACCACGGCGATTGCCATCGCGCCGACCCCGACGGGATTCAGGTCATAGAGATGCGCGCGCTTGAACGCGAAGCCGCCTGGCGCAAAGCCGAGCGGCTTGACCAGCACGAGGTCGGCGACCAGCGCACCGACCCAGGCGCTGGCCAGCACGGAATACAATGCGAGGATGCCTTCGATCGCCTCGAACAACCCGATTTCCATCAACAACAGGGCGATGGCGACGTTGAACACGACCCAGACGACACGGCCCGGATGGCTGCGCGTCAACCGCGCGAAGAAATTCGACCAGGCGATGGAGCCTGCATAGGCATTGGTGACATTGATCTTGAGCTGCGCGACGACAACGAACAGCCCGGTGGCGGCGATCGCGGCCCAACCGGGCAGGACGGTGGCGAAGGCAACGCGGTACATCACGGCGGGATGGATCGCGCGTGCCACCGGAACGCCGGCGCGCACCGCCAGCCAGGCGAGGAAAGAGCCGGCGAACAGCTTGATAATTCCGGGACCGATCCAGCCCGGGCCGGCACCGATGACCGCCAGCCACCAGCGCCAGCGGTGCCCGGGTTTTGGCTCCGGCATGAAACGCAGGAAGTCCACTTGCTCGCCGACCTGCGCGATCAGCGACACGATCACCGACGCCGCCGCGCCGAATGGCAGCAGCGCAAAACCGGCGGCCTTGGCGCCGGCCAGTGTGGTCCAGCCGGCAATGCCGACATTGCCGTGCGCGGCGATCGCCAGGAACGGCAGCACGTTCAGCGCGATCCACACCGGCTGCGTCCAGCGCTGGAACCGCCCGATCACCGTGATGCCGTGGGTGACGATCGGGATCACCACCGCGGCGGACAGCACGTAGCCGAGCCACAGCGGCACGCCGACGCAGATCTGCAGCGCCATCGCCAGGATGGAGGCTTCGATGGCGAAGAAGATGAAGGTGAACGTCGCATAGACCAGCGACGTGATGGTGGAGCCGATATAGCCGAAGCCGGCGCCGCGGGTGAGCAAGTCGATATCGAGTCCGCGTCGCGCGGCGCACACGGCGATCGGCAAGGCCGTGACAAAGATCAACAGGCCAACGGCGAGGATCGCCGCCGCTGCGTTGGCGAATCCGTAGGTCAGGGTGACGGCGCCGCCGATCGCTTCGAGCGCGAGGAACGACGTCGCGCCCAAAGCGGTATTGGCAACCTGCGCGTTGCCCCAGCGACGCGCCGACACCGCGGTGAAGCGCAACGCATAGTCTTCCAGGGTCTGGTTCGCGACCCAGCGATTATAGTCGCGTCGAGACGGAAGGATCCGTTGCCGGAGCGCCATGGGCGGGGTAGTGCCTCCTCGTGCGTTTGGCTCGCACGTCCCTCCCCCTGGACCCGCGTTGATCGTCGGGAACGTCATGGCTTCTGTTCTCTTATGTTGTCCGGCCTGACTGCGTGCGTCCATCGAAAAATCACTGGCGGTGCGCGCCATACGGCAAATGACGTATTCCGTCGTCTTCGCGGTGTTCTGACGATTGCGGCCGTGGCCCGCCGCATGTCGTCTCCGGCGGTGCCGATTTCTGTGATCGCAGCAATGGAGCGGACATGCCGGACACCCTGATCAAGGTGGATCTTTCGCAATCTCCCTACGAGAACGACATGATCCACAATCGCTGGCACCCGGACATTCCGATGGTGGCCACGGTGAAGCCGGGCGACGATTTCGTTGTCGAGTGTTATGACTGGACCGGCGGATTCATCAAAAACAACGATTCCGCCGCGGATGTTCGCGACATCGACCTGAGCATCGTGCATTTCCTGAGCGGCCCGATCGGGGTGGAAGGGACCGAGCCGGGCGATCTTCTGGTGGTCGATTTCCTCGATATCGGCGTGTTCCCGCACAACCCGTGGGGGTTCAACGGCTTCTTTTCCAAACAGAACGGCGGCGGCTTCCTGACCAACCATTTCCCTCTGGCGCAGAAGTCCATCTGGGACATCTCCGGCTTGTTCACATCTTCGCGCCATGTGCCGGGCGTGAACTTTGCCGGGCTGATCCATCCGGGACTGATCGGCTGCCTGCCGTCGAAGGACCTGCTGGCGACGTGGAACAAGCGGGAGGTGGATTTCATCGCCACCAATCCGACGCGCGTGCCGCCGCTGGCCAATGCTCCGTTCGGGCCGACGGCGCATATGGGGCGGATGAAGGGCGATGCGGCGAAGGCGGCCGGCGCGGACGGTGCGCGCACGGTGCCGCCACGCGAGCATGGCGGTAACTGCGACATCAAGGACCTGTCGCGCGGGGCGCGAGTGTATTTCCCGGTCTATGTGCCGGGCGGCGGGCTGTCTGTCGGCGACCTGCATTTCAGCCAGGGCGACGGCGAGATCACGTTCTGCGGTGCGATCGAAATGCCCGGCTGGATCCACATGCGCGTCAGCAGCGTGATCAAGGACGGGATGCGGAAATACGGCATTCGGAATCCGATCTTCAAGCCGAGTCCGATCACGCCGAACTACAAGGATTATCTCATCTTCGAAGGGATTTCGGTGGATGAGCATGGAAAGCAGCACTACCTGGACGTTCACGTCGCGTATCAACAGGCGTGCCTGAATGCGATCGAGTATCTGAAGAAGTTCGGTTATTCCGGCGCGCAGGCTTATGCGATTCTGGGAACAGCGCCGGTGCAGGGGCATATCAGCGGCGTGGTGGACATTCCGAATGCGTGCGCCACCTTGTTCCTGCCGACCGAGATCTTCGCATTCGATATCATGCCGGGCGCGGACGGGCCGACGAAGTTCATCGACGGCAGCGTCGATGTGCCGATGATCGCCGACAAATAGCCGCCGTGCCGTCGTACGATTACGAATGCGGGACGTGCGGGATGTTTTCGGCGGTGCGGCCGATGGCGGCGTATGACCTGCCCGCGGATTGTCCGTGCTGCGGGCAGGCGGCGCCGCGTACGCTGACGCTGCCGCAGCTCGCCGGGATGGACGGGGCGCGGCGGGTGGCGGCCGCGGTCAACGAACGCAGCGCCCATGCGCCGCGATCGACGCGGTCGCATGGGGCGGGGTGCCCGTGCTGCCGGCCGAAAGCGGCGACGGCGGGGGTGGTGAAGGGGGCCGCGGGAAAGCGGCCGTGGATGATCAGCCACTGAGGCAAGCGTGGGGGGG
>DASXFW010000082.1:0-6733 GCA_036489395.1 Acetobacteraceae bacterium | reverse complement strand
CCCGTCATGCCGACGCAGGTCGGCATCCACGACTTACCGTTGCTGCATGCCGCAAAGGCGTGGATGCCGACCTGCGTCGGCATGACGGGGAGGACATCGGAGCGTACGTCGCACCCCGAGGACGCGCCTCGGCAACCGGGCGTCGAGCACGCGACGTAGCGCACGACGAAACCGCGGCTCATCACGAACGGGGTTGCTTCCTCGGGTCATGCCCGGGGACCGCTTCGGTCCGCGCACAGCCGCCACGCTACTCCGCCGCCACCACTGCCAGCTCCCCTCGCGACACGCGCAGCACCAGCATCGAGGCGCAGAAGCAGGCCAGTCCGCTGGCCAGGAATGCCACCAGGTAGGTGCCGGTGATATCCCGCACGGCGCCCGCGCCGATCGCCGCCAGCGCGCCGCCGACCTGGTGCCCGGCGAAGATCCACGCCACCAGCACCGGCGCATCCCGCCGCCCGAACACCTCGTTCGTCAGGGCGAAGATGGCGGGCCCGGTGGCTACCCAGTCCAGCCCGTAGAACACCGCGAATGCCGACAGGCTGAGCGCGTCGAACTGGGTGAACGGCAGCAGCACCAGCGACAGTCCGCGCAGCCCGAAATACCAGAACAGCAGCACGCGCGGATTGAACCGGTCGCAGGCCCAGCCGGACGCCGCCGAGCCGATCAGCGAGAACACCCCGATCACCGCCAGGATCGACGCGCCGCGGATCTCCGGTATCCCGTGGTCGGCGCAATACGCGATCAGGTGCGTGTTGATCAGCCCGTTGGTGGAGAAGCCGCAAATCCCGAAGCTGACCACCAGCAGCCAGAAATCCACCGACCGCGCGCCGCGCCCGAATGCGTTGAACGCCACCGTAACGGCGTTGCCGCGGCGTTGCGGCGGCTGCCACACGGCGGTCTCGCCGTACGCCCCCAGCCCCACGGACGCCGGCGATTCCGGCACGATGATCGCCAGCAGCGGCAGCGCCACGGCCATGGCGACGGTGACGCCGATCGCCACGCCTCGCCAGCCATAGCGCTCCGCCAGCCACGCCAGCAGTGGCAGGAACACGAGCTGGCCCGCGGCGTTGGCGGCGGTCAGCAGGCCCATTGCCAGACCCGTGCGATGCGCGAACCAGCGGTTCGCCACCGACGCCGACATGCCCACCGCGAAGCCGCCGGCGCCGATGCCGACCATCAGCCCCCAGGTGAGGAACAACTCCCACGGCGACGACATGAAGATCGACAGCCCGGTGCCGGCCATCAGCACCACCATGCAGGAGAGGATGGTGCGCTTCAGGCCGAAGCTCTCGATCAGGCCGGTCAGGAACGGGCCGGTGGCGCCGAGCAGGATGATGTTGATCGATACCGCACCTGAAATGGTGGCGACGTCCCAGCCGAACGCTTTCTCCAGCGGCACGATCATCACGCCGGGGGCCGCGCGCACGCCGACGGCGGCGAGCATGGCGGTGAACATCGTCACCAGCACGATCCAGGCGTAGTGGACGCGGCCGGAGGTCAATCTCGCGAGTTGTCTGGCGATCACGAAAGGTCTCTTCCCGGCAGCGGGGAACATGGGGAAAGTTTGTTCCCTGTCGGGGACAAATGGCGAATTGTCAATCGGCGGTGTGGCCCGCGCCCTTCCCGGCGTGCCCATCGCCGTGCGTCAGAGGCGCGCAAATCATCCTGCGCCAGAGGCATGCGAATTAATACCAGATGCCGAAATGGCTGACTCTTCGGCCCACGTCCCCACCGTCCTGCCGACGAAGGTCGGCATCCACGCCTTCGCGGCATGCAGCAACCGTAAGTCGTGGATGCCGACCTGCGTCGGCATGACGGGACGGACATCGGAGCGTACGTCGCTCTTTCCGGCACGTGGTATAACCGTGCGCCAGAGGCATGCGACTCAGCCGTGCGCCAAAGGCGCAACGAATATCACCAGAACCATGGCGATCAGATTGTTCAGCACGTGCAGCGTCAGCGAGGCGCGGGTGCCGCCGCAGTATTCGCGTGCCAGGCTCAACAGGATCGCGGCCGGAATGAGGAACAGCGGGCGCAGCAGGCCGTCGAAGCTGTGCAACAGCAGCCAGGGAATGGCGGTGGCGAACATGACCGGCAGCCTGCCCCAATAGCGGCGCAGCCCGGTCCACAGCCACCCGCGGAAGAAGAATTCCTCCCAGATCGGGCTCAGCACCACGGCGCAGAGCAGCGTGACGCCCTGCACCACCGTGCCTGCCGTGGGGGCAGCCTTGAACAAGGTGGAGAGCACGTCGGTTTGCGCCGGTTTCAGCAGCACGAACAGCAGGACGGCCCAGGCGAAGATCAGCGCCTCGCCGACGGTGGCGAACAGCAGCAGCAGGCCGGGGCGGCGGATCGGGCCGAGACCCAGGCCGGCGCGGGCATCGCCGTCGCCGACGATCTCGCCGCGGCCCCAGCCCGCCAGAACCAGCACCACGTCCGCCATGACCAGCATGAGCAGGATGGAGTAGATGGGCGACACGTTCCACGTGTGCGTCAGGTTGTGGTTGGCGTTATGCGCGCCGACCACCACGCCGATCAGGAAGGCGGAGGCGGCGGAGGCCGCGCTGGCGGCGGCGATCCAGACCAGA
The DNA here is from genome assembly GCA_036489395.1 of Acetobacteraceae bacterium. Lineage (GTDB taxonomy): Bacteria > Pseudomonadota > Alphaproteobacteria > Acetobacterales > Acetobacteraceae > JASHVB01. The sequence continues at coordinate 4,145 of DASXFW010000082.1, read as the reverse complement.
GCAAGGAACAGCAGCCGCGCCGGGCCCTCGGGGCGGGCGCGGTTCACCTGTGGGGCGGGCAGCAGGGCGTTCGGGGCGAGCGCGTCCATCGGCTATGCCGGGGCTGTGGACGTGCCGCGGGATGTCCAGACCACCGCGAAGCCGGCCAGCACCAGGGCCTGCATGCCCGCACCGGTCGCCATGGTGAACGTATGGCTGGCGAGGCAGCCAACCAGCGCCAGCAGCCCGCATACGATCGGGATGCCGCCGAACACGTAGCGCGCGGCACTTCGATTTGATACAGGAACGATCAGCATGCCGACCAGGGCAGCGGCGATCGTGCCGGCGCCGCCGGCGGCCCCGATCGTCGCGGGGTGGCTTACATGCAAAAGCTGGCTGGCGCGGATCGCCAGCATGAAGGCACCGACGAACGCCGACGCGGCCAGTTGCACGGCGACGATCCAGCGGGCGATGGCGGAGGCAAGCATGTGGCGCGCCTTTCACAGCGGGCAGCGCCCGGGGCGATGCGTCAGCCAGCCTATCATCTGTTCCTTGCGCAATTGCTTCGTACATCGATGCGGTATGCACGTGCGGCGCACGACGCGTTTCACTGAGCCAGCCGCATTACCGCTTTTGCTCCGTCGCCGGCAGCGCGACGATCAAGGGACTGTCGAAGCGAGAGTCGAGATCAACAATGTAGCCCGGCCCGGTCGCCGGCAATCCCGGGACGTTGGCCTGTCGATCTTGCGGGTCGCGGCGCGACGGCGGAACGGTCGGAGGCGATACGGAGAGCGCATCGAGTGGCGATCTCGACAACTGCGGATAAGTTGGAAAGGGCCCGAAAAATGGCGGCGGAACGAACGGCGGAGCCGGAGCACGTACCGGCGAGGACAGCGGCTGCGCGCACGCGAGGCTGGCCGGCACCAGGCAAAGCCCGGCGCAAATCACTGCGCTGCGGAAGATTGCCGCCACCATTTGCTTGCGCCATCCGCTGCCATAAGCATCCGTCGCATACGCCGTGTGCAGCGCCTCGGCAATGCTGACTCCCGTTATGCAAATACGCAGGCCAAATGGCTGATACCAGGTGTCGTAAATGGTGAGCGTATGGTGCCGAATGCAGTGTCATTGCGAGACGCGAAGCGGTCCCCGGGGCTTGACCCGGGGACCGCTTCGCACCTAACAAGAAACCGGAGCCCCCTGTCATTGCGAGGCCGCTTGGCCGAAGCAATCTCGTGCGTGACGAACCGCCGGCAGCTCGTCACGCACGAGATTGCTTCGGCCAAGCGGCCTCGCAATGACAGAATGCTGCCGTTTCATTCAGCCGCGGGGCGGCCGTGAGGCCGGTGGTCAACTCGCAATGACACTGTCGGGATGGCGTACGAATCAATCATTCGGACACTTGGTATGACAATTGCCGTCGCTTGGGTTAGCTCCATCGATGCTGAATACGTTGGCGCTGGGGCGGTAGAATAGCCGCGCGTCACGCGACCAAATGACGCGCGGTGCATTCACGACTTTCGAGCAAGCACCGAAGGGAAAGGCGTGGACGCCGACCGGAGCTTGCCACCGACAAGCTTGCCACCGGACGCTTGATCCGGTGGTCGGCATGACGGATAATCCCGCGCGTCATCCCTTCCGCCCCCCGACGTTACCTGGCGCGAGCCGCCTCGATCGGCGAGACGTTCCCCCGTTCACGCGTTTGCCGCCGCCCCGGTCCACACTTCGCGGTACAGCGCCACGATCTCCGCCGCCGCCGGCACGCGCGGATTGTTCCCCGGACTGCCCGACGCCAACGCTTGCTCCGCCATCAGCGCCATCTTGGTGTTCCAGTCCGCCTCCTTGATCCCGTAATCGGCTGGCGTCGGCACCGACAGTTCCTGGTTCAGCGCCGCCAGTCCCGTAACCAGCTTCGCCGCCGCCACGCCGTCCGCATCGCTCGCTGATGCGAAGCCCACGCGGCGCGCCGCTTCGGCATAGCGCGCCTCGGCGCCCGGCAGGGAATAGCGCGTCACCGCCGGCAGCAGCATCGCGTTGGACAGCCCGTGCGGCACGTGGAAATGCGCCCCGATCGGCCGCGACATGCCGTGCACCAGCGCGACGGAGGAATTGGAGAACGCCAGCCCCGCCTGCGTCGCGCCCAGCATCATGCCCTCGCGCGCGACGGCGTTGCGCGGCTCGGCATATGCGGTGCGAATGTGCTTGCCGATCAGCTCCATCGCCGACAACGCGAGCGCGTCGGAAAACGGATTGGCGCGCTTCGACACGTAGGCTTCCAGCGCGTGGGTGAAGCTGTCGATGCCGGTGTCGGCGGTGGTGCGCGCCGGCACCGTGTAGGTGAGTTCGTAATCGACGATCGCCGCCAGCGGCAGCGCGCCGAAGCCGGCGATCAGCATCTTCTCGTCACGTTCTGTGTCAGTAATGACCGTGAAGCGCGTGCATTCGCTGCCGGTGCCGGCGGTGGTGGGGATGGCGACGATCGGCACCGCGCCGTTGTCGGCCGCGACCGGCGCCTTGTAGTCGCGCATCTTGCCGCCGCCCGCCGCGAGGATCGCCATCGCCTTCGCGGTGTCGATCGGCGAGCCGCCGCCGAAACCGACCAGGCAGTCGTAATCGCCCTGGCGGAAGATCGCGACGCCGGCCTCGATCACCGTGTCGGTGGGGTCGGACACGGTGTCGGAGAACACCGTCGGCGCCATGCCCGCGGCGACCAGGGGTTCCAGCGCGCGCTGGATCAGCCCGGTGGAGACCATGATCGGGTCGCTGACCACCAGCGGCCGCGACAGTCCGAACTTGCCCAGCACGTCGGCGATCTGCTTCACCGTGCCGCCGCCGACCAGCAGCATGCGAGGCGAGGCGATGGTGGCGTTGACCGCGGTCATGGCGGGTTCCTCCTGTCTGGCGGCGGGGCCGCGAGGTGTTCCGTGCGGCCCGCGATCACGCAGGGTCTTACCACGCAGGCCCCTGACGGGCCACGCAGCGCCCGCCGCTACGCCGCCAGCATCTCGCGTATGTCGGGCAGGTGTTCGCGGCCCCAGAACAATTCGCCATCCAGCACGAAACTGGGAACGCCGAACACGCCTTGCTCCTCCGCCGCGCGGCTGATGCGTGCTACCTCGGCGCGGCCGGCTTCGGCAAAGGCGGCGAAGCCCGAGCCATCGGCGCCGGCCTCGGTCAGCACCGTGCCGATCACGGCGGCGTCCTCGATGTCCAGTTCGCGGCGCCAGAAGCGCTCGAACACCAGGTCGTGGTAGCGGCGGAACACCGCGTCGCCGGCACGCTGGACATACAGCATGCCGGCAGCGGCCAGTGCCGAATCCCAGATCTTCTGCGGCCCCCGAATGGTCAGGCCGCGTTTCCGCGCCGCGCGGCGGCAATCCATGTAGCTGTACTTCACCCGCCGCCACTGATGCGCGTTGCGATTCTGCTCCAGCACGTTGCCTGCACTGTCCAGCCGGGCGGAGCCGAGGAAGCTGGGGATGTCCAGCACGTAGGGCAGCCATTGGACGCGGACCGGGTAGTCGCGCTCCAGCTCGTAGGTGAGGTCCTTGGCCAGATAGGCGTAGGGACTCTTGTAGTCGGTGTAGGTGGTGATCGTACGCGGCCCGGGCATGCGATCAGCATGCACCGGCGCGGGAGTCACGCCAAGCCGATGCGTGCCGCGCCGGCAAGCCGCGGTGCGGCGGAGCGTTAGCTCGCGGCGTGAGGCACCACCTTCTTGTGGACCACATGGTGCGTCGTGACCTTGTGCACCGGATGGTGGACGATCTTCTTGTGCATGGCGACGACGTGGTGCTTCACCACCTTGTGGTGGACTGGCGTCGTCGTGGCTGCGGACACCGGCCCGGCGACGAAGGCCGCGACGGTCAGCAGGGCGAGGGCCGAGAGCAGATGGGTGCGCTTGATGGTCACGGGGGGCTCCGTGGGCTGGGAGGCGTTGCGTGGGAGGCTCAGACTCAGGGCAAAAAATGCGCCCTAATTCACTGACATACCTATGGCAAGTTTGCAGGAGTCGGGCAAGCGGTTTCGCTGCCGCAAACAGGGCAATCGGGTGAACCAAAGGAAGGTCAGGGCTCCGCCCTGAAACCCGCCAAGGGGCTTTGCCCCCTGGACTCCCAGCAAAGGCGTGGCCTTTGCAATCCATCTGTTTGGCTGGATGGAGGGAAGGG
>DASXFW010000346.1:0-13493 GCA_036489395.1 Acetobacteraceae bacterium | reverse complement strand
CTCCCCCAACCCCTCCCTCAAGGGGAGGGGTCGAGGCGTACAGATCGACCCCTCCCCCAACCCCTCCCTCAAGGGGAGGGGAGAACCTGTCAGCTCGCCATGACAGCCACACTCTTGAGCGATCGGCGATTGCGGCGGAGTATCCGGCCCAGAAGCGAGGAGAAACCAGGATGCCGGAGAGCCCCATCGATAAGATCATGTTGGACCAGGCGCAGACGCGCATGCCGTTGAACGGCCTGAAGGTGCTCGACCTGACGCTGGCGCGCGCCGGACCCACCTGCGTGCGGCATCTGGCCGACTGGGGCGCCGACGTGATCAAGATCGAGCCGCCGCCCAGCGAAGCCGAGGATGTCACCGGCAACCGCCACGGCTTCGATTTCCAGAACCTGCACCGCAACAAGCGGGCCATGACGCTGAACCTGAAATCGCCCGAGGGCCACGCCGCGTTCATGCGCCTGGTGAAAGGCGCCGACATCATCGTCGAGAACATGCGCGCCCAGGTGAAGCACCGGCTGAAGGTGGACTACGACACCGTGAAGGCGGTGAACCCGCGCATCGTCTATGGCAGCATCAGCGGCTTCGGGCAGACGGGTCCGTACGGGCATCGCGCCGGCGTAGATCAGATCGCGCAGGGCATGGGCGGCCTGATGTCGATCACCGGCCTGCCGGGCCAGGGTCCGGTGCGCGTCGGCATTCCGATCGACGACCTGACCGCCGGCAACCTGCTGGCGCTCGGTATCATGATGGCCGTGTTCGATCGCGAACGCACCGGCGTCGGCCGCTGGGTCACCACGTCGCTGCTGGAAGCGCAGATCTTCATGCTGGACTTCCAGGCGTCGCGCTGGCTGATCGCGAAGGAAGTCGCGCCGCAAGCCGGCAACGACCATCCGACCGGCATTCCCACCGGCGTATTCCCCACCTCCGACGGGCACATCAACATCGCGGCCAGTTCGTCGCGTGTGTTCGGCCGCTTCTGCGAGGCGATCGGCAAGCCGGAGTGGAAGGACAAGCCGGAGTGGAAGGACCAGAAGGCCCGCAGCAAGCACCGCAAGGAGATCAACGCGGCGATCGGCGAAGTGACGCAGACCAGGCCTGCGGAATACTGGATCGACCTGCTGGAAGGCGCCGGCGTGCCGTGCGGGCCGATCTACTCGATCGACCAGGTGTTCGCCGATCCGCAGGTGCAGCACCTGAAGATGGCGACGCCGATGCACTCGCCGGAAATCGGCGACGCGGAGATCGTGGCGTCGGCGATCAGCATCACCGGCTTCGACAAGGGCATCCGCCTGTCAACGCCGGAGATGGGATCGAGCACGGACGAAGTATTGGCGTCCGTCGGCTATTCCGCCGACGAAATCGCCGACATGCGCAAGAAGGGAGCGATCTGAGATGAACGACATGCCAGCCGGTGGCATCACCCGCGAATACGCGGGCGGCAAGATGCTGGCCGCGAAGGACGAAGGCGTCGGGCTGATCACCTTCAATCAGCCAGAGAAGCGCAACGCGATGTCGCTGGAGATGTGGACGGGATTCGGCGAGATCCTCGACGAGTTCCGCGCGGATGATGGCGTGCGCGTGGTGATCCTGACCGGTGCGGGGAACAAGGCGTTCGTATCGGGCGCCGATATCAGCCAGTTCGAGAAGGTGCGTTCGGATGCGGACGCGCAGAAGGAATACGACCGGCTGGCGGGCGTCGGTCGCGCGAAATATGCGGCGTTTCCCAAGCCGATCGTCGCACGCATCCGCGGCTTCTGCCTGGGCGGCGGGCTGGCGATCGCGATGCAGGCCGATCTGCGCATCGCCGCGGTGGACAGCCAGTTCGGCATTCCGGCGGCGAAGCTTTCCATTGCGTACGCGCCGGATTCGGTGAAGCGGCTGATCGACCTGGTGGGGCCGGCGCATGCGCGCATGATCCTCTACACCGCACGGCGGATCGATGCGGTGGAGGCGGAGCGCATCGGGCTGATCAACAAGATGGTCGAGGACGAAGACCTGAACGAGCACGTGCTCGATATTGCCCGCACGATCGCGGACAACGCGCCGCTGTCGGTGACCGCGTCGAAACTGACGATCAACGAGATGCTGAAGGACGAAAGCAAGCGCGATACGGCCGCGATGCAGCGGATGATGGAGGTCTGTTTCAACAGCGCCGACTACAAGGAAGGCCGCACCGCGTTCATGGAAAAGCGTGCGCCGAGGTGGATGGGGCGATAACGCAATCGGCCGGGGCAGCGGCGAACCCTCTCATTGCGAGTTGCCACCGGCCTTCGGCCGACCCGCGCTGGATGAAACGGCGTCGGCGGCTTGACGTAGGTTCCCCCCTCCCCTTGAGGGAGGGGTTGGGGGAGGGGTCGATTTGTACGCCTCGACCCCTCCCCCAACCCCTCCCTCAAGGGGAGGGGAGGCCTTGTTTCTTGTTAGGACCGCTGCGCTCCTGACCAGAAACAACGTCCCCCCTCCCCTTGAGGGAGGGGGCCAGGGGGAGGGGTGCGTACATCCGCGGTCAGTGGATGAACGCACCCCTCCCCCAACCCCTCCCTCAAGGGGAGGGGAGACCCGCGCTCCGGCCGCTACCGTTTCATCCAGCGCGGGTCAGCCGACCGGCCGGTGGCCAACTCGCAACGACAGCCTGGTCGCAACAACGCACTGTTCCCAGCGACAACCCGCCGCGCCTACCCCTTGATCCGCGCCATCGCCTGACTGAACGCGGTGTGCAGCACCTCGCTGTCGCTCGAATACGCCAGCAGCAGCGCACCCGCCGCCTTCCACTGCTGCGCTTGCTCGTAGCTGGAGCACAGCATCGCGCACGTCTTCCCGTGCTGCTTCGCCGCCGCCAGGATCAGGTCGCGCTTCTCGTCCAGCACCTTCGCCTGGTCCGGCTTGCCGAACACGCCGAGGTCCTGCGACAAATCCGCCGGGCCGAGCGTCAGCGCGTCGATGCCGTCCATCGCCGCGATCTCATCCAGATCGTCGAACGCAGCGTCCGTCTCGAACATCACCGTGACGAACACCTGGCGATTGGCGAACGCGCGCCGCTCGGTCGCGCTGCCGGTCAGATCGAAATCGGTGCCGGGGCTGTGGCCCGCATTGCCGCGCAGTCCCTGCGGCGCATAGCGTGACGCGGCGACGATCTCGGCGGCGTGCGCGGCGTTCTCCACCTGCGGACAGTGCAGGTTCCACACGCCGATATCGAGCAACCGCGTGATCCACTCGCGATTGGCCTTCGGCGGACGCACCGCAATGGGAAAGTTCAACGCGCGCGACAGCAACGCCAGATTCGCGATCTCCTGGATCGACGCGCCGGTGTGCTCCATATCGACCCGCGCGAAATCCAGTCCCGCGGCCTTCAACAGCGGCAGGATCGCCGGGTTGCGCACCATGTTGACCCAGGTGCCGATCTGCAACTCGCCACGCTCGAGCGCGGCACGCATCGGATTGGCTTGCATCGGTTGATCCTCGAAACGGTCTGGCTACGCACCAAATGCGATGGTGTCGTCGCGCCTGATCTCGTTCACCAGGTCGATCTCCCAGGTGAGATAGGCGTTCATCGCCTCCTCCACGCCGGAATTGCGATCGTACGGGCGCAGATAGAAATCGATGCACGCCTCGTCCGGCGGCGTGGTGCGGTCCTTCACCAGCGGACGGCCGAACGCGTGCCAGGCCTCGGTGCCGCCTTCCAGCACGCACACCTCCGCCTCGGTCAGCCGCTTCACCTCATCCACCGCAAGCCGCGCCAGCACGCCGTCGGGCGACGTGACGACGACGTGCTTCGCCTCGCCCAGCGTTTCCTGCAACGCGTGCAGCCGCGAGCGCACGCCCCACAGCGCGCCAGGTATGTGCCCGTCACGGAACTCGACGCTGCGGGCCAGATCGACCACCACGGTGTCGTCGCCGCGATCGAGCAACGCGACCAGCCCGGTGACATCGACGCTCGGCACCGCAGAAGCAATTTCGGGCACCGGCGTCAGCGCGATGCCGCCGGCGGCCGGCACATCGAGCGCGCCTTCCGCCACGAACACATCGCGATGGCCCATCTGGCGCAGCCAGGCGGCGGCCATGCGGGCACGCACACCGGTGTCGTCCACCAACGCAATGCGGGCGTTGCGCACGCCGATCCAGGTGTCGGTCGCCTGCACCAATTGCCCGCCCGGCGCATTGCGGCTGCCGGAGCGATGGCCGGCGCGAAACTCCGCCGGGTCGCGCACGTCGAGTACATACAGCGTGCGATCCGGATCCTCCTCGAAGCGGTCGAGGTCGAGCGGGCCGATCGCCCCAACGCCCGACGCTTCGGCGAACTGCTTCGCGCGTTCCAGCGCCACCGGCAGACTCTTCGGAGTTTCCGCCACGAAGCGTTCGGTGCGGCCGCGGTCGCAGCGAAAGCCGGCGAGCTCCCAGCCCATCGTGCCGTTGCGCAGGGCGATCACTTTGTTGGGAATGCCGGCGCGGCGCAGGCTTTCGGCGCCGAGGATGCTGCGCGTGCGCCCGGCGCAGTTCACCACCACCAGCGTTTTCGGATCGGGCGCGATGTCGCCGATGCGATAGGCCAGCTCGCCACCCGGAACGCTGACCCCGGTCGGGATCGACATGCGGGTGAATTCCTCCAGCGTGCGGCTGTCCAGCACGACCATGTTGCGGCCGGACTCGATCCACTGCTTCAGCTCGGGCGGATCGACGCTTTCCGTGCCGTAATGGTGCTCCACCCACTCGCCAAACGCCTTCGACGGTACGTTGACGCCGGAATAGAGCACATAGCCCGCCGCCGCCCAGGCGCTGGTGCCGCCGTCCAGCACCGCAACGTCGGCGGCGCCGATGCTTTCCATCCATTCGGCTAATTGCTCTGCCAGTCCGCGTCCGTCATCGACGCAGCAGATGCGCGTGGCCAGCCGAGGCAGCAGGGCGCGCGCGCGGATTTCCTTCTTCGCCAGGCCGCAGGGCACCGCCCAGAACAAGTGGGACGCGCCGAATTCACCGTCCTCGCGCGCATCGAGCAACGCAAGCTCGTCGCCGTCGGTCAGCCAGCCGTGCAGCGTGGTGGCGTCGATGCGTTTCATGTGCGGGGTATCCGGTTGACGGGTGATAACTAATGCACGCGGAACGTAGGCACGTGGCGCAGCCAGGGCAATCGGGTGAACGGAGGCAAGGTCAGGGCTCCGCCCTGAAACCCGCCAGGAGGCTCTGCCTCCTGGACCTCCGGCCCTGTGCCCCCTCCCCGCCATCCAGCGAATTAAAGGGTCCCAAGGGCAATGCCCTTGGCGGGGATCCAAGGGGCAGCGCCCCTTGGTGGGGTCCGGGGCAAAGCCCCGGCCTTTCCGCCGTTCACCCGATTGCCCCGGGCGCAGCGCTTGGCAACGCACACGACCCGGCGCACATGGCCGCCATGGACGACGACATGCTGGTGTTCGACCGCGCCGCGGTGCGCCGCCACCGCGACCGCGCGGCGGCGACCGTGCCGCTGGTGGCCGACGTGCTGCGCGACGCCGCCGACCGCTTGCTCGATCGCATCGACGACACCACCCGGCGCTTCGCCCGGGCGCTGGATGTCGGCGGGCGTGGCGTGGTGGCGCCGTTGCTGCGCGACCGCGGCATCGACGTGGTGAGCTGCGACCTGTCGCCCGCGATGGCGGCCACGAACAATGGCCTGTGCGTCGCGGCGGACGAGGAGTTCCTGCCCTTCGCCCCGGCCAGCTTCGACCTGGTCGTCGCCAGCCTGTCGCTGCACTGGGTGAACGACCTGCCGGGCGCGCTGATCCAGTTACGCCACGCGCTGCGGCCGGAGGGCCTGCTGCTGGCCAGCCTGCCCGCGCTGGGCACCCTGGCGGAGCTGCGGCGCGCCCTGACCGAGGCGGAGGCGGAACTCAGCGGCGGCGCGTCCCCTCGCGTGTCGCCATTCCCCGACCTGCGCGATTGCGCCGCGCTGCTGCAACGCGCCGGCTTTACGCTGCCGGTCGTGGATCTGGAGGAGCTGCGCTTCCTCTATGCCGATCCGATGGCGCTGCTGCGCGACCTGCGCGCGGCGGGCGAGGCGAATGCCGTGCGATTGCGCGATCGGCGGATTCCGCCGCGCGTGCTGTTTCCGGCCGCGCTGGCGGGGCTGCCGACCGAGGCCGGCCGGGTGCCGGCCACCTTGCGGCTGGCGATGCTGACCGGCTGGGCCCCGGGTGTGCCATGACCCGCCCTGGATGAAACGGCGTCGGCGGCATGACGTAGGTTCCCCCTCCCCTTGAGGGAGGGGGCCAGGGGGAGGGGTCGATGCTTACGTTTCGCCCCCTCCCCCTAACCCCCTCCCTCAAGGGGAGGGGGGAACCTTGGTTTCCTGTTAGTTGGCCACCGGCCTTCGCTCGACCCGCCCTGGATGAAACGCCGGTCTCCTGTCATTGCGAGGCCGCTTGGCCGAAGCAATCTCCCCGGGGGGGATTCCTTCGGCCAAGCGGCCTCGCAATGACAGACACCCACCCACCCACGACGTTCGAAACAACAACAAACAGCCGACGATTCCACTCGCGGACAAAACGCGATAAAACCCCCACAGGCCTGAATCGGAGACACCCCGCGACATGCCGACGCACTACTTCACCGTCACCTGGGACCAGTTGCACCGCGACGCCCGCGCGCTCGCCTGGCGACTGATCGAACGCGGCCCCTACCGCGGCATCGTCGCCATCACCCGCGGCGGGCTGATCCCCGCCGCGATCATCGCGCGCGAGCTGGACGTGCGGCTGGTCGAAAGCGTGTCCATCCTGACCTATGGCGGCGAGCGCTCCGGCGCATTGGCCGACGAGCAAACGATCGGCCAGCCGGTGGTGCTGAAGCCGCCGGCCGCGGCGGGGGACGGCGAGGGCTTCCTGATCATCGACGACCTGGTCGATACCGGCACCACCGCTCGGCTGGTGCGCAAGCTGCTGCCACGGGCGCATTTCGCCTGCATCTACGCCAAGCCGGCGGCGCGCGACGTGGTCGATACGTTCGTCACGGAAGTTTCCCAGGACACCTGGATTCACTTCCCCTGGGACACCGAGCTGCAATTCGTCACGCCGCTGGCAAAGCGCAGCGAGTCGGCCGCTCCTCACTCGGTTCCCGGGACGAACTGACGCAGCACTGCCCGAGCGGCGTGGCGCGGCTCGAGCGCAGCCCGCGCCTGCCCCAGGAAGGCAAGCTGCCACGCAGCCATGGTGAACGAACCGATCCCCTGCAATGACGCGAAGCGCAGCATTCGCCCGGCGAGTGGCCGAACGATCGAGCGTGTTCCCGGGCTCAGCCGCGACCGATAGAACAAATGCGTACCCGCATCGATCGAGAGGAACCCCAGGCCCAGTCTCAGGGCGATGGTGTGCAGGCTGCGGCGGGAGTGAAGCGACACATGGCCATTGCGTGGCGCCATGTACCACCAGTTGGCATCGACGTGACGTGGCTGCAGCATTGTAGAGAACAGCAGGGTGCCATCGGGTCGCAGCAATGACAGCATCTGCCGGAACGGCTCGATCGCGTCTCGCGCGTGTTCTACCACCTCGAATGCCGTAATCAGGTCATAGGTTCTGGACGGCGCGGCGTTGTTGGCAAAGAAGGGATCGTAGCTGTCAAAATCGGCGAAGCCCGCAACGCGCATCAATTCGGCGAGCAGACCGCTGCCGCCACCGAAGTCCAGGGCCACAAGGTCGCCGCGCAATGGCGCCAGTTGTTCCTGTAACTCTCGGGCGAAATGATGCGGACGGCTGCCGAGGAAATCGGGGTCGGCCATCGCGTATTCGCGGTTATAGATCTTCTCGATCATCTGTTCGTCGGACAGATGATCGAAGTGCGATGTAAACAGGAAGCCGCAGGCGCGGCAGCGGCAATAGGTCACCGCTTCGCCGGTCGGGGCGAATACCGGCGCGGTGCGATCCGCGCAGGTACGCGAAAAATCCACCGAGGCGAATGGGTCGCAGACATGACCGCAGCACTTGCAGACGATCGGCGCCACGTTTGCGGATTGGCGAATGCCGGCATCCTCCTTCTACGCGATTGGGACCGGTCCGCCGACGGCTCGCCGATCGGTCCGCTGCCGCAGCCGTCGCGACGGCAAACCCGCTATGATGACAAGTGTCAGATTGTGTAGCGTTGCCGTCGGTCGCGAGTCCAGCCGAACCAGCGCCCGGCGCCAGAAACGCCGGCAAAGCATGGCCGCCCACGACGGACCGGGCGCGACCGTCGAATGCGATCGCCACGGCCCGCGCCAGCCATGCACCCAGCGCCGGCCTGGGTCCGTGCGGCACGCTTGACCCCGCTCTCGATCGTTCGTAAGCAAACAACAACCGTCGTAGGGGAGAAAACCGTGCCATCACCGGATGGCCTGGGAACCCCCCGCAACGGGTTCCTGCTCGAAGAGCATGTCGGATTCCTGCTACGCCGCGCCCACCAGCGGCACGTCGCGCTGTTCCTGGATGCGGGCGAAGCGGTTTCGCTGACCCCCACCCAATTCGCGGCGCTGTACAAGGCGGTTGAGGTCGGGCGGGTGACGCAGAACCTTCTGGGACGGCAGACCGCCATGGACCCCGCCACGATCCAGGGCGTGGTGCGCCGCCTGACACTCCGCGGGCTGCTGAAGCGCACGCGCGATCCGATGGACCGGCGCACCGCGGTGCTCGCCCCGACCGAGGCGGGTGTTGCCCTGATCGCCCGCGCCGTGGCATGCGCGCAGCGGGCGCACGACGCGGCCCTCGCGCCGCTGAACGCCAAAGAGCGAGGCCAGTTGCTGACGCTGCTGCGCCGGCTGGCCTGAGCGCCGAAGGACCCTGTCTCGCATGGACGCCGCCATCTCCCCGCTCGGCCTTGGCTTTGGCTTCGCCGACCTTGCCGCCCGCGACGGGCTCATCCGGCTGGACCGCGCGTTCCTGGATCGCCTGGCCGCTGACGATGCCGCGCTGCATGCCCGCCTGCTGGCCGCGCGCGCCGTGCCGGATGCCGTGCCGCATCGGGACGAAAGCGATCTGGTGGTCGCGCTGGGTCCGCATCTGGATGCGTTCGTCGCCGCGCTGTTTCAGGTCGAAGGCGAAACGCTGGCACTGGCGCGCGAAACCGCTACGCTCGATCCGATCCACGCCTGCAAACGGTTGTTCGTGCAGCGCCAGGCGGTGAAGAAATACCCCGACCCGTCCGGCTTCGACGGCGCTACCCTGCGCGCCGAACTGGACGCGCGGTTCGGCGAACCGCTGACCGAGATCGCCTTCGCCACGCATGTCGCGACATGGGAAGCCGCCGCCGACGCCGAGGCGCTGGACCTGGCGATGCGCTATGCCGCCTGGGCAACGCTGACCGAGGCCGGCCGCGCCGCACACCGTGGCGACACCATGTTCGGCGTGCCGCACCGGCTGGACTACAACCACCTGGTGCCGGTCGAAACGATCGAGCGCGACGGCGTGACCATGCTGCGCCTGCCAGAACATGACTGGCGGCATCGCGACGGATTTGCGCTGACCGATAACGGCATGAACCGTCAGCAGGCGCTGGACCAGATCAACTACTGCATCTGGTGCCACACGCAGGGCAAGGATTCGTGCAGCTCCGGCCTGAAGGATCGCAAGACAGGGCAATTCCAGAAGTCGCCGTTCGGGGTGACGCTCGCGGGCTGTCCGCTGGATGAGAAGATCAGCGAGATGCACACGCTGCGCGCCCGGGGCAGCGTGATCGGCGCCTTCGCCACGATCGCCATCGACAATCCGATGATGGCGGCGACCGGCCACCGCATCTGCAACGACTGCATGAAGGCCTGCATCTACCAGAAACAGGATCCGGTCGATATTCCGCAGGCGGAAACTCGCGTGTTGAAGGACGTGCTGTCGCTGCCGTGGGGTTTCGAGATCTACGCGCTGCTGACGCGGTGGAACCCGCTGGACATTCGCCGCCCGCTGCCGCGGCCGGACAGCCGCCGCAAGGTGCTGATCGTCGGCCTCGGGCCGGCGGGCTTCACACTGGCGCATCATTTGATGAACGACGGCCACACCGTGGTGGCGATCGACGGATTGAAGATCGAGCCGCTCGGCATCGATCCCACCGCGCCGGTGCGCGATGTCGATACGTTGTTCGAAAGCCTGGACGACCGCGTGATGGCCGGTTTCGGCGGGGTGGCCGAGTACGGCATCACCGTGCGCTGGAACAAGAACTACCTGAAGCTGGTGCGGCTGCTGCTGGAACGCCGCGCGCAGTTCGCGCATTTCGGCGGCATTCGTTTCGGCGGCGGCGCGACGCTGTCGATGGACGACGCGTGGGCGATGGGCTTCGACCATGTCGCTCTGTGCATGGGCGCCGGCAAGCCGACCGTGCTGGACATTCCCAATGGCCTGGCGCGAGGCGTACGCGCCGCCTCCGACTTCCTGATGGCGTTGCAGCTTACCGGCGCCGCGAAGTTTTCGTCGGTTGCAAACTTGCAGATTCGTCTGCCGGTGGTGGTGGTCGGCGGAGGGCTGACCGCGATCGACACCGCGACGGAAAGCCTCGCGTATTATGTGCGGCAGGTGGAGAAGTTCGCGCTGCGCTACCACACGCTGGTTGCCGAACGCGGCGAGGCCGCGGTGCGCCGCCGCTGGACCCCGGAAGAAACCACGATCGCCAATGAGTACCTGACGCACGCCGCGGCGATCCGCGCCGAACGCGATGCCGCGGCCCGCGAAAACCGCGCGCCTCATCTGGCAGCGCTGCTCGATCGATGGGGCGGCGCCACGATCGCGTATCGCCGCCGGCTGATCGACTCGCCGTCCTACACGCTGAACCACGAGGAAGTGGCGAAGGCGATGGAAGAAGCGGTGCGCTTCGCCGAGGGCCTGACGCCGCGTGCGGTGGAAATCGACGCGCACGGCCACGCCGCCGGCCTGCGCGTGTCGCGCGCCGATGGCAGCGAAGCCGTGCTGCCCGCACGCGCGATCCTGGTCGCCGCCGGTACGCAGCCGAACACCGTGCTGGCGCGCGAGGACCGCCGCTTCCGGCTCGACGGCCGCTATTTCCAGGCGGTCGATGAGAACGGCGAGCCGGTCGCGCCGGTGCGCGGTCTGGCCAAGCCGGACACCCCCCAGGTGCTGATGCACCGCGCCGGGAACGGCCGCTTCATCAGTTTCTTCGGCGACCTGCACCCGAGCTTCTTCGGCAACGTCGTGAAGGCGATGGGCGGTGTGCGGCGCGGCTATCCCGTCGTGTCGCGGGTGCTGGCGGCGCGCGATGCAACGCCGGTGGCCGGCGCGGACCTGATCGCGCAATGCCGTGACGCACTGACGGCGCGCGTGCACGAAGTGAACCGGCTGACCCCGACTATCGTTGAAGTGGTGGTGCGGGCACCGGCGGCGGCTCGCGCGTTCAAGCCAGGCCAGTTCTACCGATTGCAGAATTACGAAATGCTGGCGGCGCGCGTATCGGAACCGGGCGTGGGCGCGACGGTGCTCGGCATGGAAGGCCTGGCGATGACTGGCGCGTGGACCGATCCCGACCGCGGCCTGGTCTCGGTGATCGTGCTGGAGATGGGCGGCAGCTCCGATCTGTGCGCGTTGTTGAAGCCAGGCGAGCCGGTGGTGCTGATGGGTCCGACCGGCACGCCGACCGAGATCGTTGCGAATTCGACGGTCGTGCTGATCGGCGGCGGGCTGGGCAACGCCGTACTGTTCTCGATCGGCGCGGCGCTGCGCGCGGCGGGTTCGCGCGTGCTGTATTTCGCCGGCTACAAGCAGGCGAGCGACCGCTACAAGGTCGAGGACATCGAGCGCGCCGCCGACGTTATCGTGTGGTGCTGCGACGAATACCCGGGCTTCAGCCCGAACCCCGCGCGCCCGCAGGATCGCAGCGTCGCCGGCAACATCGTGCAGGGCATGGCGGCTTACGCGTCAGGCCAGTTGGGTGACCAGGCGATCCCGTTGAACGAGGCGGAGCACCTGATTGCGATCGGCTCGGATCGCATGATGCAGGCGGTCGGCGTGGCGCGGCACGGCGTGCTGGCGCCGTATCTGAAGCCGGACCACACGGCAATCGGTTCGATCAACTCGCCGATGCAGTGCATGATGAAGGAAGTCTGCGCGCAGTGCTTGCAGCCGCACGTGGATCCGGTGACCGGTGAGCGGACGGTGGTGTTCTCCTGCTTCAACCAGGACCAGCCGCTGGACCGTGTCGATTTCCTCGCGCTGCACGAGCGGCTGGGGCAGAACACCACGCAGGAAAAGCTGACCGCGCAGTGGATCGATCGCGCGCTGCGGCGGCTGCACGTGCGTGGAGCCGCGGCATAGTGCCTCGCGTCAGCGATTCTAACGGGTTCCGACAGGGCCATCGCATTTGGCGGATGCCAGCGGGGGATTCTCCGCTTTGGCCGCGAAGTCCGTGCGGTTCGTTGCAAGTTTAGATTTTAACACGGAGAAAGATCGAGGGCCGCGGAGTGCCACGGAGCGACCGCGCTCGTGTACTGCTGCCTGCATAGCCGTGGAATTCAACAGAATCTATTGCAGACGGGGCGTTCGCTACAGCGTTGCCCACCGGGAAAGCGGCTCCGTGGCGCTCCGTGTTCCTCGATCTTTCTCCGTGTTAAAATCTAAACTTATAACCGTCCGCACAGGCGCTGCCCGGGTGGATTCCCGGCATAGGCGATTGCCCTAGCGGGTTACGACGGCAGGACCTGAGCCACCCACAGTTGTGACGGACCGGCGCCAGACCCATCACTTTGAATGACTCGCGCCAATAGCCCTTTGCATCGTCATGACGCGACGGACATCGGAGCGTACGTCACGCTTTTCGGCACGTGGCATGAGGAGGCAACGGCCGGCACTCTCGCGCCGGCCGTGCCGTTGTGGATTATCCGAGCGTGACTTCGGCCTCGATCACTTCCAGATCGGCGGTCATGATCATGCCCCTGGTTTCCGGCCCCAGATAGACCGAGACGATATACACGACCAGAGAACCGATCGCGCCGTACATCATCGGTTTGGCGAAACCCATGCCCTGGTTCACCGCGAAGTAAGTCAGCAACGGCGCGACGGCCGCACCCCAGACGGCGCCCTGGTGATAAATGAAACCGGCGGCGGTGGCTCGTACCTCGGTTGGGAAGCGTTCCGAAAGCCAACCGGGGTTGAGGGCATCCTTGCCGCTGAAGAAACAAATAAACAGCAGGAAGAACCCGAGGAACAGGTTCCGATCGGTCTGCAGGATATACAGCGGGATCAGGAACAGGGCGATGGTCGTCGGGATCATCAGCGCCCAGCGGCGTCCGACCCGCTCCGACACCGCGCCCCAGAAGGCGCAGGCGAGGAACGTGAGGATGTTGCCCCAGAACACCGGCACCGAAACCTGCGCCGGCGTCCAGCCCAGTTCTTTCGTGAGGTAGGTGCCGAGCATGGCCCACACCGCGTAATAGGTGCAGAAGTTCGCCGCCATCCACGCGACACCGGTGATGGTGTTCCACAGGTATTTACGCTTGAAGATGGCGAACAGCGGCAGCGTGACCTGCTTTTGCGTCGCGTTCTGGATCTTCTTGTTTTCCGTCCAGACCTCGG
>DASXFW010000337.1:0-1750 GCA_036489395.1 Acetobacteraceae bacterium | reverse complement strand
GAGGCCGCTTGGCCGAAGCAATCCCCCGGGGGATTGCTTCGGCCAAGCGGCCTCGCAATGACAGGGGGGGCGTTTCATCCAAGGTGGGTCGGCCCGCTGGCCGGTGACAACTCGTAATGCCACCATAGGGAGGGTCGCTTGCCACCCCTCCTTCCCAGGTCCAAACGGACCCACCAACTGTCCCATCCCGCCAAAGGCCCGCCCATGCCCAGCCCGGTCGAAACCGTCATCGCCGCCGCCCGTGAATTCCTCGGCGAGCGGCTTACCACCAACGCCACGTTGCGCGAGCACCACTCGCACGGCCAGGACACCCAGCCGCCGGTGCTGCCCGATGCCGTCGCCTTCGTCGAAACGGCGGAAGAAGCCGCCCGCGTGCTGGCGCTGTGCCACCACGAACATGTGCCGGTGGTGCCGTGGGGCGCGGGCACGTCGCTGGAGGGCCACGTCACGCCGGTGCGCGGCGGCATCACGCTGGACCTGTCGCGCATGACGCGCATCCTCGATGTGAGCCAGCCTGACATGGACTGCCGTGTCGAGGCCGGCGTCACCCGCGACCAGCTCAACACCCATCTGCGCGACGCCGGGCTGTTCTTTCCTGTCGATCCCGGAACATCTTTATGCACCATCGGCGGCATGTGCGCGACCCGCGCCTCCGGCACCAACGCGGTTCGTTACGGCACCATCCGCGAGAACGTGCTGGGCCTGACGGTGGCGCTGGCCGACGGAAGGGTGATCCGCACCGGCGGCCGCGTGCGCAAATCCTCCACCGGTTACGACCTGACCCGGCTGTTCATTGGGTCCGAAGGCACGCTCGGCGTCATCACGGAAATCCAGTTGCGCCTGCACGGAATCCCCGAGGCGATGTCGTCCGCCACCTGCCAGTTCTCTACATTGCAAGACGCGGTGGAGACGGTGATCGCGATTTTGCAGACCGGCATTCCGGTGGCGCGCATGGAGCTGCTGGACGACGTGCAGACCGCCGCCTGCATTGCCTATTCAAAGTTAGCAGGCCTGGAACCCCTCCCCAGTCTGTTCTTTGAATTTCACGGCAGCACCGCAAGCGTGGCGGAACAAGCGAAGCAAGCCGAGGAAATCGCCGCGGGCTTCGACGGCCGTGGCTTCCGCTGGGCAACGGATGCGGCGGAACGCAACAAACTGTGGCAGGCGCGGCACGATGCGCTGTGGGCGTGCCTGGCGCTGAAGCCGGGGCATCGCGGCATCGCGACGGACGCGATCGTACCGATTTCGAAACTGAACGAGGCGATCCTGGGCGCCAAGGAAGACATCGCCGCGTCCGGATTGACAGCCCCGATCGTCGGCCATGTCGGCGACGGCAACTTCCACACGGTGATCCTGGTGCCGCCGGAACCCGATGGGCTGTCCCGCGCGTGGGAGTTGGACAAGAAGATCGTCGGCCGCGCGCTCTCGCTCGGCGGTTCGTGCAGCGGCGAACATGGCGTAGGGATTGGGAAGCGCGAGTTCCTGGAACAAGAGCATGGGGCGGAGGCACTGGCGGTGATGCGGTCTGTCAAGCAGGCGCTCGATCCGCGGGGCGTGTTGAATCCCGGGAAGATATTTCTGAATTGAGGAAGGAGCGGCGACGCCGTCCCCCGCCTGTCATTGCTAGTTCTCACCGGCCGACGGAGCCGACCCGGCCTGAATGAAACGATGGCATCCTGTCACCGACTTCCTGTCATTGCGAGGCGGCCTGGCCGAAGCAATCTCCCGGGAGATTGCTTCGGCCAGGCCG
>DASXFW010000336.1:0-7197 GCA_036489395.1 Acetobacteraceae bacterium | reverse complement strand
CGGCATCCACGTCTTCCTCCGCTGCGGCACTGCAAGACGTGGATGCCGACCGGAGCCTGCCACCGGGCACTTGACCCGGTGGTCGGCATGACGGGGCAAAGGCCGGTGCCTCACTCAACCGATTCGATTATTCGTCAACAGTGCCTTAGCTCGCCTTCCCTGCCATCGCGCGCCCACTCGTGAGGCAGTACGGCCTCACACGGATGGCTCCAGCCGGCGATCCACAACCTCCATAGGCCGACTTCGAAGCAGGCAAAAAAAGGCTTGCGCTGGTACCAGATGGTACCCTAATTTCCCTGCGTTGGTACCAAACAGTACCGCCGTCGCCAACGGCCCAGTAATCCAACGGAGGTCCTCCAACATGCCCGCAATCATCGGCTTCCTGAGCCACACTCCCGTGTGGGTGTTCGCCCTGTTTGGCGTGCTGATGGCGTTCGGCGTCCAGGCGCTGCGCCCGCGCAGCGTGTCCGTGCTGCGCCTGCTGGTCGTGCCGGCCGTGTTCATCACCTGGGGTACGATCAGCCTCGGGCTGCTTGTCGCCGGGGCACCGTGGCTGGTGCTGGACTGGCTTGCCGCGGGCGCCGTCGGTGCATTGGTGGCGCGCCAGTTGGCGCCGCTCAACACGTTCCGCTTCGACCGCAATTCCGGCCGGGTGTCACTGCCGGGCAGCGTGTTACCGCTGGCGCGCAACCTGTCGATCTTCGTTGTGAAGTATGCGCTGGGCGTGGCGATCGCCGTCGCCCCCGCCTGGCATGCGCAGATCGCATCGTGGAATGTCGCGGTGTCCGGGCTCAGCGCCGGCTATTTTGCCGCATGGCTGTTGCGGTTCGCGCGGGCGTACCGCAGCGCCGGCGTGTTCCCCGCCGGCGTGCTGGGGGAGGTCCTGCCGCCCGGCTGATGCCAGCGCCGGACTCAATCCGGCCGTTGGATGCCCGCCTCGAGCTCGGTCGCCAGGATCTCCATATCAGCCGCAAGCGAGAGCAGGCCTTCGCCAAACGCGTCCTCGGCGAACGTCCGGGCATATTGGCGCAGCGTCACCGCCCGGGCGCGCAGCGCGGCCGGCGAGCGAAGGCGATCTGCCGACTGCGAAGCGAAGCCGGTAGCCATCAGTTCATGGAACCCCTAATTCTTTGAGCAGAATTTGCGCGTGCGGATTCGCAACCATCAAGTCACACGGCCGTGATGCGACCAATAACCGACCGTTCGTTACCGCACCCGCGCCGGCCGCAAGAGTCGTTACGGCATCTGTTCTATCGTCGCCACGTCGCCCGCCAGGGTGGTACGGCGCACGTCGCGCACCTCGGTGCGGTCGAACCGGCGCGCGCGGTGCATCGTCTGGCGGTTATCCCACATCACCAGGTCATGCGGCTGCCATTCATGCGAATAGACAAATTCGCGCTGCGTCGCGAATTCGGTCAGGTCGCGCAGGAACACGCGGGCTTCGGGCACGGTCCAGCCCTCGATCGCGCCGGCATGCGAGGACAGGAACAGCGACCGGCGCCCGGTCACCGGATGCGTGCGCACCAGGCGCTGGCGCACAGGGGTGAACGCCGCGAGCTCCTCCGGCGTCAGGTCGGTGAAGCCGATTGCCTCACGCGAATAGGTCAGCGAATGCAGGCACACCAGGTCCTCGACCTCGGCCTTGGTGCGCACGTCCAGTGCGTCGTACGCGGCGCGCATGTCGGCAAATTCGGTGTTGGCGCCCCAGGACGGAATGATGCGGCCGGACAGCAGCGAATACTTCGCGGGGATCGGCCGGAAGGAGCTGTCGGAATGCCACAGCCGGTCGCCAAGCTTGAAGAACCACACGCGATCCTCGGCCGACATGATGTTGCCGTCGCGGTCGAGGTTGGAGAAATCCGCCATCCCCGCCCCAAGCCGTGATTCCTCGCGCTTACGAATATGGCCGGCCGTCTTGTATTGCTCCAGCTCGCCGAAATGCCGGGTGAACCCGAGCTGCTGCGCGTCGGTCACGTCCTGGTCGCGGAACACCAGCACGGCATACTGGTCCATGCC
Organism: Acetobacteraceae bacterium; assembly: GCA_036489395.1. Classification (GTDB taxonomy): domain Bacteria; phylum Pseudomonadota; class Alphaproteobacteria; order Acetobacterales; family Acetobacteraceae; genus JASHVB01. The sequence goes on along the minus strand of DASXFW010000336.1, from coordinate 5,181 downwards.
GGCTTCAATCGCTGCGGCCTGTTGCGGATTGAGCGGCTCGCGGCAATCGACGCCTGAAACGTCGCCTGCGAAGTTTGAGCGTAGAGGGCGGATAGCGATGGTCATGGCAGCGATCCTGTATGGCGGGGACACGGTAGCCGGCCGCATGCAACCTGTCATCGCGAAGTGCGGGTAATCCTGGCGCGATGCTGCCGTGATGTATGCGGGGGGCTGGCCCGCCGGTCGCTGCTCATGCGACAAACCTCGGCGCACCACGCGAGGAACCCACCCATGCCGGCAGAGACGATCGACGTTCCAGGCGGTGGCTATCGATACATTCCCGGCGTGTTCCAGTATTCGGCCGGCGTCGCGGCGCTCGACGGTTTCCAGATCGAGCGGGTGGAGCTGCTGCAACCGATTCCCCTCGCCGCTGGCTTCACCTTTATGGAGCACTACATCACGCGGCAGGACCGCCCGTTGCTCGCGTTCTGTGCGTGCGAGCTGCGTTCGCCGGCGCCGTTCACCGATGCCGGCTTCATCGCGTTCAACCGCCACTATGTCGGCACGCTCGAACGCTGGGGCATCATGCGCAACGACAAGAACCCCGTCGCACGCAGCAACGTCTGTCCGGAGTTGCATAAGCCGGCCGAGCCCAGCCTGCATGCGTTCTGCTTTACGCGGCCTGTTGCCGGTGCGTCCGGTTCGTTCGTCATCGCCGGCAGTGGCGAGGCCGAGGAAGGCCACGCCGCCTACCGCGAGCGCACCATCCGTTACGGCGACACCAGCCCGGCCGGACTGCGCGCGAAGGGTGTGTACGTGCTGGAGCGGATGGAGCAGCGCATGGCAGCAGTGGGCGCGGCGTGGTCGGATACGACGGCGGTGCAGGTTTATACGGTGTTCGACCTGCATCCATTTCTCGGCGACGAAATCGTGCGGCGCGGCGCGGCGCAGCACGGGTTGAGCTGGCATTTCGCGCGTCCTCCGGTGGCCGGGCTGGATTACGAAATGGACTGCCGTTCGGTGCCGGTGGAACACCGCGTGCAGGCCTGACCGCCGCATGGCAACGTATCTCGTCACTGGCGGCTGCGGCTTCATCGGTTCGCATCTCGCCGATGCGCTGCTCGGTGATGGGCATGATGTGCGCATTCTTGACGATCTTTCGACCGGGAAACTCGCGAACAAGCCGGCGCGCGCCAGCCTGATCGAGGGCGATGTCGCGGACGCGGCTGCGGTTGCGGCGGCCGCACGCGGCGTGGACGGCATTTTTCACCTGGCGGCGATCGCGTCCGTCGAGCGCTCCAACCAGGACTGGCTTGGCGCACATCGCACCAACCTGACAGGCACGATCGCAGTGCTGGACGCCGCGCGCCGGGCCGGCACGTCGGGTGGCGCGGTGCCGGTGGTCTATGCATCGTCCGCCGCGGTGTTCGGCGCCAACCAGGACGTGCCGCTGACCGAGGATTCGGCGACGCGCCCGCTGTCCGCATATGGCGCCGACAAACTGGGATCGGAGCAACACGCGTTCGTCGCCGGGCACGTGCACGGCGTGCCGACATGTGGATTGCGGTTCTTCAATGTGTACGGACCGCGGCAGGACCCGCACTCACCATATTCCGGTGTCATTTCGATATTTTGCGAGCGCCTGAAGGAGGGCGGTTCGGTCACGATCTATGGCGACGGCGGGCAATATCGGGATTTCGTCTATGTCGCCGATGTGGTGCGCGCGCTGCAGGCGGCCATGCGGCATGCTGCGGCGCCGGGGCGCGTCTTCAACATCTGCACCGGGACCGCCACGTCGGTTCTGGCGCTCGCCGGGATCGTTGGCGAATTACTGTCCGTGACGCCGCGGATCGACTTCGCCTCGCCACGCGCCGGGGAGGTCCGTGCATCGCTCGGCGATCCGGCGCGATGCCGCGATCAGCTTGGATTCGCGGCATCGGTGGACCTGCGCGACGGGCTGCGCAGAACGCTGGCCGCCTTGTGATCGCGAGTTGACGACCGGCCGGCGTTGCCGACCCGCCCTGGACGAAACGCTCGGCGCCGCCCCCCCCTTCGTCATGCCGACGCAGGTCGGCATCCACGACTCGCTCGGCTGCCCGCAGCACAGACGTGGATGCCGACCTGCGTCGGCATGACGAAGGGGGCGGCCGAGCGACTGACCCAATGACTTGCATGGCTCGGTCTCTTGTCAGGAGCGGTGCGCCGACCGAGCGGCAGGTTACGCGCGCGCGTGCCTTGATCCGGATCAAGCCGCGTCGGCGGATCAGATCAGCCGCCCCCGTCCTTCGCCAGGACAGGCGCTTTACCGGCACGACGGTGGGCCCTGGGCGCGAACATCGCCCTTTTCGCGATCTGCCATTATCGCTATTTTTGCCGGCATCGCGCACGATGACGGGGGGGAATTCTGACCAACATTTCTGACCGCGCGGTCCGCCACGGAGCACCCCGGGCGTGACGCGTTATGTCGTTCACATCGGTCCGCACAAGACCGGCACGACCTACCTGCAGCAATCGTTCACCCTGCTGCAATCGGCGCTGGCGGCGCGCGGCATCTGCTATCCGGATACGTGGGGCAGCCTGCACGGGCATTTCGGGATCGGCGAGCGGCTGGTGCAGGGCGAATTCGACCAGTTGCAACGCGAATTCGACGACCTGGCCGAACACACGCCGTGCCACACCATCCTGCTCTCGTCCGAGACGCTGGCGGATTGGGGCGACGCCAGGGTGCCGCTGCTGCGACAATTGCTGCGCGGCCACGACGTCACGATCGTGTTCTATTTCCGCCGCTGGTCGGAGCTGATTCCCTCGCTGTGGCGCGAGACAGTCAAGCACGGCTCGCTGGAGGGATTGCCGGAATTCGCGTTGAAGCGCCTGCAGAATCCGCCCGAGACGGATATCGTCAATTTCGGCATCATACTCGATCGCTTTGCGAAGGTCTTCGGCGCCGGCAATCTGCGGACGGTTTCGTACAACGCGGTGCTGGAGGATGGGCAGGACCTGCTGACGCATTTCTGCGCCAGCTTCCTGGACTGGCCGGATCCCCCGCTGCCGGGATTGGGGGCGGTCAATGCGTCGCTCGACATGGTGGATACCGAGATCATCCGCGCGCTGAACGCACTGGAATGGACGCGCGCGCGCGATGCAAGGCGCAGATTGTTCCAGCACTACCTGGACATGAAGGATACGCTTCCGGTCCGCTGGATCGTCGAGCAAGCGATGCAATACACCGTCAATCGCGTGCGGATCGACGACGGCGCCGAGGGCCTCGGGCAATTGCATGACGATATCGCACGCCGCTACCGCGGGACGCTGGTGGCGCCGTGTCCGGACGGGCGCTTGTTCATGCCGCGGCTGACGGACATCGATTATATCCGCGGCGAGTACCTGATGCATCCCGGCGTCATGGAGGTGATGCGCGACATTCAGGCGAAGCTGCTGGCGGCGGCGTGATACGGCCGGGATGCGGCCGCCAACGTCATGCCGACGGAGGCCGGCATCCACGACTTTGCTGCTGGCAGCACCGCAAATCGTGGACCTTGGCCGGCATGACGGTGGGGGCGCGGCTGGTCTGCGGCGACCCAGAACGACGGCAGACGATGCGGAGTCACTCCACCTTCGCCAGGGCTGTCTGCCGCGCGCCGACCATCCGCAGCGCCATGCTCGCCATCTCTCCCGACAGATCGTCGAGTTTCAGCCGACCCCCGGGACGATGCCATGTATAGGCCCAACTGATCATTCCGCCGATCGCCAGCGACGCGAGGCCGGCATCGTCCAGTTCGAACTCGCCGGCGACGATGCCGTCCCGCAGCATCCGTGTCAGCACGTGGTCGAATTTGCGGCGCAGCGCGTTGATCTCGGCCAGCGCTTCGGGGGCCAGGCTCTTTTCCTCGCGGAAATAGATGGCGATGTTGGACTGGCGCGACAGCACGACGCGGGTGAAATCCACCACCGCGCGATGCAGCCGTTCGGTCGGCGTTCCGGGCGACGCGGCGGCGTTCTCGACGGCGGCCAGCGACATCTCGATCGTTGGTTTGCACAGCGCCGCCAGCAGATCGACCTTGCTGCGGAAATGCGTGTAGATGAACGGCTTGGTCACGCCGAGCTCGGCCGCGATATCGTCGAGCGTAGTGCCGGTGAAGCCGCGTTCGTAGAACAGCTTGACCGCTTCCTCGAGGATTCGCTCGCGTTTGTAGGCCAGGATTTCTTCGCGCATGGGCGGTGCCGATTTGCTGACTGGCGGCCATGCTAACGCTACCGCGGCGGGAAGGAAAGGCTACCTTCGGGTAGCTCGACCTGAAGGACCGGACATCATAGGCTCCGGCAACAGAATACGAGACGGGAGAGAACATCCATGGCGGGCATGCTGGAGGGCAAGTCAGCCCTGATCACCGGCGGCGGCGGCGGCATCGGGCGTGCGACGGCTTTGGTTTTCGCGCGCGAGGGGGCGCGCGTCGCGGTGGCCGATGCCAACGTGGACAGCGCGCAGCAGACGGTGGCGCTGGTGAATGCAGCCGGCGGCCAGGCCATGTCGCTCGGTGGCGACGTGACCGAAAGCGCCGCGGTGCAGGCGATGGTCAGGGCGGTGGTTGCGGCGCACGGCCGGTTGGATTGCGCATTCAACAACGCGGGGATCGCGGGCTTCCAGGTCGATGCGGCGGGCAAGCGGACGCATGAGTGGTCCGATGAATCGTTCGACCGCATGATCGCGGTGAATCTGCGCGGCGTGTGGCTGTGCATGAAGCACGAGCTGCCGCAGATGATGGCGCAGGGCGGCGGGACGATCGTCAACACCGGGTCCATCGCGGGGTTGATCGGGCTGCCGACGTCGTCGGCGTACGTCGCAGCGAAGCATGGCGTGCTGGGGCTGACCAAGACTGCGGCGCTGGAATACGCGAAGGACAACATCCGGGTGAATGCGGTTTGTCCCGGCTATATCGAGACGAACATGACGCAGGAAGTGATGCAGCGCCGTGGCGAGCAGCTTATGGCGCAGATCCCGTTCCGCCGGATGGGCAAGCCGGAAGAGATCGCCGAGATGGTGCTGTGGCTGTGCAGCGAGCGTGCGAGTTACGTCAGCGGCGCGTGTTATAATGTCGATGGCGGGTACATGGCGATCTGACGTAGGGGGCGCTGCCTGTCATTGCGAGGAGCGCAGGTTTCCCCCCTCCCCTTGAGGGAGGGGTTGGGGGAGGCGTGCGTACA
>DASXFW010000284.1:0-1515 GCA_036489395.1 Acetobacteraceae bacterium | reverse complement strand
CTCCCCCGACCCCTCCCACAAGGGGAGGGGAGGCCTTGTTTCTTGTGGCTTCGTGCTGACGCGTGTCCGATCAACGTGCCGATGCGGCGCGGCGCAGGATTGCCGCCGTCGCCTCATTCGCCGGATAGAAGCATTCCAGCGCGAGCTCCGACAGCGTCACATCGACCGGCGTGCCAAACACGGTGATTGTGCTGAAGAATGCCAGCACGCCGGCGTCGGTCGCGAGTTCGAACGGCACCACCATGCCGGCATAATCGCGCGCCGGCGGCGGTGGGCGCGGAGTCCTCGGTGCGGGATAGGCGCGCAGCTCGTCCAACAATGCCACGAGCACCGGATCGGCGCTGGCCTCGACCTGCTGGCGCAGGCGTTCCAGCAGATGCGTGCGCCATTCCGGCAGGTTGACGATGCGTGGGGCGAGGCCGCCCGGATGCAGCGCGATGCGCATCGCGTTGGCCGGTTCCTGCAACAGCGCGGCATCGACGCCGCCGAGCAATTGCGGCATCGCCTCGTTGGCTGCGACCAGGTTCCAATGCCGGTCCACCGCGATCGCCGGATACGGCTCGTGGCCGCGCAGTACGAGCTCCACCGCCTGGCGCGCCACGCCGAGCGCGGGATCGTCGTAGCGCCGCTCGCTGAACACCGGCGCAAAGCCCGCGGCGGCGAGCAGTACGTTGCGGTCGCGCAGCGGCACGGCGAGGTGCTCGGCCAGGTGCAGCACCATGTCGCGGCTCGGCTGCGAGCGGCCGGTCTCCAGAAAGCTGAGATGGCGCGTGGAGATATTGCCGTCCAGCGCCAGGTCGAGCTGGCTGATGCGGCGGCGCTGGCGCCATTCGCGCAGCATGCTGCCGAAATTGCGGTCGGTGACTGACATGACGGGACGATAGCGCGGCGGGCGAGGTGGCTCCATGACCTGCGAGGTAATCGACCTGGCGATGGCACCTGCGCTTTCTGGTGCGCGGGAACGGCGCGTCCTCGCCACCCGCAACCAGAGGAGTTTCCGACATGAGCAATGTCAACGAAATCGTCGCCGGCTATATCGCGGCATGGAACGAGGCGGACGGCGGTCGCCGCCGCGACATCATCGCGCGCACCTGGAGCGATGACGGCAGCTATCTCGATTCGCATCGCGACAGCACCGGCCACGCGGCGATCGACGCGATGATCGCCGCGGTGCAGGAGCGTTTCCCCGGCTATCGTTTTCGTCTGTGCAGCGGCATCGAGGCGCACCACAACCGCGTGCGTTTCAGTTGGAGCGCCGGCGGTACGGACCACGCGCCGCTGTTCTTTGGCGGCACCGACTTCGTGGCGCTGGCTGCGGACGGGCGGATGCAGGCCGTGACGGGGTTCACCGACGCGATGCCGAGCGTCGGGTAGGGACTGCTGTGATTCCCCCTCCCCTTGAGGGAGGGGGTTAGGGGGAGGGGTGCGTACATCAGCAGTCCGCGGATGTACGCACCCCTCCCCCAACGATTCCCCCTCCCCTTGAGGGAGGGGGTAAGGGGGAGGGGTGCGTAC
>DASXFW010000215.1:0-3797 GCA_036489395.1 Acetobacteraceae bacterium | reverse complement strand
CTCCCCCTAACCCCCTCCCTCAAGGGGAGGGGGAAGTTTGTATCTCGCCAGGCGCCTGGCCGAAGCAATCCCGCTCGCGATGGATCGTCAGCAGCATGACCGCGGACCCCGCCCGTCGCACTCCGCCAACACCGCGGCGCTGCTATAACCCCCGGCATGCCACTCCTCTCCATGCCCGAGCTGCGCGGCCGGCTCCGGCCGGGCCAGCGGCTGATCGGGATCGATCCGGGCAGCCGGACCATCGGCCTCGCGCTGAGCGACGTGGGCGTCACCCTGGCCACCCCATACGGCAGTCTGAAACGCGGCAAGCTGCGCGCGAACGCGGCCGACATCGCCGCGATCGCCGGCAAGGAGGGCGCGGCCGGCCTCGTCGTCGGCCTGCCTTTGTCGATGGACGGAACAATGGGGCCGGCGGCACAGGCGGCACGCGACTGGGCGCTCGCGCTGTCCGAGGCGACCGGCCTGCCCACCGCGCTGTGGGACGAAAGACTTTCGACATCGGCAATCAACCGGTTCCTGATCGGCGAGGCCGATGTCAGCCGGCGCAAACGCGCCGCATCGGTGGATCGAATGGCAGCGGCGTGGACGCTGCAGGCCGCGATCGACGCGTCCCGTTGAAATAGCCAAATAATTCCTCGATCTGGCGCAAATATCGCCATCGCGAATCAGTTCCGTGGCAATTCCATCACAGAAGCGTGTGCCCTTTGCCACAGTCGAAACGGTGCAAAGAAAACGATCCTAAAGCCGGTCATTGCCCACCAGCCGTTTACAACGAAATGGCCGGTCCCCACGACAGGCCTCACGAATCGGTGTTGTGCATCGCCCGATCCTTGGTAAACCGACCCCCGCCGCCGGCCCATCAGGCGGTCACCACGACCAACCGCAACCAGGGGACTCCGGTGCCACCCGGCGTTCTCCCCGCCGCAACGGAGCACAAGACAACGATGCGAGCGCCATGCTCTGCACGGTAGCGTCCGCATCGCCCATAACAGTTCTTGAACGAAACAACAGTCCCGCGCCCCTACAGGCGGAGTCTGTCGAGAATATAGGAATATATGCAATATGCCCAGCCAGCAGGCCATCACCGCGTCGAGCTTCGTCGATAGCCTCGGGATCAACACCCATATCGACTTCGATAACTACGGCTATCAGAACCTCGCCACGGTCGAGGCCGCCATCAAATACCTGGGCGTCCTCAACATCCGCGACAGCGCCTCTAACGGCGGCGACGCCAGCTCGTGGCTGCAGGTGGCGCAGGCGACCGGCGCGAAATTCGACGACTATATCGGTCAGACCTCGCCCTCCGGCATGCAGGCCGAACTCGCGCTGGTCCCGCAGCTCGCGCAGGAAGGCATCCTGAACTTCGTCGAGGGCGGCAACGAAGAAGACGATGCCTATCCGGAATCGCTCGGCAACAACATGTACGCCACCGCGCAGTTCCAGCAGCAGGTCTATGCGATGGCGCAGCAATACGGGCTGCCGACCATCAACATGAGCTTCGGCGCCGGCTGGACCGCCGCCAACAACTGGGAAGGCGATTATCCCGACGTCGGCAATCTGTCCGGCTATGCCAATTACGCCAACGCCCACACCTATCCGAACCCCGGCCAGGCCCCCAATACCGCCATCCAGCAGCTCAACACCCTGGCGCAGATGGCCGCCAACAACCGGCCGGTCATCACCACCGAGATCGGCTGGGACGCCAACATGATCAGCGAAAGCCAGATCCCGCAGTACCTGGTGCAGTCGGCGCTCGACGGCATGGTCGATGGCGACACCAAGATGTACTACTACGCGTTGTTCAGCGATTCTTCGGGCAATTTCGGCCTGATGAATTCCGACGGCTCGCCCACCGCGGCCGGCACCGCGCTGCACAACCTGACGACGCTGCTGGCGGACAATGGCAGCTCCTTCACCCCGGGATCGCTGAACTACTCGCTCAGCGGCACCGTCAGCGGCGATAACACGATCCTGATGCAGAAGGCCAACGGCAGCGATTGGCTCGCGCTGTGGAACGAAACCGCGGGGACGCACGCGGTCACGCTGAACCTGGCCTCGGCCGCGTCGGAGATCGAAGTGTTCGATCCGGTCACCGGGACCTCGTCCATCCAGAGCGCCAGCAACACCGGCAGCATCACGGTCGGCCTGGGCAATGACCCGCTGCTGATCGAGGTGATCGGCGCCGGCAGCGCACCGGCCAACGTATCGACCCCGACGACCACCACCAGCAGCTCCGGATCCGCGACAACCACAACGAGCTCGGCCGGCACGAGCCCCGATCCGGTGGTCACCGTGCCGGCGTCCGCCACCGTGCCAGCCGGCGGCACCGTCGCCATCAACGGCGCGTCCCTCGCGGATCCCTGGGCTGCCGCGACTCCCGGCACGTTGGCGCTGAACGTTCTGGCCAGCAGTGGCAGCGTCAGCATGCAATTGAACGGCAGCGCGGTCAGCGGCTCCGGTACCGGCGCGATCCACACCAGCGGCTCGCTGGCGCAGATCAACGCCGAACTTGCGACGCTGTCCTATGGCGCCGGCAGCGGTGGCGGCACGGTGACAGTGGATGTGTGGGACCAGGCCGGGGTCGAGTCGATGAAAACGATCAGCGTCGGCATTGGCAGCACGGGCACCACCTCTCCCGCCACGACGGCAACGACCAGTCCGACGCCGTCCGCGTCGAGCCCTGACCCGGTCCTGACATTGCCCGCGAGCGTGTCCGCCGCCGCCAATGTCAGCACCGCGATCGGCGGCGTCTCGGTTGCCGATCCGTGGGCTGCCGACCATCCGGGCATGCTGGCACTGAACGTCACGTCCACCGGTGGCACGGTGGCCATGTCGCTGAACGGCAGCACGGTCGGCGGATCCGGTAGCGACGCGATCCACACCAGCGGCTCGCTGGCGCAGGTCAACGCGGAACTGGCAACATTAGCCTACACTGGCGGCAGCGCGAACGGCTCGGTGACCGTCGATGCGTGGGACCAGGGTGGCGTCGAGACAACGAAGACGATCGCCGTGACCGCCGGCAGCACGGGCGCCACAACAACGACCCCGGCGACCGGCAGCGGCAGCACCGCTCCGGGACAAACCGGCACCGCGACCATCGTAATCGCGTCGAGCGACGCCGATCCGGTGGTGACCGCGAGCAACACGACGATCGGCGCCACCTCGGGCGACCACATGATCTTCATTGGCGGCACCGGCGACTCGCTGACGGCCACCGGCGGCACCGAAACAGTGCAGGCCTACCAAGGCGGTAACGCCATCACGACAGGGACCGGCAACGACACGATCCACTTCGCCGGATCCGGCAACGTGATCAACGCCGGCGGCGGATCGAACCAGATCGACGACAGCGGCAGCAACGACACCATCGTGCTGCCCGGTGCGAACCAGGGCTACGACGACATCTACGGCTACATGATGACCAACGGCGACAAATTCGACATGCGCGCCATGCTGGCGAGCACGAGCTGGAACGGCAGCGCGGCGACGCTGGCCGATTTCGTCAGCATCGGCCAGAGCGCCAACAGCGCGACGATCAGCGTCGATCCGTCCGGCACTGCGGGAGGCGCAAGCTATCTCGTGGCGACGCTGGAGAGCTCAGGGCCCGTGTCGTTCAGCACGCTGCTGGCGCATGCGATCACCTGATACTGTGGCGGTGTCATTGCGAGTTGGCCACCGGCCGGCCGTCGACCCGCCCTGGATGAAACGGTCGGCGCCCCCCACGTCATGCCGACGAAGGTCGGCATCCACGCCTTGCTCTGCTGGCCGCGGCAATGCCGTCGATGCCGACCTTCGAC
>DASXFW010000205.1:0-3926 GCA_036489395.1 Acetobacteraceae bacterium | reverse complement strand
CACAGGGCCGGAGGACCACGCGTGGTCCTCCGGCCCTGTGCCCCCTCCCCGCCATCCAGCGAAACAAACGGATTGCAAAGGCTACGCCTTTGCCGGAGGTCCAGGAGGCAGAGCCTCCTGGCGGGTTTCAGGGCGGAGCCCTGACCTTCCGCCGTTCACCCGATGGCCCTGGCATGATGGAGGACCGGGCTGACGCCCGGAACCACATATGAACTCGGTGGATCGAATCGCGACGTTGCGGGCGGCGGCACGGCAGGAGCAATTCCTCGACGTCGTCACCCGCGAGGAGGCGCAGCGCCGTTTCCACGCGCATCTGCGCCTGGTGCCGCTGGGTGCCGAGGACGTGCCCCTGGCACAGGCCCTCGGCCGGGTGCTGGCGCGCGACGTGGTCGCCCCGGTGGATGTCCCCGGCTTCGACCGCGCCAGCGTCGATGGCTTCGCGGTCCGCGCCGAGGACACCGTCGGCGCCACCCCCCAGCAGCCGCGCGTGCTGGCCCTCACCCCGGACATGCTGACCCCAGGCGTGCGGCCGGCGCACCCGGTGCGGCCCGGCACCGCCAGCCTGATCGCCACCGGCGGCATGCTGCCGCGCGGCGCCGACGCGGTGGTGATGGTGGAGCACACCGACATCCGCGAAGCCACGGACGGCACGCTGCTGGTCGAGGTGCACGCGCCCATCGCCCCCGGCCGCTTCGTCGCCGCCGCGGGTTCCGACATCGCGCTGGGCGAGACCGTGCTGCGGCGCGGCCACAGGCTGACCTCGCGCGAGATCGGCATGCTGGCCGCGGTCGGCCTGGCCGAGGTGCCCGTCTGGCGGCGCCCCGTGATCGCCATCTTCTCCACCGGCGACGAGATCGTCGCGCCGGGCGGACCGATCCGCCCGGGCCAGGTCTATGACAGCAACGCCGCGGTGCTCGCCGCGGCGGTGCACGAGCTCGGCTGCGCGCCGCTGCCGCTGGGCATCGTACCGGACGATGCGGACCAGCTTGAGGCGACGCTGCGCCGCGCGCTGGCGGAAGCCGACGCCGTGCTGCTGTCCGGCGGCACGTCGAAGGGCGCGGGCGATCTCGCCGCCGGCGTGGTCGGCCGGCTGGACGATCCCGGCATCGTCGTGCACGGCGTCGCGCTGAAGCCCGGCAAGCCGCTGTGCCTGGCGGTCAGCGGCGGCAAGCCGGTGGCGATCCTGCCCGGCTTCCCGACCTCGGCGATCTTCACGTTCCACGAGTTCGTCGCCCCGGTGCTGCGCGCCCTGGCCGGCCAGCCGGCGGCGCGCCAGGAGAGCGTGGCCGCCACCCTGCCGCTGCGCATCGGCTCGGAGCGCGGGCGGACCGAATACGTGCTGGCGTCGCTGATGCGCGCGCCGGACGGCGGGCTGGCGGCGTATCCCACCGCCAAGGGGTCGGGCGCCGTCACCGCGTTCTCGCAGGCCGACGGCTTCTTCGCCGTGCCCGCCAACACCGAGACGGTCGCCGCCGGCACGCCGGTGACGGTGCAACTGATCGGCGCCGGGCTGGAACCCGCCGACCTGGTGATCGTCGGCAGCCACTGCGTCGGCCTGGACCGGCTGATCGGCCTGCTGGAGGCCGAGGGCCTGCGCGTGAAGTCGCTGGCGGTCGGCAGCTCCGGCGGGCTGGCGGCGGCAAAGCGCGGCGAGTGCGATCTGGCCGGCATCCACCTGATGGACCCGGAAACCGGCATCTATAACGCGCCCTACCTGACCCCCGGCCTGACCCTGGTGCCGGGCTATGGCCGCATGCAGGGCGCCGTGTTCCGGCCGGACAACCCGAAGCTCGGCCACTGCCGGTCGGTGGCCGATGTGGTGGCGGTGGCCTCGGCCGATCCCGACTGTCTGATGGTCAACCGTAACGCCGGCAGCGGCACGCGCATCCTGATCGACCGCTTGCTGGGCGATATGCGGCCGGCCGGCTACATGCACCAGGCCAAATCGCACAACGCGGTCGCCGCGGCGGTGGCGCAGCAGCGGGCCGACTGGGGCCTGGCGATCGACACGGTGGCACGCGAGTATGGCCTCGGCTTCCTGCCGCTGCAGGCGGAGCACTACGATTTCGTGGTGCCGGCGGCGCGGCGGGAGCGCCCGGCGGTGCAACGCTTCGTGGCGTTGCTGCAAAGCGATGCGGGACGGCAGATGCTGCGCGCGCTGGGGTTCCACCCCGGCCCAGCGCCCGCCGCCCCCTGAACCGGCCGCCGACCCTGCTCGATCTTGCCCGCCACGCTGCCGACCTGGTGGTGAATCTCGACCCGGCGCTCTGCCGCCTGATCGGGTTCTCGCTTGCGGTCAGCCTCGCAGCAACCGCGGCCGCAGTGCTGATCGGGTTGCCCGCCGGTGCCGCCCTCGCCATCTGCCGCTTTCGCGGCCGATCCATCCTGATCCTGCTGGCCAACGCTTTCCTCGGCCTGCCGCCGGTGGTCGTCGGCCTCGCGCTCTATTTGCTGCTGTCGCGCTCGGGACCCCTGGGATTTCTGCGCCTGCTGTTCACGCCCGAGGCCATGGTGCTGGCGCAGTTCCTGCTGGCGTTGCCGATCGTCACGGCCTTGGCCCATCGGGTGGCCGAGCACGCGTGGGGAGAGTTCGGCGACGAACTGCTGGTGGCAGGCGCGAGCCGAACCCAGGCCATCCCGCATATCGTCGCCATCGGCCGCCGCGGCGCCTTGACCGCCGGCCTCGCCGGGTTCGGGCGCGCCGTCTCCGAGGTTGGCGCCATCCTCATCGTCGGCGGCAATATCGCTGGCTATACCCGCACCATGACGACGGACATCGTGCTGCAGACCAGCGAGGGCAATCTCGCCTTTGCCCTGGCGCTTGGCTGCGTGCTGATCGCCATCAGCTTTTTGGCGAGCGCCGGCGTGTTCGCGCTGACCGCCCGTCCCGACCGCGCGCAATACGGGGAGCGTCCATGAATCGGATCACTTGCCTTGCCATCGCCCTGCTCGGCCTGCTGGCTGCGTCGCCGCCGGCGGTGGCCGAATCGATCGTCCTGGCTTCAACCACCTCAGTGCAGGACAGCGGGCTGCTGGATCATATCCTGCCATTGTTCACCAAAAAGACCGGCATCGTCGTGCATGTCGTCGCCCAGGGCACCGGCCAGGCGCTGGCGACGGCGGCGCATGGCGACGCCGATCTGGTGCTGGTGCACGACCCCGATGCCGAGGCCAAATTCATCGCCGCCGGCCATGGCGCCAACCGCACCGAGATCGCCTGGAACGACTTTATCGTTGTCGGTCCCGCCGCCGACCCGGCGCATATCGCCGGCACGCATGATGTGCTGTCCGCGTGGCGCGCGATCGCCCGGGCGCGGGCGGCATTCGTGTCGCGCGGCGACAAGAGCGGCACCGATGCACTGGAACACCGGCTGTGGAAGGCCGCCGGCGTCGATCCGCTGACGATCCGCGGCGGCTGGTACCGCGACATCGGCGGCGGCATGGGCGCGGCGCTGAATGCCGCCGCGGCGATGGACGCCTATACGCTGTCCGACCGAGGCACGTGGCTGAGCTTTCACAACAAGGCCGATCTGCGCATCGTGCTGCAGGGCGATCCGCGCTTGCTCAATCGCTACGACGTCATCCTGCTGAATGCACGCCGGCATCCGGAAGCCAGGCAAGCGCCGGCGCACGCACTGGCGGCCTGGCTCTGCTCGCCGGAAGGCCAGGCCGCGATCGGCAACTACACGATCGGCGGGCAGCGCTTGTTCCATCCCGAGGCGGATGCAAAGCCGTGATCGCGCCGCTGTTATCAATCGCCGGCCAATTTGCCTGCGGGGCCGCGCGTTTGTATCGTGAAGCCCGAGACCAAGAGACAGAGACAAGGTCTCCCCCTCCCCTTGAGGGAGGGGGTTGGGGGGAGGGGTCGTAACAAGAGTCGCGTTACGACCCCTCCCCCCAACCCCCTCCCTCAAGGGGAGGGGGAG
>DASXFW010000184.1:0-80524 GCA_036489395.1 Acetobacteraceae bacterium | reverse complement strand
TGGTGCTGAACCCGCTGGGCGTGCCGTCGCGCATGAACGTCGGGCAGATCCTGGAGACGCATCTCGGCTGGGCCTGCCACACGCTCGGCGCGCAGATCGGCGAGCTGGTGGAAACCTATCGCCGTACCGGCGCGCAACGCGAAGAACTGCTGGAGCGCCTGCGTGACGTCTATGGCGAGGAGGAATTCCGCGATCAGATCGCCATTCTCAACACCGAGCAGTTGATGGAGATGTGCGACAACCTGAAGAAGGGCATTCCGATCGCCACGCCGGTGTTCGACGGTGCGCGGATGTCCGACATCGAGGGCATGCTGGTGAAGGCCGGCCTGAATACCTCGGGTCAGGTGGTGCTGGTCGATGGCCGCACCGGCGAGCCGTTCGAGCGCAAGGTCACCGTCGGCTACATCTACATGCTGAAGCTGCATCACCTGGTGGACGACAAGATCCACGCGCGTTCCATCGGGCCTTACTCGCTGGTCACGCAGCAGCCGTTGGGCGGCAAGGCGCAGTTCGGCGGTCAGCGCTTCGGCGAGATGGAGGTGTGGGCGCTCGAGGCGTATGGCGCCGCGTATACACTACAGGAGATGCTGACGGTGAAATCGGACGACGTGTCCGGACGCACCAAGGTCTACGAGGCGATCGTGCGCGAGCAGGACAACTTCGAGGCCGGCGTGCCGGAGAGCTTCAACGTGCTGGTGAAGGAACTGAAGTCGTTGGGGCTGAACGTCGATCTGGATAACCGCGCTGCTTGATTGTCACCGACGCAACCTACCAAGCCGTCATGGCCGGGCCTGTCCCGGCCATCCGTCGCGGCTGGGCGTCGCTACTGATGGCCGGGACAAGCCCGGCCATGACGGTTTCCCTGGAAAGGGCATGAACGCATGAACGAACTCATGAAGATCCTCGGCCAGACCGGCCAGGCAATGACTTTCGACCAGATCAAGATCCAGATGGCCAGCCCGGAGCAGATCCGCTCCTGGTCGTACGGCGAGATCAAGAAGCCCGAGACCATCAACTACCGCACCTTCAAGCCGGAGCGTGACGGCCTGTTCTGCGCGCGTATCTTTGGCCCGATCAAGGACTACGAGTGCCTGTGCGGCAAGTACAAGCGGATGAAGTTCCGCGGCATCATCTGCGAGAAGTGCGGCGTCGAGGTGACGCTGGCGAAGGTCCGCCGCGAGCGCATGGGTCACATCGAGCTCGCGTCCCCGGTCGCCCACATCTGGTTCCTGAAGTCGCTGCCCAGCCGTATTGGCCTGATGGTCGATATGACGCTGAAAGAGCTGGAGAAGATTCTGTATTTCGAGAGCTACGTGGTGCTGGAGCCCGGCACCACCGACCTCAAGATGCACCAGCTCCTGACCGAGGATCAGCTTGCCGCGAAGCAGGATGAGTTCGGCGACGATCAGTTCGAGATCGGCATCGGTGCCGAGGCGATCAAGAAGGTGCTGATCCGCATCGACCTTGCGGCCGAAAAGGTGAAGCTGCGCGCCGACCTGAAGGACACCACCAGCGAGGCCAAGCGCAAGAAGCTGGTGAAGCGCCTGAAGCTGATCGAGGCGTTCGGCGAGTCCGGCGCGCATCCGGAGTGGATGATTCTCGACGCGGTGCCGGTGATCCCGCCGGAGCTGCGTCCGCTGGTGCCGCTGGATGGCGGCCGGTTCGCCACGTCCGACCTGAACGACCTGTACCGCCGCGTCATCAACCGTAACAACCGGTTGAAGCGGCTGATCGAGCTGCGCGCGCCCGACATCATCGTGCGCAACGAGAAGCGCATGCTGCAGGAAAGCGTGGACGCGTTGTTCGATAACGGCCGTCGTGGCCGCGCCATCACGGGTGCAAACAAGCGCCCGCTGAAGTCGCTGTCCGACATGTTGAAGGGCAAGCAGGGCCGCTTCCGGCAGAACCTGCTGGGCAAGCGCGTCGATTACTCCGGCCGTTCGGTGATCGTGGTCGGGCCGGAGCTGAAGCTGCACCAGTGCGGGCTGCCGAAGAAGATGGCGCTCGAGTTGTTCAAGCCGTTCATCTACTCGAAGCTGGAGAAGTACGGCCACGCCACCACCATCAAGGCCGCCAAGCGGATGGTGGAGAAGGAGCGTCCCGAAGTGTGGGACATCCTGGAAGAGGTGATCCGCGAGCACCCTGTCATGCTGAACCGGGCGCCCACGCTGCACCGGCTTGGCATCCAGGCGTTCGAGCCGGTGCTGATCGAGGGCAAGGCGATCCAGCTTCATCCGCTGGTGTGCACGGCCTTCAACGCCGACTTCGACGGCGACCAGATGGCGGTGCACGTGCCGCTGTCGCTGGAAGCGCAGTTGGAAGCGCGCGTGCTGATGATGTCCACCAACAACATCCTCAGCCCGTCCAACGGCAAGCCGATCATCGTGCCGTCGCAGGACATCATCCTGGGGCTGTATTATCTGTCGCTGGAGACGCCGGCGTTCCGTGACATGCCGGAGAGCAAGGCGCCGGCCTTCGGCACGATCGGCGAAATAGAGCATGCGTTGTTCTCGAAGGCGGTAAGCCTGCACGACAAGATCAAGTCGCGCTTCGAGACGATCGACGCCGGCGGCAATCCGATCCGGCTGATCGTGACGACGACTCCCGGGCGCATGATGATCGCGCAAATTCTGCCGAAGCATCCGGAAGTGCCGTTCGACCTGATCAACCGGCAGCTTACCAAAAAGAGCGTCTCCGACGTGATCGACATGGTGTATCGCCATTGCGGTCAGAAGGAGTGCGTGATCTTCGCCGACCGCCTGATGGGGCTTGGCTTCGGCCAGGCCGCGAAGGCCGGCATTTCCTTCGGCAAGGATGACCTGATCATCCCGGTCGAAAAGGAGGAGATGATCCGCAAGACTCAGGCGGAGGTGAAGGAGTTCGAGCAGCAGTATCAGGATGGTCTGATCACTGCGGGCGAGCGGTATAATAAGGTGGTCGATGCGTGGTCGCGCTGCACCGACGAAGTCGCCGGTGCGATGATGAAGGAGATCAGCAAGCAGGAGCCGGGCGTTCCCACCAACTCGGTGTGGATGATGTCGCATTCCGGCGCGCGCGGCTCGCCGGCGCAGATGCGTCAGTTGGCCGGCATGCGCGGGCTGATGGCCAAGCCGTCGGGTGAGATCATCGAGCAACCGATCATCGCCAACTTCAAGGAAGGCCTGTCGGTGCTGGAGTACTTCAACTCCACCCACGGCGCCCGCAAGGGTCTCGCGGACACCGCGTTGAAGACCGCGAACTCCGGCTACCTGACGCGGCGTCTGGTGGATGTGGCGCAGGACTGCATCATCGTCGAGGAGGATTGCGGCACCGATCGCGGCCTGACGGTGAAGGCGGTGATGGATGGCGGCGAGGTCGTTTCGTCGTTGTCCGAACGCATCCTGGGCCGCACCACCGCGGAGGACATTCTCGATCCGACGACCAGCGCGGTGCTGGCTCCGGCGAATACGCTGATCGAGGAAGAGCAAGCCGAACTGGTCGAGAAGGCGGGGGTCGAGGCGGTGAAAATCCGCTCGGTGCTGACCTGCGATTCGCGCATCGGCGTATGCGGCCATTGCTATGGCCGTGACCTGGCGCGCGGCACGCCTGTCAACATCGGCGAGGCGGTCGGCGTGATCGCCGCGCAGTCGATCGGCGAGCCGGGCACGCAGCTCACCATGCGCACCTTCCACATCGGCGGCGCGGCACAGCGTGGTGCCGAGCAATCGAGCGTGGAGGCCAGCCACGAAGGCACGGTCGCGGTGCGCAACCGCAACGTCGTGATGAACTCGCAGGGCGTGCCGGTGGTCATGAGCCGGAACTGCGAGATCGTGCTGACCGACGACAAGGGGCGGGAGCGTGCGCGCTTCCGCGTGCCCTACGGCGCGCGTCTGCTGGTCGATGAAGGCCAGCAGGTGGCGCGGCTGCAGAAGCTGGCGGAGTGGGATCCGTACACGCTGCCGATCATCACGGAGCGCGCGGGCAAGGTCGAATACATCGACCTGATCGAGGGCATCACGCTGGTCGAGCGGATGGACGAGGTCACCGGGCTCACGTCGAAGGTGGTGGTCGATTACAAGCAGGCCGCCAAGGGCGTCGATCTGCGGCCTCGGCTGCAGTTGAAGGACGACAAGGGCGAAGTGCTGCGGCTGCCGAACAACACCGATGCGCGTTACTTCCTGGCGCCTGACTCGATCCTGTCGGTCGATAACGGCGCGACGGTGGCGGCGGGCGACGTGCTGGCGCGTATCCCGCGCGAGGGCAGCAAGACCCGCGACATCACCGGCGGTCTGCCGCGCGTCGCCGAGTTGTTCGAGGCCCGCCGGCCAAAGGACCACGCGGTGATTGCCGAGAACGACGGCCGCGTGGAGTTCGGCAAGGACTACAAGAACAAGCGCCGGGTCATCGTGAAGAACGACGAGACGACGGAAGAGACCGAGTACCTGATCCCGAAGGGCAAGCACGTGTCGGTGCAGGAGGGCGACTTCGTCCGCAAGGGCGATCCGCTCGTCGATGGCCCGCGCGTGCCGCACGACATCCTGAAGGTGATGGGCGTGGAGGCGCTATCCGACTACCTGGTGAACGAGATCCAGGACGTCTATCGACTGCAAGGCGTGAAGATCAACGACAAGCATATCGAAGTGATCGTCCGCCAGATGCTGCAGAAGGTGGAAATTCTCGATCCGGGCGACACGACCTTCCTCGCGGGCGAGCAAATCGATCGCGTCGATTTCGACCGGGAGAACCAGCGTCTCAACAAGGACGATCGGCCGGCTTTGTCGATGCCGGTGCTGCAAGGCATCACCAAGGCCAGCTTGCAGACCAACAGCTTCATCAGCGCGGCGTCGTTCCAGGAGACGACGCGGGTGCTGACCGAGGCCGCGGTGGCGGGCAAGACCGACGACCTGACGGGCCTGAAGGAGAACGTGATCGTCGGGCGACTGATCCCGGCGGGCACGGGCGCGGTGATGAACCGGCTGCGGTCGATCGCTTCGGGTCGGGATCAGCGGCTGCTGTCGATGGCGACGGTGCCGAAGATTCCGGCGGAGGCGGCGGAGTAAGCCGCACCCGTCATGGCCGGGCGAAGGCCCGGCCATCCACGCACGATCAGGGGCCGGCGGTGCGCAAGTGCCGCCGGCCTTTCTCTTGGAACGTCGTTGTTCGGTTTCACAGGACAAAGACATTGCTATTTTGTCCGACATACCTTACATGACCGTATGCCGAGGCTGGTTTGGACGCGTGACGCCCTGAAGGCCTTGATGGGCATGCAGCCCAAACGCGCTGCAGCCATACGGGAGAAATGTCAGGCCATAGCTGCCGAACCGCCGCCGGGTGGATTGCATTCGAACCTGACGGCGCTTGCGAACGTGCCGAACGGCTATCGCGTGAGGTTTGGCGATTGGCGGGTGAGCTTCGCGGTCGATCGCGAGGCTGACGTGATGGAGGTATTTGAGGTTGCGCCGCGAGGAGGGGCCTATCGATGGTGAGCAAGCTCGAAGCGGAAGTCGCAGCGATGCAGGCCGACTTTGCCGGACGTATGGCCTGGCTTCGCACCAACTATCTTCCCGATCCACTGCCTGACGCCGTCAGGGACTGTCTCGAAAAGCTGACGGTCCGGTACGACATGCTTCGCGAGATGATCGAGGATCACGAGGCAACGGTTACCTTCCAGCGAACCAGGGATCAGGAAACCGTCCCCGACGAGATTGTCGGCCGGCTTCTCGCTGGCGAGAACCCGATCCGCGTCTGGCGCGAGTATCGTCAATTGTCGTTGCGATCCCTCGCGTCGCAGGTCGGCATGAGCTCCTCGGTGCTAAGCGACATGGAAACCGGCAAGAGCGAGGGGCGGCCAGCGGTGCTGCAACGAATTGCGCGTACTCTCAATGTAAGCACTGACGAACTCTTGCGGGATACGGATCGCGAGGCATCGCCGCGGCCGTAGATTCCAGAACCGGCGAAGGCGGCGGAGTAAGCCGCACCCATCATGGCCGGGCGAAGACCCTGCAATCCACGCACGGTAATCGGGTGAAGCCACTTTCGTCGTCATTGCGAGTTGGCCACCGGCTTCGCGACCGACCCGTGCTGGATGAAACGGCGATCTCCTGTCATTGCGAGGCCGCCTGGCCGAAGCAATCTCCCCCGGGAGATTGCTTCGGCCAAGCGGCCTCGCAATGACAGGGGACCACCGCCTGCTCCAACCGCTTTTCGTTGTTCACCCGATTGCCCTGATCCACGCACGATCAGGGCCCCGCGGTGCGCAAGTGCCGCCGGCCCTTTCGTATCCGGCGAGCTGTTCGTGCTTGTGTTCCCGTGACCCACAACTTATGTGACCATTGTGGTCACAACGACGGGGTTCCCGATGCGCGAGATGCAGCTCCGAGAGGCGAAGGCTGGCCTGTCCTCGGTCGTAGAGCACGCCATGCAGGGCGAGCCGTCGGTGATCACGCGGCGCGGCAAGCCTGCCGCCGTGGTTCTCGGATATGAGGACTGGAAGCGCCTGTCCCGCGTTCCGTCGTTCGGACACCTGTTGATGTCGCTGCCGTTGGGCGATGACGACCTGCCGGAGCGCGATCGGACCCCGCTCCCCGACGCGGATCTGTGACTCGCTATTTGCTCGACACCAACGTGTTGTCGTCCGGTGCTCCGGGCCGCCCAGGACATGCGCCCGAGTTGGTGCGGTGGATGGTCCGCCACACCGAGCACCTTTACTTGTCGGTGCTGACCCTGTCGGAGATCGACCAGGGCATTGCCAAGGCGCGTCGGCAGGGAGCAAGCCGGCGGGCGACCTTGCTCAGCGAGTGGGTGGAGGCAGTGATACTGCTTTACGCAAACAGAGTTCTGCCAATCGATGTCGCAGCCGCCCGTCTCGCGGGGGCACTTGCCGATCTGGCAAGCCCCAAAGGCCATGCCCCAGGCTTCGTTGATGTTGCGATTGCCGCAACGGCGCGTGTCAACGATCTGACGATACTGACGCGCAATCTCCGGCATTTTGCGCCCCTCGGGGTGCCGGCGTGGGACCCGTTTGTCGCATTGCCGCAGGATTCAACCGGGATTTCTCCAGGCCGATACTGATACTCTTGAACCGCGCGAGGGAGAGTGAACGATGAACGCGTCTCACAGCACACCCGGCTTCCATCACGTCGCAATTCGCGCCGTGGATTTCGACGCGACGATCGCGTTCTACACGACAGGCCTCGGCTTTACCGTGCGTTACGGATTTTCGGTCCCTGGCCGGATCGATCGCGCCGCGTTTCTCGACGCCGGCGATGGGCGCTATGTGGAGGTGTTCGGCCAGGGCTCCACCGTCCAGGCGGAGGGCCGTCGCCGCCGATCGGATGAGGAACGCACCGAAGGCGCTCTGCTGCATTTCTGTCTGCGCGTCACGGACGTGGAAGCGTCCTACGCCCGGGCGCTCGCAGCCGGCGCGGCGTCGCGCATCGAACCGCGCACCGCGACGCTGAACGGCGAAGGCGGCGCAACGGCAGAGGTGCGGGTTGCATTCGTCACCGGACCGAATGGCGAGGTCATCGAGTTCCTGAAAAGCGAACAGCTCTGAGACGTTTCCGTGGTTGCCCGAATCGGCGGCACCAGGGACAATCAAACTGTAGAAGACAGGCGATTCGGCGGTCGTCGCATGATCGATAATCCGGCTCAAATGGAACACCTGCTTGCCAGGCTGCAAACGGCGCTGCCGCTTCCGGCGCGCCTGACTCCCGAAATCGCGGCGAGGCTGCGGGAACAGAGTTCGGCAAGCGTAGTGCCGCAGACTTGCTCGATTACGTTGGTAAGCTACGCGGGCGATGAGGGGGGCATCATGTGCGGCCTCGATTTTGGCAGCGACGCGAAGGATGCTGCTTTCGCCTCGATCACGCACCTGCGTTTCGATCCGCGTCTGCCTCTGGCGCGCGAAATCGCTGCCTATCAAAAGCATCGGGTCAAACGTTTGCACCGCGCGTTCTGACGCGCATGGCCGACGGCCATCCTGACGATACCGCGTCGTCGTGGTGCCGGTAATGCAGCCGTTGTTGGTCGGAGCGGTGATCGGGATACAAGGCGGCGTCACCCACCCAGCAGCACCGTCCGCACATAATCCGTGTGTGCCCCCGTCGCCGGACCGGTCCACCCGACAACCGCCTCCGGCGCCTCCCCATCCAGGCGGATCGTCGGCCCGGGATGCAGCGTCGGCCCGATCAGCGGATCGTCCACCCGCAGCACCGACCCGCGCGCCAGGAAATGCGGGTCCTGCGCGCAATCGGCGATATCGAACAAGCGGGAACACGGGACGTCGGCGGCTTCCAGCGCGGCTTCGGCGTCCTTCGCCGGCAACTCACGCGTCCATGCCGTGATGGCGGCATCCAGCTCGTCACGGCGCGCGCAACGCTGCCCGTTGGTCGCATAGTGCGGGTCGGCCGCCAGCTCCGGCCGGCCGATCGCCTTCATCAGCCGGACGAAGATCGGGTCGGAGTTCCCCGCCACGCACAGCCACCGCCCGTCCGCGCAGGGATAGGTGTTGGTCGGCGCCGCGGTCTCGATCGCCGCGCCCACCGGCTGCCGCACGCGGCCGTCCATCGCGTATTCCGGCAGCATGCCCTCCATCAACGAGAACACGCTATCCACCAGGTTCACGTCGATCACCCGCCCACGCCCGGTCCCGGCCACGTCGCGCTGCCACACCGCCGACAGCAGCCCGATCGCCGCGTACATCCCGGCCAGGTCGTCGCTGATCGAGATGCCGCAGCGCGGTGGCGGCAACTCGCTGGCGCCGGCGGGGTGGCCGGTGAGGTGACGCAGCCCGCCCATCGCCTCGCCGATCGCGCCGAACGACGGCTTGTCGCGATACGGCCCATCCTGCCCGTAGCCGGAGATCCGTGCGATCACCAGCCGCGGGTTCACCGCGTGCAGCGCGTCCGGCCCCAGGCCAAGCCGCTCGAGCTGTCCCGCCCGCAGGTTCTCCACCAGCACGTCCGCCCGCGCCGCCAGCTTCAGCAGAGTGTCGCGCTCGCGCTTCAGGTCGAGCACGACGGACAGCTTGTTGCGCCCGTGGATGCTGAACCACACCGAGTTGCCGTTGACCGACGCGCCCCAGCCGCGGAACGGATCGCCGCCGGGAGGCTCGATCTTGATCACCTCGGCGCCCAGGTCCGCGAGGATGCGGGTGCAGAAGGGCGCGGCGATATAATGCCCTATTTCCAATACTTTGAACCCGACCAGCGGCCCTGTGCGGGGCGGCGGAACAGTGACGGTGGCTGGTGCATCGGCGGTCACGAAGAAATTCTCCGGAATGTCGTGGAAAACACGCAGCCGTTAACCTTTCACAAGGGTTCTCACCGCATATTGCCAGGCACGGAGCCGGCGCTTCGCCGGTGTCCTGTTTCCTCCCCGATGTCGCGCTCCGCAAGGACGCGCGACCCACTTGGGCGGCGCGGTTCGTCTGCGCCGCCCCTTTTTTTGCCGCCGCCGGGCGTCGCGCAACCGCCACTGACATTCGCCGACAATCGCGTGCAAACTGCCGTGCTTCTCTCCACGGAGACACGGCGATGCCCCTCGCGCGCCGCAGCCTGCTCGCTGCCGCTCTGGCGGCGCCGGTTCCGCGTCTGGCTCGCGCGGCGCGGCGCAGCCTTACCATCGCCGGCCCGGCGGGGTTGTTCCAGCCCGCCTACGACACTGCCGTGATCGATCCCTTCCGCCGGCGCAATCCAGGCCTCGACATCACCTATTATCCCGCCGCTGCGTCCGACCAGATCGTCGATGCCTTGCACTCCCACCGCGTCATCCCGCCGATCGACGTGGCGCTGCTGGAGATCATCGCGGCGGCGACCGCCACGGACCAGAAGCTGCTGGTGTCCCTCGGGCCGGCGTCGCTGCCCGGGCTCGCCCTTCCCGCTGCCGCGTTCACCAAGGGCGTCGCCGGCCCGGCCGTGATGCTGGATTGCCTGGCCATCGCCTATTCGCCGCAACAGGTGCGCCCGGCGCCGACCACCTGGCGCGTGCTGTGGGAAAGGAACCTGCGCGGCCAGATCATCCTGCCGCCCGCACCGGATTCTGCCGGCATCGCCTTCACCCTGGTCGCCAACGCCGTGTTCGGCGGCGACGACTACCGCGAGTCGCTGGAAACCGGGATCAACGCGATCCGCCTTCTCGCGCCGGGGGTGGAGACCTGGTACCCGATCCCCGATATCTACCGCGCCATCATGGGTGGCGACGGCGCGATCGGCGTCGCCTGGAACGCCGAGGGCCAGATGATCGCGCGCAACGCCGGCGGCAAGCTGGGCATGGCCATCCCCGTCGAGGGCTCCATCTTCCAGGTAATGACCATCAACCTGACGGCTGCCTCGGCCAACCCGGAGGCGGCACGCGACTTCATCGCTTACGCGCTGAGTACCGATGCGCAGCAGGCAATAGCCGAGCACTTGTTCTACACCCCCGCCAATTCGGGAGTGAAGCTCGACCAGGCGGCCCTGGCGCGCACCGCGTCGTCGCCCGCGCAACTGGCCCGGATGATGGAGGTGAACTGGCTGGACGTGGCGATGATGCGCGACCGCATCACCCGCGACTGGCGGCACCGCATCATGACCGAGCGGTGATCCGCGCCACATGCTGAGCACGCTCGCCGCCCTGCTGGCCGCCGCCACCGTCGCCGTGCCGCTGTCGCGCCGCTTCGGCTTCGGCAGCGTGCTGGGCTACCTGCTCGCCGGCATCGCCATTGGGCCGGACGGCCTGCGGCTGGTTACCAACGTGGATGAGATCGCCAGCATCGCCAGCCTCGGCGTGGTGATGCTGTTGTTCCTGATCGGGCTGGAACTGCGGCCGCAGCGGCTGTGGGTGATGCGCCGCGCGGTGTTCGGCCTTGGCCCGGCGCAGGTGGCGATCAGCGGCGCGGCGCTGGCGGCGCTGGCGCATGCTGCCACCGGCATGAACTGGGGCGCCGCCGCGGTGCTGGGGGCCGGCCTGGCGATGTCCTCCACCGCCATCGTGCTGCCGATGCTGGCCGAACGCGACCTGCTGACCAGCCGCGCCGGGCGCGACGCCTTCGCCGTGCTGCTGTTCCAGGACCTCGCGTTCATCCCGCTGGTGGCGCTGGTGCCGCTGCTGTCCTCCGGCCGCCCGGTGCCGGACCACGTGCCCTGGCACGACGTGGCCCGCGCCGCGGTTGCCATCGCTGCCATCCTGGTGGGCGGCCGCTACCTCATGCGGCCGCTGTTCCGCGCGGTCGGCGGCGCCAGGACGCCGGAGGTGTTCAACACCGTCGCCCTGCTGCTGGTCGTCGGTACGGCGCTGGTGGCGACCGAGGCCGGGCTGTCGCCGTCGCTCGGCGCCTTCATGGCCGGCGTCCTGCTGTCCGATTCCGAATACCGCCATGAGCTGCAGGCCGACATCGAGCCGTTCGAGGGCCTGCTGCTGGGCTTCTTCTTCATTTCGGTCGGCATGTCGGCCGATCTTGGCCTGGCGCGCACCGAACCGGCGCTGCTGGCCGGCGCCACCGCGGTGCTGCTGCTGGCCAAGACGCTGATCGGCTATGTCCTGGCGCGCGGGGCGCGGCAGAACAACGTGAACGCGCTGCGGTTCGCCCTGGCGCTGCCGCAATCCAGCGAGTTCAGCTTCGTACTGTTCGCCGCCGCGGTGACGGCCGGCGCGCTGGGTGCGGCGGAGGCGCGGATGGCGACGCTGGTCGTCGCGGCCTCGATGCTGGCGACGCCGATCGTCTTCGCCGGCGCCGAGGCGCTGCTGATCCCACGGCTGCTGCCGCGCGTGGAGCCCGCGTACGATACGATCGTCGCCGACGGCAGCGCGGCGATCATCGCCGGCTTCGGCCGGATGGGCCAGATCGTCGGCCGCGTGCTGACCATGCACGGCATCCGCTTCACCGCGCTGGAGCGCGATCCGGGCCAGGTCGAAGTCGTCCGGCGCTATGGCAACAACGTGTTTTTCGGCGATCCGACGCGCGCCGAAGTGCTGCGCGCCGCCGGCGCCGAGGAGGCGAAGCTGCTGGTGGTGACGCTGGGTGAGATGGACGCGGTATTGCGCACGGTGGAAACCGCGCGGCGCCACTTTCCCAACCTGAAGATCCTGGCCCGCGCGCGGAACCGCCGCCACGCGCATCTGCTGATGGACCGTGGCGTCGATGGGCTGGTGCGGGAGACGTTCCTGTCCAGCCTGTCTCTGGCGGAGCAATCGCTGACCGCGCTGGGGATCGAGCCGGACGCAGCGTCCCGCGCGATCGGGTTGTTCCGCGAGCACGACGAGAAGACGCTGGCCGCGAGCCAACCGTTCTATCGGGATGAAAAGAAGCTGATCCAGACGACGCAGGACGCCGCGGCGGAACTGGCGGGCTTGTTCGAGGCCGATCGCGAGCAATGACTGCGTGCCCGCCCGGTCATTGGGAGGGCGTAGGCCGCAGCAATCCCGTCGTGAAAAGTCGGCGCCCTTGCCAACGGGTGTGGCTGCGGCGCTGACGTGGGTCTCAATGGAGGTAACAGCCGCAACGCCGACCGCGGGGCCGGCTGGGTCCGGTCCCGTGCGTCAGGCGTGCTGGGCGAGGCGAACGAATATCGTCAGGGCGGTCCGGTTGCGACGGCGGCCAGTGCGCCGGCCTCGGCGTTTGGCGCCAGCCAGGCGAGGTGCGACCCGTCTTCAGGCATCAGCGCGGCGCTGAATTTCGCCGAACGCCGGCTGAGCGTCCGCAGCACCGGAAGCAGATTGCCGCCATACAGGATGACGGCGAGGCTCAGTTCCTGGCCGAATCCGTTATTGCCGCCCGGCATGATGCCGAAATCGGCGCAGATATCGGCGATGACGGCGCCGATCGGCCGGCGGCGGACTTCGGCAGCAATCTCCTTCGACGTGGGCAGATTCGAGAGGTCCAGTTCGTCGGAACACCGCTGCCGCGATGCGGGGCGCGCGGCGGGTTGGGCAGCGGGCAGGGCACCGTGCGGCTGGTGTGGCGCGCGGACAGGGACGACCCGGATGTCCTGGCCGCGGGCGGCGCGGCGGCGGAGCAATGCCTCGAGCGCCATCGCGCGCATCACGCCGCGGGCAATGCGCGCAAGGATCAGCCGGATGTCGAGCGTGCCGAACGGCTGCGCGAGCAGGGAGAAGCCGGGTGACGTGGCGCGCTGCTGCACTGTTTCGGTGAGGTGTTTGCCGAAGCCGACGAGGCGGAGGACGAGGCCGATGAGCAGGGTGATGCGGCTGGGCGCGCCGGCGGTCCGATCGCCGGGGCGATCGGGTGGTGGGCTTAGGCCGGGTCTGGCAGCAGGCTGCGTCATGAACATAACAAGAACACAAAACGCGGGCGGTGTCAAGGGCGATTTTCCGGCGGGTGCTATTTTCTGGGAAGAAAAGCTGAGTTCATAGGGTTGGCCGTCGCAGCCGATAGGGGCGCATTCCTATGACGGAACTCAACCCGACCAACGTCGATCTGACCGATCCCATCTTCCACGATGAGGACGCAGCCCGGACGTATTTCGAGTCCGTCCGCTGGCCGGCTGCCCCCTATTGCCCGCACTGCCGTTCGTTCAACGTGGTCCGTATGAAAGGCGGCAAGCATCGCGCCGGTCTGTTCAACTGCCGCGGCTGCCGCGAACAGTTCACCGCGACGGTCGGCACCGTGTTTGCGCGCAGCCACGTCCCGCTGCACAAATGGATGCTCGCCAATCACCTGACGAACGCCAGCAAGAAGGGCGTGTCGGCCCATCAACTGCATCGCATGCTGGACGTGACGTACAAGACGGCTTGGTTCATGGCGCACCGCATCCGCGAGGCGATGGCCGACCCCGCTTGGTGGCCCCGGCGAGGCGATCGAAACCGATGAGGCGTATCACGGCAAGCGCGAGACCCCAGTCGCCAGCGCCTAACGCAAGGGCCGGCCGTTCGCCAAGTGCGGAAAGCCCGGCGGCGCCTGGAAGCGTCCGATCGTCGCCTTGGTGCAACGCGGCGGTGCAGCCCGCGCGCCGCACATGAACCACGTCACGGCAAAGAACGTTCGCGATTTCCTGGTGCGCAACGCGGATCGCAAGTCCCGGCTGCACACTGACGAAAGTCAACTGTATCCGTCGCCTGGTCGCGAGTTCGCCACGCATGAGATGGTGAACCATAGCCGCAAGGAATATGCGCGCGGCGACGTGACGACCAACTCCGTCGAAGGCTTCTTCGGCATCTTCACGCGCGGCATGATAGGCGTGTACCAGCAGTGTTGCCGCGACGTTGGTTCAAAGGGGTTTTCAGGAGATCGAGTGGGTGATTATCGGCGCCAACGCATCATAGAGACGCCTGGATTTCGGCGTTGCCCGGGCCATCGAGCCGCAACGGGCCACGATTCGCCTCGGCATACGGTCCGGCGAGTCTGCGGCGCCGTCTGTCAACGTTTTGGCAAGGTTTTTCTGCCATCGACAGGCAGCACTATTCGACCCACCGATGCACCAGAACGAAATCGTTCCGACGTGATATCGGAGAAAATCATTGGCTGCGCCTTCCGGGTGATGAATACGCTCGGCTGCGGCTTTCTTGAAAAGGTATATGAGAACGCCCCCCCCGCCTTCGCGGGGGCAGGCTCTCGCGCACGAGTTACGAAAGACCTGGCTCGACGTCTCGCAGCAGCATGCGATCAAGGTTTGATACGATGGCGTGACCATCGGCGACTATACCGCCGATCTGCTCGTCCAGGGCACCGTCGTGGTGGAATTGCAGGCCGTGAAGGCGCTGGATCGCGTGCACACCGCACAATCCATCAATTACCTCAAACCGACAGGGCTCGGCCTTTGCTGGTTGCTTAACTTCGGCAAACCGCGTCGCGAGATCCAGCGAATTGCCAACTGACCTTGGGGCGGCACAGTTCATCAGTGTGCATCTGTGGTTCCAATTCTTGCTTTCTGCTGCCAAAGCAAGAATTGGAACCACTGATGCACACTGATGAAATCGGCGGCATGGGAATAGCGGGAGCCCCCAGCCGCGCGGCATCCAACGCCGCCTGATGTCGGGTATTTCCTGACTTTATTGCGCTGTTTTACCTGACCCCCTGCTGCCTGAGATTCGTGCGAGAACAGGCGTGCCACGCTCCGATTTTCCATCGCTATCCACTCGCCTGGCAAGCATGTGCTCCCGAATCACGCTGCGGCCGTCCTGGCGGCGCCGCGCATGGTCCGGAACCAAAAAGCCGCTGATCTGGACAACAGACGTTAGGCATACAAACAGGGAGACCACGATGACCAATCTGACACGCCGCACGATCCTCGCCGCCGCACCGGCCGCGCTCGCCGCGACCGCGGTGCCCGCCCGCGCCGCCAAGAAATATGGGCCGGGTGTTACCGACACCGAGATCAAGCTCGGCAACACCGGCCCCTATAGCGGGCCGCTCGCGAACGCCGCCCCGTTCCCGCTGTCGGCACAAGCCTATTTCAAGAAGGTCAACGCCGAGGGCGGCATAAACGGGCGCAAGATCACCTGGATTTCCTACGACGACGCATACTCCCCGCCGAAGACGGTCGAGATGACACGCAAGCTGGTGGAAGAGGACGGCGTCCTGTTGCTGGTCTCTTCGATCGGCACCCCGACCAACAGCGCGGTCTGGCGCTACCTGAACGAAAAGCATGTGCCGCAATTGTTCCCCGGCACCGGCGCCACCAAGTGGAACGACCCGAAGGGCCACCCGTGGACCATGGGCTTTTTCATCAGCTACCAGGCCGAGGGGCACATCTACGCGGCGTACATCCTGAAGAACAAACCCGATGCCAAGGTCGGCGTGCTGTATCAGAACGACGATTTCGGCAAGGACTATCTGAAGGGCGTGATCGACGGGCTCGGCGCCAAGGCCGCGACGCTGATCACGGCGAAGCAGAGCTATGAGACCTCCGACCCGACCGTCGACTCGCAGATCGTCCAGTTGCAGGCGGCGGGCTGCGATACCCTCGTCACGGTCGCGATTCCCAAGTTCGGCGCGCTGGCGATCCGGAAGGTGGCTGAAATCGGCTGGAAGCCGCTGCACATCCTGAATGGCATCGCCTCGTCCGTCGGCGCGACCCTGCAGCCTGCGGGTTTTGAAAACGCGCAGGGGATCATCAGCGACACGTCCTTCAAGGACCCCACCGATCCGCAATGGCTCAACGACGCCGGCTACAAGCAGTGGCTTGCGTTCATGGACAAGTACTATCCGACCGGCGACAAGACCGATAACCAGACCACCTACGGTTATTCGATCGCCCAGACGATGACGCACATTCTGCAGCGGTGCGGCGATGACCTGACGCGCGAGAACGTGATGAAGCAGTGCGCCAGCCTGCATAATCTCGCATTGCCGATGGTGCTGCCGGGCATCCTGGTCAACACCAGCCCGACCAACTTCGATGCGATCCACCAGGCGCAGATGCGGCGCTTCACCGGCAAGCGCTACGTTCCGTTTGGTCCGATCCTGTCGGGTGCGAACGCCTGACCAGGGCAGGCGGTCGCGGCCTTGTCGCGACCGCCGGTTCCGCAGAGTCTCGGTGCTGCGTTGACGGGCTGGAGGGGCGGATTCCTGAAGTCGGCCGCCGGCGAGCGCGGCCCGAGCATCGATCAGCAGAACGTCGGCCTGGATCGCAGCGGCAAGCGCGATGGCCGCTTGTTCGCCGTTGTCGAGGGCGGCGAGCGAAGGGTTCGCTCCCGTTCGATTGGGCAGGATGGACAGCCAACCGGGTGGCGCGCCGATCCAGGCTCGAACCAACGCTGGCGTCATCGGATTGTTGAGTTCGTCGCGAACGACCCGAGGAATGCAAACGTGGTCGAACAATTGAGGTACCACGCCGATGTGCCCGATGAGCACCAGGTAGTTCAAAGGGCCGGTGTCGGCGACGGCCTGCATGTGTTAAAGACCAAGGCGGTCCAACGTCGCTGTATCGCGCTCAAACTCCTCCGGAGTCATGCCCTCGTTGACGCCATGCGCCTTGAGGAAGCCGTCGAGCTCGTAGCGCGTGCCGAAACCGAGCAGGCGACGCAGCTCCGGCCGGGTCAGCCGGCCGGCCCGGTATTCGGCAAGCGCGAAGGCTTCCAGCGCGCGGCGTTCAAGATCGGCGCCATCGGCGGCGAGCCGTGCGGCCAGTTCGTCAGGGATGCGGACGGTGACGTTCATCGCAGCAGTCTAACAGGGGAAGGCGGCAACGGCCATCAACGCCGCTGCAGGCGTGTGCGGTCCGCTCCCCGGTTGCGCGCGATGCCCGCATGTTGACGCCCACCGCCCCGCCGTCGTCCGATACCGCCCAACGCCCAGGGGAGACACTTCATGCGGGTTTGCGTTTACGGCGCCGGTGCGATCGGCGGCCATCTGGCCATGCGCTTCGCCCGCGGCGGCGCCGAGGTGTCCGTCGTGGCGCGCGGCCCGCACCTGGCGGCGATCCAGGCCAACGGCCTGACCGTCCACGCCGTCGATGGCCAGTTCAACGTGCGTGTGCACGCCGCCGACGATCCCGCCGCGCTCGGACCGCAGGATGCGGTGGTGGTGACGGTGAAGGCGCCGTCGCTGCCGCAGGTCGCCGCCGGCATCGGCCCGCTGCTGCGCCCCGACACCGGCGTCGCGTTCGTCATGAACGGCATCCCCTGGTGGTATTTCCACGCGCTGCCCGGCGCGCTGGAAGGCCGCCGCCTGCCGCGCATCGACCCGGACGACGTGCTGTGGCGCGGCGTCGGCCCCGAAAGAGCGATCGGCGGCGTGGTCTATGCCGCCAGCGAGGTCACCGCGCCCGGCGTGATCGACGTGGAGCAACCGAAAAGCCGTGTCGTGTTCGGCGAACCTGATGGCCGCGTCTCCGACCGCGCCGAGGCGCTGGCGGCTTTGTTGCGTGCCGGCGGCATCGCCGGCGAGGCGTCGCCGGACATCCGCACCGAGCTCTGGAACAAGCTGATCAACAACCTGGCCGGCGGCACGCTGGCGGTACTGGCCGGCGTCGCGCCGCGCCACGTCTATGCGGAAGCAGCCTGCGCCGCCGCGGGCAAGCGCGTGATGCAGGAAGCCGCGGCGGTCGCCGAAGCGCTCGGCTCCAGGCCCAACCACGGCTTCGACCAGCGCATCGCCGGCCAGAAGGGCATGGACCACAAGCCGAGCATCCTGCAGGACCTGGAACTCGGCCGCCCGATGGAGGTCGATGGCTTGTTCGATGCGCCGGTGGCGCTGGCGCAGATGGCAGGGGTCGCGGTGCCGACGATGGAATTGCTGGTCGCGCTGGCCAAGGTGCGGGCGCGCGGCGCCGGGCTCTACGGCGGCTGAACGATACACCTGGATGCGGCGCTATTTCGTAAATTCCTGGCTGCGCGTCTTGCCTGAAGCTGCATCGACGCGCATCCTGAATCCGCTCCAGGTGCGTGCCATCAGTGCTTCCCCCTCGCGCTGCACGTCAAGGAATGTGTCCGGATCGGCTGGCAGTTCCGCGAGCCATCGCTGTCGCCCATTGCATTCAACCCGAAGCAAGTTCCTGAAGACGCGTTCCTTGCTGGCGTCCGGATCCAACATGATCACGCAATCGCCATCGACGGGCATTGCGAATTTTATCGCCATCCCGTTGTACGTTCCTTCCCATGTCACCGAACCGTCGCCGGATCGGAACACGCTCAGTCGCAACGCGGGAGAACGAAAGACTGCGGTCTTCATGCGGTGACCTCATCAGGGAGGCAGGCGTACACCAGGGCCAAACCTATTGAGCGGGATGCGTTCAAGCAACTGAATCTGTGCGCCGCCTCCGGGCTGGCCGAACGCCGGCGCCACGATACCGATCTGTATCCAGGTGCCTTCGGGCACGCGGACCGCCGAGACGAATTCAGCATTGTTGCCCGATGGCAGGGCCAACATGCTTCGGGCGACCGACGACGCGGCCGGCACGGTAGGGGTCAGCCACGCTCCCTGCTGGGCGCTGGCGCCGCCCCAAACACGATAAAGCGTCACGCCTCCCGCCGCGACGGCTCCGCTGGCGATCGGGCCGTGCCAGACCTGCTGCAAACCAGGCATAGGGGCGGGCAGGGCAGCCAGGATGCTGGACCTCGATCAGGCGTATTTGCCGAGGTCTCGCTACCAGGAAGATATTGCTCCTGGCTTAACGCCGCGGTGGGTATCTGTTGCGAGCAATCGGGGGGCAAGCCAAGCTATAGGCGCGGCGGCGCGCCGCCTGCGAGCCGAGAGGAACCCAACATGGAAATGCGCACATACGGCCGGACCGGCATGCAGGTCTCGTTGCTCGGCTTCGGCTGCGGCGCGGTCGGCGGATTGATGGTGCGTGGCGCACCGGCCGATCAGGACAGGGCGGTCGCCCGCGCGCTGGAAGTCGGCGTCAATTACTTCGACACCGCGGTGCAGTACGGCAATGGCGAGTCGGAAAAGAATCTCGGCCGCGTGCTGGCGACGCTGAAACCGGCCAACGCCATCGTCGGCACCAAGGTGCGCCTGCCCGCGTCCGATTTCGGCCGCATCGCCGATGCCGTCACGCAATCGCTGGAAGCCAGCCTGCAACGCCTGCGCCTGCCGCGCGTGGACATCTTCCACTTGCACAACGCGATCACCGTCGCCGGCGGCGGCGACACGCTGTCCGCCGCGCAGGTGCTGAACGAGGTCGTGCCCGCGTTCGACAAGCTGCGGCAACAGGGCAAGACACGCTTCCTCGGCATCACCGCGGTCGGCGACACCGCGGCCTTGCACCAGGTGATCGACGCGCGAGTCTTCGACAGCGCGCAGGTCAGCTACAACATGCTGAACCCCAGCGCCGCGATCGCGCTGCCGGCCAATTATCCAGCGCAGGACTACGGCCGCTTGTTCGACCACACACAGGCCGCGGGGGTCGGCGTGATCGGCATTCGCGTGCTCGCCGGCGGCGCGCTGTCGGGCGAGGCGGAGCGTCACCCGATCGCCAGCCCGCCGCCGGAACCGATTGGTTCGGCCAATTCGTACAACGCGGACCTGGCGCGCGCGCGCCGGCTGGCGCCGCTGGTCGCGGAAGGTGCGGCCGGCTCGCTTGCCGAGGCCGCGGTCCGCTTTGCGATCTCGCATCCCGCCATGGGCACCATCCTCGTGGGAATGGCGACGCCGCAGCAGTTCGAAGACGCGCTCGCGGCCGTGCAGAAAGGACCGCTGCCGCAGGCGGCATTCGACCGCCTCGCGGCGTTGCAAACCGGGTTTGCCGGTGAGGCCCGCTAAGCCGATCGGTTCCCGCGGCATTGTATCGGCGGGCCAGTCCGCCAGCGGTTTTGCTGTTGCGCAAATGCAAAGTTTTGATCCAGGCGCGTCGCCTGCCTGGTTGCGCGGGCGCGCTCGCTTGTTATGCTTTGTACCTCGGCTGATTGTTTTGGCACATCAGCAAAAAACTTTGTGCGTGCGGCGCGGTGGAAGAAGACGACGTCCTTGCCTTCGTACAAGACACCATTCGCTCTGTCTGGACGCTGGAACTTCTGGTTCTCATGCAACAGGGCGCCGATCGCGCATGGCCAACGGCGGAACTCGTCGCGGCGCTGCGCGCCAATACCCGCGTGGTGACCGAGGGGCTGTCGGCACTCGAGTCTGTCGGATTGGTGCGGCTCGACGAGGCGGGGATGGTTCGCTACAGACCCGCTTCATCCGCACTGGCCGAGACGATCCGCGACGTCGTCGATCTCTATAATCGCAAGCCGCTGGCCGTGGTGCGCACCATACTCACGTCGCCGACCGACAAGATACAAACGTTCGCGGACGCGTTCCGCTTCAGGAAGTAGGGCCAGGCCGATGTTCGAACCGGTCGTTTATCTGCTCTGCATGTTCACCAGCGCGCTGTGCGCCTGGCTGCTGCTGTCCAGCTACCGTCGCAACCGCCAGGCGCTGCTGCTATGGAGCGGTTTCTGCTTCTGCCTGCTGTCGCTCAACAGCGCGCTGGTGTTCGTCGATATCATCCTGTTGCCGAAGATCGACCTGTCGCCTATGCGGCTGGCATCCAGCCTGCTTGCGATCGCCGTGCTGTTATACGGCTTCGTATGGGAGATCGATTAGCCGTGGGCACCCTCAGTCTCGTCCTATCCGGCATGATCACCGCCGGCGAGCTGGTCGCCGGATTGTTCTTTTTGAAATTCTGGTCGCGCAGCCGCGACGTTTTGTTCGTCGCCTTTGCCGTTGCCTTCTGGCTGCTCGCGCTCAATCAGTTCCTGCTTGCGGCCGGGCATGTCCCGCGCGAGGAGCAAAGCTGGATCTACCTGCTGCGCCTCGCTGCGTTCATCCTGATCGCCGTGGCCATTGTTCAGAAGAACTCGGGCCGCCGGGCGCGACGGCCATGAAAGGAATGCCATCATGATCGATCCACATTCCGACCGCGTGCTGATCGCCGGCGCCGCCGGCGGCATTGGCACGGCACTGCGCACCGGCCTGCGTTCCGCCTGGCGCCACCTGCGGCTGACCGACATCCGTTCGATCGCGGATCCCGCCAACAACGAGGAATGCATCGTCAGCGACATTGGCGATCGCGCGGCGCTGGACCGCATGATGCAGGGCGTGAAGGCCGTTGTTTACATGACCGGTGTCGGCGGCGATTACACGCTGGACGACTTGTTCCGGGTCAACGTGCGCGGCGTGTTCGACGTGTTCGAAGCCGCCCGCCTCGCCGGCGTGGAGCGCATCGTCTATGCCAGCAGCAACCACGCATTCGGCTGTTATCCGATCACCGAGCGCGTCACGCCCGCGCTACCGCCACGCCCCGACAGCCTGTACGGCGCATTCAAAGTGTTCGGCGAGACGATGCTGCGTGAGTATTTCGAACGCCACGGCATCCGATCGGTCTCGCTGCGCATCGGCACGTTCCGCACGCTGCCGATCGACCAGCGCTCGCTGGCGACCTGGCTGAGCCCGGGCGACGTGGCGCGACTGGTGGATTGCGCGCTGCGCCACCCCGATCCCGGCTGCCTGATCGTCAATGGTTATTCCAACAATACGCGCATCAAGACGTTCGATCCGAACTGGGCATTTCTCGGTTACCGGCCGCACGACGACGCCGAGGATCATGTCGAGATGCTGCGGGCCCAGGGCGTTAATGTGGACGGTCCTTGGGAATGGCAGGAACACGGCGGTTCGCACGCACGCGCGCCGGAACGACGGCCGCGACAGGTGCCGGCATGACACGAATATTGCGTGTGCGTCGCTGATTCCTTCGGGACCCGGAGCGCAATGGCATTTGCACTGGCCGGTCGATGATTTGGCTGGCCCGTCGCATGATGTTCCACCAGGAGGATGCTCAGCTCCGCTTGTAAGCGCTGATCGGTACCGCCGGCGGCGCGGCCTACCGATGGGCCGGCAAAACCCAGGACATCCATCTGCGTGCCGGCACCGGCGCCGGTTCGGTCGAACAGCAATACCAGGCAATGTATGCGGAGGCTCTGCGTGTCTATGTACTCCGCATTAAGGCGGGCTCGGCCGTGGACAACACGTTCACCGACGTAAGAGGCACCGCCTCGGCTCTGGTCAATCACGTCAATCGTTCGCGCTTCTAGTTCCTCTACACCAATACAGGAAGCGCGGGGCACATGGTTGCGTCCCACGCCTGGGGCGGCACGCCTGGGATGAATCGGCATTTCCATTTCTTTGCCCCGAACATGGGCGAGTATCGGATCGGCGTGAGTGAGATTCAGCGTTTCCTGCAAGGTGTCCTGGACGCGTACCTGCGCAGTTTTCAAGGCATCAATTACTTCGACTGCTTCCAGGTCGTTCGCGGCTGGCACTCGGAAGCAAAGGAAGGAAAGGCTTCGGCTCCCAGCCGGGCCTGGCCGTACCGGGCCGCGCCGCGTCAGGGCGCGTTGCGTCATCGCCAACGCACCGCGGAAACCCCCAGCAGCAGCCATCCGGCCATCAGCAGCGTACCCCCGACCGGTGGCAGCAGGCCCACCGCGGCACCGCCGAGCGCCAGCGCGTACACCGAACCACAGAACAGTACCAGCCCTGCCGAGAATGCCGCGCCCGCCCAGTCCACCAGGCGTCCGCCGCGCGGCGTCCACAGCCCGCACGCCAGCAGGGCAAGCGCGTGCCAGCCTTGCATCTGCACCGCGCTGCGCACCATGCCCAGCCGGGCCGGGCCGATCGCCTCCAGCCCATGCGCGGCCAGCGCCGCCATCGCCACCGCCAGCAGGCCGGCAACGGAGCCCAACCCGATCCACAACCGCGTCATTGCAAGCCACCTTGTTCCATCCGACCCGCCGCCTATACCATCCGCCATCATGCCACGCGGCGACCTGTATCCCGAGATCGGACCGTTCGAGACCGGCTACCTGCCGCTCTCCGCCGGCCACGTGATGTACTGGGAGCAGGTGGGGAATCCACGGGGCAGGCCGGCGTTGTTCCTGCATGGGGGGCCGGGTGCGGGCGCCGGCGCGGTGCATCGGCGGTTCTTCGACCCGGATTTTTGGCGCGTGGTGATCTTCGACCAGCGCGGGGCAGGGCGGTCGCGCCCGCTTGGCAATCTGGACAACAACACCACCGAAGACCTGGTGTCCGACATCGAGACCCTGCGCCGCCATCTCGGCGTCGAGCGCTTCCTGCTGTTCGGCGGCTCCTGGGGTTCCACGCTCGCGCTGGCGTATGCGCAGGACTACCCCGAGCGGGTGCAGGGCTGCGTGCTGCGCGGCGTATTCCTCGGCCGGCCGCATGAGGTGGATTGGTTCCTGCACGGCATGGCGGCGATCTTCCCTGACGCACACGCCAACTTTGTCGGCTTCCTGCCGGAGAACGAACGCGGCGACGTGCTGGGCGCGTATCTGCGCCGCCTGGTGCATCCCGACGCATCGGTGCACTTGCCGGCGGCGCGCGCGTGGTCGGTGTATGAGGGTTCGTGCAGCACGCTGCTGCCCAGCCCGGAGACCGTCACGTCATTCGCGCAGGACCGCACCGCGCTCGGCCTGGCGCGCATCGAGGCGCATTATTTCGCCAACGATTTGTTCTTGCCGTCCGGCGGTTTGCTCGCAGGCATGGACCGCATCGGCCATATCCCTGCGGAGATCGTGCAAGGCCGCTACGACATGATCTGCCCTGCGCGCACGGCATTTGATCTGGCGGCGGCATGGCGTTCCGCGCGGCTGACGATCGTGCCGGATGCGGGTCATTCCGCGCTGGAACCTGGCATCCGGCGCGCGCTTGTTGCGGCGGTGGACCGGTTCAGACACGGGCGCTGAGACACTTGTTGTCATTGCGGGTTGGCCACGATCGGCGGCGGCCGGCTCGCCCTGGATGAAACGCTTCGTCGCCCCACGTCATGCCGACGAAGGTCGGCATCCATGACTTGCTGCGGCCACCAGAGCAAGTCATGGATGCCGAGTTTCGCCGCCTGAACACGGTGGGTGCGTGCCGCGTCTCCGAGGGTGGACGCGGCGGCCGGGTCGCGCGCAGTTTGCCGCCTTGTCTTGAAGCCATGCCGCGAGGGTCTCGCGGCCCGCAGGGAAGGTTTGCCCGCATGAAAGTCGGCGTGATCGGTTTGGGCACCATGGGCATGGGCGCCGCGCTGAACCTGCACCGGAAGGGCCATGCCGTGATCGGCTGCGAAGTCCGCGAGGCGGTGCGCGCGGAATTTGCTGCCGCGGGCGCGGCGGCTGTATCCGCACCGGCGGAACTGCCGTCGGATCTGGACGCCGTGGTGGTGTTCGTCGTTACCGCGGCGCAGACCGAAGCGGTGTTGTTCGGCGATGCCGGCTGTCTGGCGCGTTTGCACCCCGGCGCGGTGATCCTGTGCTGTGCCACCGTCGCGCCGGAAGCCGCGCGCGCATTGGGCAAGCGCGTTACCGAGGCCGGCTTCCTGATGCTGGATTCCCCAGTCTCCGGCGGCCAGCTTGGCGCCCAGGCCGGTACGATGACGGTGATGGCGTCGGGCTCGGACGAGGCATTCGCCAAGGGGCAGCCGGTGCTGGATGCGATCTCCACCAAGGTATGGAAGCTCGGCGCGGAGCCTGGCGTCGGCAGCACGGTGAAGATGGTGAATCAGTTGCTCGCCGGCGTGCATATCGCGACCGCGGCCGAGGCTCTGGCGCTCGGCATCCGCGCGGGTGCCGATCCGCGCACGCTGTACGACGTGATCTCGTCATCTGCGGGAAGTTCGTGGATGTGGCAGAACCGCGTGCCGCATATTCTTGCAGGCGACGATACGCCGTTGTCGGCAGTGAACATCTTCGTCAAGGACCTGGGCATCGTGCTGGATCAGGCGCGGGCGTTGACATTCCCGCTGCCGCTGGCCGCCGCGGCGCATCAGTTGTTCCTGGCCGCCGCCGCGCATGGCGAGGGTGCGAAGGACGACGCGTTCGTCATACGCGTGTGGCAGGCGTTGGCGGGGATTGATTTGCCGAAGGGCGAGTGACGCCACGCTTGCTCAGGTCGTCCAACGGCACCGCCCGCGACAGACGTTATTGGGAGTTGCCACCAGCCGACGCAGACCCGCTCTGGATAAAAATGGGCCATTTCCGTCATTGCGAGGCCGCTTGGCCGAAGCAATCTCGTTCGTGACGAGCGGCCGGCGGCTCGTCACGAACGGGATTGCTTCGGCCAAGCGGCCTCGCAATGACGGGGGGGGGCGGAGTTTCATCCAGGGTGGGTCAAACCATTGGCCGGTGGCAACCCGCAATGACAGACGGGGGGCGGCGGTTTGCGGCAGCCTTGAACTCCCAACCCTCCCCGTTCATCCTCCCGCACCATGACAGACCCCATGAAACCCACCGCCCGCATCGACTA
Organism: Acetobacteraceae bacterium; assembly: GCA_036489395.1. Taxonomy (GTDB): domain Bacteria; phylum Pseudomonadota; class Alphaproteobacteria; order Acetobacterales; family Acetobacteraceae; genus JASHVB01. The sequence continues at coordinate 54,879 of DASXFW010000184.1, read as the reverse complement.
TCAGGCCAGCATCGACCGGCCACGCCTCGCGCTGCCCGACGGTAAGCGCGTCGCCGTGTATATCGTGGTGAACGTCGAGAACTGGGACATCGACCGACCCATGCCGCGCCAGGTGCTGACCGCGCCGCAAGGTGCGTCCGTCATCCCCGACCTGCCCAACTGGGCCTGGCACGAATACGGCATGCGTGTCGGCTTCTGGCGTATCAAGGCGGCGCTGGACGCGCACGGCATCGCGCCATCCATGACCATCAACGGCAGCGTGCCCGCCGCCTATCCGCGCGTCGCCCAGGCGGCACGCGATGCGGGCTGGGAGTTCATGGGGCACGGCTTCCAGCAGACCGCGACGCACAACGTTGCGGACCAGCGCGCGATGATCCGTTCCACGATCGATGCGTTACGCGCCGCGGGCGGCCACGACATCGTCGGCTGGCTCGCGCCCGGCCTCACCGAAACATTGGACACGCCGGAGCTGCTCGCTGAAGCCGGCATCCGTTATTGCGCCGACTGGGTGGTGGATGATCTGCCCTGCACGCTGCGCACCGCGCACGGCCCGCTGCTGACCATGCCGTACAGCGTCGAGCTGAACGACATTCCCATCATGATGATTCAACATCACACCGCGCGCGAATTGCTCGATCGCACGGTGGCGCAGTTCGACCGGCTGTATGCGGAAGCCGAAACGCAGGGCGCCAAGGTGATGGGCCTCGCGGTGCATCCGTTCATCAGCGGCGTGCCGCATCGCATCGGCTGGTTCGAGCAAGCACTGGCGCATATGGCGGCGCGTCCCGGCACGGTGTTCTGGCAGGGCCGGCAGATCATGGACTGGTACCTCCGCGCCTCGTAACGACAGCGGACGCAATCGCCCGCACGGAACAAAATTGACGCCGGATTCTTTCGATCCGGTGATGTACCTCACAGCCGTCCGCACCGAACGCGTGCGAGACCCCCGCCGCCGCAGACGAGGCCAGGAGGGGACCGTGAAAATCGCCGCCATCGCCTATCGCGTACCATCACGCATCATGACGAACGGCGACATGGTCGAAATGGTCGATCGCCTGAACCCGCAGGTCCCCACCCTGCGCAAGACCATGTATTTCCGCATGGTCCGCACGCTGTACGACAGGCTTGGCGCGCATACGCGCCACGTGCGCGATACCGCGCGCGGCGAGAAGGCCGTCGATGTGATTCTCGGCGCGATGGACGATGCGCTGGATCGCGCCGGCATGGCCGCCGATGACATCGACCTGCTGATCTATTGCGGCGTCGGTCGCGGTTTCGTCGAACCGGCTAATGCCTATTTCTATGCGAAGGCGCGCGGCATGCGCACCACCAACTGCTTCGACGTCACCGATGCGTGCATGAGCTGGGTTCGTGCAGTGCAGATCGCCCAGCACATGCTGAACGCGGGGACGTTCCGCAACGCCATGATCGTCAATGGCGAGTTCCACATGGGAATCCATGACAAGTGGGAAATCGAGTCGCTGGACTCGCTCTCCTACACCTTTCCCATGTTCACGATTGGCGAGGCGGCGACTGCCACAATCCTCGTGCCGGGCGATCAGGACTGGCAATTCGATTTCACGTCGCGTCCCGACCTGGCGGACCTGTGCACGATCCCGCTGCCCGGCTACGAGGATTTCGTCGCGCCATCCAACCGCCTGGGCCTCAACGGCAACAACAAGTTCGTCTCCTTCGGCCGCGAGCTGTTCGACGAAGGCAAGCGCATGTCGGAGGAATTGATCCAGCGCACGGTGCCCGACGTGCATGCGAAGCGCTGGTTCATTCCGCACGCTCCGGCCAAGCAGCTCTGCGAGACCATCCTGCGCAACTGCGGTGTCAAGCGCGACCGCATGTATCTTGAAGTGTTCCCGCGCTTCGGCAACGTGGTCTCCGCCTGCGTGCCGGTTGGTATCGCGCTGGCGCAGGAACAAGGCGTGCTGGATCGTGGCGATCAGATTGCGTTGGTGCCGGTGAGCGCTGGCATGGCCGCGGCCGTCGTGCAGACCGCATTCTGACGCGAGGGACGCGATCATGTGTGCGCGCGAGGGCAGGGCAGCGGGCGTCGCCTTCCTGCTGTGTTATGCAATCCCGGGATTGCTGATGCTGTCTGCGCTTTTCGGGCACCTGACGCACGCGCCAACGCTGTTTGCCAGCATGCCGTTGCTGGTTGCGTTCGTGGTGGTTCCCTCGCTGACGATGGCCGGCATGACCGGAATCGAGGCCGTGCCAGGTGTCTCCACCGCGGCATGGTTCCATCGCCTGCTTCCGCTGGGCGCGGTTCCCGCCCAGATCGCCGCGCTGGCGGTCGCGACGGAGTTCTGGGCGCACGGCAACCTTGGGCCTGCCGGCAGCATCTTCTGGCTGTTCTCCACCGGACTGTCTGCCGCCCTGTTTGGCATAACCGTCGCGCACGAGCTGATCCATCGACGCTCGCTGGTGGATCGCTGCTGCGGCGGGCTCCTCTTGTCCATGTCGTGCTTCGGAGCATTCAAGGTGGTGCATCTTCGCGTGCATCACCGTTACGTCGGCACGTCGCGCGATTTCGCCTCCGCACGACGCGGCGATTCAATCTATGCCTTTTGGCTGCGCTGCCTGATCGCCAGTCCGCGCGAGGCGCTGCGTCACGACGCCGCACGCCTGATGCATCAGCACCGGCCGCTGTGGCAGAGCGAGCTCCTCGCCTGGTACGGCCTGTCGCTGCTCTGGCTGCTTCTTTCCATCGCGATCTGGGGCTGGACCGGCGGGTTGTTCTTTTTGCTGCAAAGCCTCGTCGCGATCCTTAGCCTGGAATGGACTAATTACGTCCAGCACTACGGTTTGCGCCGCCACGCTGACGCGAATGGCCGCTATGAGCCGATACGCTCGCATCATGCCTGGTCGATGCAGTGCCGCATCAGCAACTTCGCGCTGCTCAATCTGTTGCGCCACGGCGACCATCATACGCGCCCGCAGGAGCCGTATCACGCGCTGGCAACCACGCCGATCCCGAGCTACCCGTATCCCTTCGGATTCATGATGCTGCTGGCGCTGGTCACGCCGCTGTTTCGCCGTGTCGCCGATCCGGTACTGGATCGCGTTGCCGCGGCAGGAGGCTGAGCCATGGTCGTGCTGATCACCGGCGCGTCCTCCGGCATCGGCCGCGCCCTGGCGCAGCATTATCTGTCGCAAGGCCGGATCGTGGTCGCCATCGCCCGCCGGACCGCGCTACTGGAGGAGCTCGGCAGAGAAGCCACAGGCCAGCTCTGCATATTTCCCGCCGACGTTACCGACCGCGAGGCCATGGCCGGCATCGTGGCCGAAGTCGAACGCCGAGTCGGCCCGATCGACCTGGCCATTGCCGCCGCCGGCGTGGCCGACCAGGAGGCCGGAGCGGATTTCGACCCCGTGGCCGCCGAACGTATGATGATCACGAACGTCTGCGGCACGTTCAACGTGCTGGCGCCGATCGCTGCCAATATGCGGCGCCGCGGCAGCGGACAGATCGTCGCCATCTCCAGCCTCGCGTCGTTGCAGGCGCTGCCGCACATGACGGCGTATTGCGCGTCGAAGGCCGCACTAAATGTTGGCATGGATGGCATGCGGTTCCAGTTGCACGGCAGTGGCGTTCGCGTCACCACGATCTGCCCCGGCTTCATCGCGACGCCCATGACGGCAGACCGCATCCGGTCGCGCTGGTGCATGCCGCTAGACAAGGCCATGCCAAGAATCCTGCGCGCCATCCAGCGTCGCCAACGGGTCTGCTACTTTCCGTTCTGGTCGTATCTTTGCTTGCGCGCGTTCGATCTGCTGCCCGCGCCGGCCCGCATTGCGGTGCGGCGTGCGGCGTGCGGCATTGCATTGCCGGCGCCGCCGGGTTCCAGGGAACGTCGATCCGGAGCACTGGCATGACCCGTCGCCGCATCGGTCCGGTTGATGGGACAGAGAGGACGCGGCGGGCCTCCGCGTTCTGGACCAACCTGCGCTATCAGCTTACGTTCAACAGCTTTATCCGCCCCGGCAATATCCTGCGACTGGTGCCGTATCTTTGCGAAGTGTCGCTGCGCTACTGGCCGCGGGCACTGTTGTTGACCGCCATGAGCCTGCTGCTGCAGCCGCTCCGTTACGCCGAGCTTGTGCTCTTTGGCCGGCAGATCAGGCATACACAAATTTCCGAACCACCCATCTTCATCATCGGCCACTGGCGCAGCGGCACGACGCATCTTCATAATTTGTTCAGCCAGGACAGGTCGCTCGGTTGGGTCAGCATGTACCAGGCCATCGCGCCGGATTGCTCGCTGATCGGTGGTACCTGGCTGCAGCGGCTGCTTGCCTGGATGCTGCCGCTGCACCGGCCGATGGACAATATGGTCTGGCCGATCGATTCACCGCAGGAGGAAGAGGTCGCGCTGGGCAAGACCACCGCCTATTCGTTTTATGCGCAGTTCATGTTTCCGCGTCAGGCCGGCGCATTCTTCCGACGGCACGTGCTGCTGGAGAATGCGCCGCCGCGCATCGCCGCCGAGCTGGAAGCGCGTTATCGGCGCGTGCTGCAGGTCGCTACGATCCACGCCCGCGGCCGGCGATTGGTCCTGAAGAATCCCATCAACACCGCACGGCTGCACATGCTGGTCGGCATGTTCCCCGATGCGAAGTTCATCCATATCCACCGTTCGCCCTATGAAGTTTACGCGTCCACCCGCAATCTGCACCAGCGCATCACGGCGTTCACCACGCTGCAGACGCTGGACATGCAGCATGGCGACGACACCGTGTTCGAGCTGTATGACGGGATGATGCGCCGGTTCTTCGCTGACCGGCCTTTCATCTCGCCTGACAATCTGGCCGAGGTGCGGTTCGCGGACCTGGAACAAGATCCGCTCGGCGAAATGCGCCGCCTGTATCGGGAACTGGCGTTGCCTGGGTTCGAAGCTGCCGAACCTGCCTTACGCCGCTACATCGACAGCCAGGCGGCATATCGCAAGAACCGCTTTGCCCTCTCCGACGCGGAACAGGATCGGATCAACGAACATTGGGCATTTGCGTTCGAGGCGCTCGGCTATCCGATGACGCGTCCGCTCGATGCATCCGCGCCCGATGCCGGTCAGTCCGTCGCCCGCCGGGCTTTGATGTCCGCCTGATCTGCGGCATGGTCCGCCGCGGCAGCAACAGCGGACCAATCGCATGAACTGGGGCACGATGAGCCGCGCCGAACGCGACGCGGCCTATGACAACACCGGGGCGGTGGCCGACAGCGGTGTTCTGAACGCCGCGCGGGCCGAGGCGTCGGCGGCGTTCCGCGCCGCACATCCGGAACACCTGGACCTGCGTTATGGTCCACGCGAGCGCAACGCGTGGGACTTGTTCCCCGCCGCCGATCGTAATGCGCCGTGCATCGTGTTCATCCACGGCGGCTATTGGCAGCGCAACAGCAAGGACGTGATGGCGAATCTGATTGCCGGTCCGTACGCGCATGGCTGGTCCGCCGCACTGCCTGGCTACACCTTGGCGCCCGACGCGTCGCTGACCGAGATCGTGGCGGAGATCAACGCCGCGCTGGATTGGCTCGTGGCGAACGGACCGGCGCACGGGATCGCCGGACCGGTGGTGCTGTCCGGCTGGTCGGCCGGCGGGCATCTGACGGCGATGTGCCTCGGCCATCCGATCGTCAGTGCCGGTCTGGCGATTTCCGGTTTGTTCGAGCTCGGACCAATCCGCGACACCGAGCTGAACGTGAAGCTGCAACTGACCGATGAGGAGATCGTCGCGCTGTCGCCGTTGCGCTTGCCGGTGGTGCAGAAGCCGCTGTTGATCACTTACGGCACCGCCGAATTGCCGCCTCTGGTATCCGATAGCCGCGACCTGCATGCGTACCGCTCGGCGGAGCATGCGCCGGGTGCGCTGCTGCCGGTGCCCGGCGCGAACCACTTCACCATCATGCACGAGCTGCGCGATGCGGACGGGCTGCTGAGGCGGTACCTTCCTGTCATTGCGAGTTGCCCACCGGCCGGCGGCGGCCGACCCGCGCTGGATGAAACGGCGTCGGCCGCGTGACGTAGGTTCCCCCCTCCCCTTGAGGGAGGGGTTGGGGGAGGGGTGCGTACCGCCGCGATGCCAGCGGATGCAGGCACCCCTCCCCCAACCCCTCCCTCAAGGGGAGGGGGGACGTTGTTTCTTGTTAGGAGCGAAGCGGCGAAGCAATCTTGTTCGTAACAAGCCGCTGGCGGCTCTTCGCGAACGAGATTGCTTCGCCGTTTCGCTCCTCGCAATGACAGGGGGCGGCTACAGCGTCAGCCGCACATTCCCGAACCCATCGACTTCGGCATTCGCGCCGCGCGGCACGAGGCAGGTTGCATCGTATTCCTGGAGGATCAGCGGCCCCGAGCGAGGCTTGTCCGCCAGACCCGCGCGATCCACCACCGGCGTATCGATCCAGCCAACGCCGGCGAACCACGCACGCCGGCGCTCCGGCACAGCGGCGGCGACCGGCGGAATTCGCTGCGGCAGCCTCGGACGTTCTGGAATCCCGCGCGCGATGACCGACAGGCCGATCAGCTCCACCGGCTCGTCGTCCGGCGCGCGGAATCCGTAATTGCGTTCGTGCTCTGCCCCGAACAACGCTGGCAGCCGGGACAGGATCGTCGCTGCATCCGGTCCGTCCGGCAGCGGCACCTCGATCTCGCTCGATTGCCCCACATAACGCGCGAGCGCCGCGCGCCGAAAACTTTGCCGCTGTGCCGGAAATCCATCGCGCGACAGCCGCTGTGCACCAGTATCCATCAGTGACGCCAGCACGTCGCCGATCCGCGCGGCATCCGCATCGTCCAGCCGCGTGCGCAGGCTTTGCGTGATGTGGTGTTCTGCGTCGGCGACCAGCAAACCGAAAGCGGAGAACACCCCAGGCAGCGGCGGCACAATCACCCGCCGTATGCCAAGTTCCGCGGCAATCCCGGCTGCGAACATCGGCCCATTGCCGCCAAACGCCAGCAGCGCGAATTGTCGCGGATCGCGTCCGCGTTCCACCGACACGGCGCGGATCGCGCGCATCATCGCCGCCGATGCCAGCCGCAGCATGCCGTACGCCGCTTCCTCGACGGAGCACTTCAGCGGCGTCGCGAGATCGCGGGCAATCGCCGTGCGCGCCGCCTCGGGATCAACCCGCAATGCGCCGCCGACCAGCCCGCCAGGATCGAGATAACCCAGCACCAGATTGCAATCCGTGATGGTCGTCTGCGTTCCGCCGCGGCCGTAACAGACCGGCCCAGGATCGGCGCCGGCACTGTCCGGCCCGACCTTTGGCGCACCCGCCGCATCCAGCCGGCAGATCGATCCTCCACCGGCGCCGACTTCCGCCAGGTCGATCGCCGGCAGTTTCAGCATGTAGCCGGCACCGACCAGCAGCCGCGAACCGACCATGACTCCGCCGCCGACTTCGATCGCTTCGCTGCGCAGCACCTCGCCGTCTTCCACAAGCCCCGCCTTGGCTGTGGTGCCACCCATGTCAAACGTGATCAGCTTCGGCTCATCGATATGGCGCGCCAGCGCAGCGCCGCCGACCACGCCCGCCGCCGGCCCGCTTTCGATGATGTGCGCCGGCGCCGCTGCGGCGAATTCCGCTGATGCCAGGCCGCCGTTCGATTGCATGAGCTGCAAGCCGCCGGAAATCCCCAGCGCACGCAGCCGCGCATCCAGCGAAGCGATATACGCGCGCACCACAGGCTGCACGTAAGCATTGATAACGGTCGTGCTGGTGCGCGGATATTCCTTGATCTCCGGCAGGATGTCGGCGCTCACGGAAATCGCCACGTCGGGCAACGCCGCGCGCACGCGGTCCGCGACCGCATGTTCGTGCGCCGGATTGGCGTAGCTGTGCAGCAGGCAGATCGCCACGCTCTGCACGTTCTCGGCGCGCAGCATAGCGATCGCCGCATCCACGCCGGCAAGATCAAGCGGCACGGCAACCGAACCGTCCGGCCGTAGCTTCTCCTGCACTTCCAGCCGCAGGCGGCGTTCCACCAGCGCCCGCGGCTTGGTCCAGTGCAGATCGTACAGTACCGGCATGCGCAGATCGCGAATTTCCAATATGTCGCGGAAGCCGCGCGTGGTGATCAGCGCGGTGCGTGCGCCCTTGCCTTCCAGCACGGTGTTGGACCCGACGGTCGTGGCATGCAGCACTTCGCTGACGGCCCCGCCGCCGCTTCCCAGCAGCGCACCAAGCCCCTCCACAATACCCTGTCCGTAGTCATGCGGCGTGGAGGCGATCTTGTGCGTGCGCACCGTGCCGGCGGCATCGATGCAGACCAGATCGGTGAAAGTGCCGCCGATATCGATGCCGATGCGCAGAGTCATGTCCCGCCGGTCCGTCATTCCGTGCGGGAACTAGACTACGCGCGACGCCGGTCGCCAAGGGCCGGCCTCAATGACGGCCGAGGGCCGCGCGAAGCTGGTTGGCAAGGTCGGCGCGGCGATAAGGCTTCTGCAGCAACGGCACGTCCACCGGCTCGCCATCCTTGAGTGCGCGGTTCGCATAGCCCGATGTTACCAGCGCCTTCAGGCCATGGCGCACGCTGCGCGCTTTTTGAATGAGCTCGTAGCCGCTCATCCCGCCCGGCATCACCACGTCGCTGAACAGCAGATCGATGTGCTCGTTCTTGTGCAGCAGGTCGAGGGCGGCGGGTCCGTTCGGAGCGGTCAGCACCCGGTAGCCGAGGTCGCTGATCGTGGCGATCGCAATCTCGCGAACGTCCTCGTTGTCTTCGACAACCAGGATCGTTTCGGACCCGGGGCCGGCACAATCGGCGACTTTTCCGGGTGCTGCCGCCGGCGCATCGATCTCCCGGGCGCGGGCAAGATACAGCCGAACCGTCGTGCCCTCGCCTGGCTTGCTGTCGATCGTGACGTGGCCGCCGGACTGCTTCACGAAACCATAGACCTGGCTCAGCCCAAGGCCGGTGCCTTTGCCCACTTCCTTGGTGGTGAAGAACGGTTCGAATGCGTGGGCAGCCACGTCCGGCTCCATGCCGACGCCGGTGTCCGTCACCTGCACGCAGATATAAGAGCCTGGCGGCAGCTCATCCTTGAAGCGTGCATCCGACGCGTCGATCGTGACGTTGCTCGCGGCAATGCCGAGTGCACCGCCGTCGGGCATTGCATCCCGCGCGTTGACCAACAGGTTGAGAATAGCCGCCTCGAACTGGCCGACATCCAGCCGGCAGGCCCACAGGTCCAATGGGAAGTGCAGGTTCAGCGGAATTGTCTCGCCCAGGGCACGACGGAACAGCGGCTCGCTGACGGCAAAAAGCTCGGCCAGTGTGGCGGTTTCGGAGCGCAGCGTGCTGCGGCGCGCGAAGGCCAGAAGCTGCTGCGTCAATCGGCTGCCGCGATCGGTTGCCAGTTCTGCCGCGCCGAGCAATCGCAGCAACCTGGCACGCGGCAGCTCGCGATCCGATTGCAGCGCGCCACGCACGATCTCCAGGCTGCCGACAATCACCGCAAGAAGATTGTTGAAGTCGTGCGCGATGCCGCCGGTAAGCTGACCGATCGCCTCCAGCCTCTGCGTATGCCACAGCGCGTCTTCTGCCTTGCGGCGTTCGGTGACTTCAATTTCGAGCTGGCGGTGGGATTTGGTCAGCTCCTTGGTGCGTTCCTCGACCAGGTTTTCCAGCGTTTCGTTCAGCCGCCGCAGCGCTTGTTCTGCCTCGCGCATTCGCAGCAGTGCCTTCGCGGTGGCCAGCAACTCTTCGGGCTCGATCGGTTCGACCAAAAATGAGTCGGCACCGCCGTCCAACGCTGTCGCGCGGTCGTGTCCGCTGGTGATGGCGGCAGAGGTTTGCAGAACCGCGGTGCCGGGGAATTCAGACTTGATCTCCGCGCACAGAACCACGCCATTCATGTCCGGCAGGCGCACATCGATCAATACGAGATCGGGAGACACCGCGCGGCAGCAGGCGATCGCGGCTGCGCCGGTCGGCGCTTCGTAAGTGGTATATCCGGCCCGGCGAAGGATATGCGATTTCAGGTAAAGTCCGGCGGCGTCGTCATCGACCACCAGAATGGCGTTGGGTGCGTTGGTCATCTGGCCCCCACCGCTTCCGTCTGGAGCAACACCGTCTCGATGAGATCGGCCAGCGTTGTGGCGGAGAGTTCGCCCTTGGACAGGATTCCGGAAACCGAATGGGCAGGGATTTGCTCGATCTGCCGCGGGCCCCCCGAGGTCAGCACGACAGCGGGAATGTCGGCGTAGGCCGGCGTCCCGCGGAGCCGCTGGAGAAATTCGAATCCGTTCATTCCCGGCATGTTAAGATCAAACAAAATGATGTCCGGCCGCGCGGCGGCAAGCTGTTGCAGGCCCTCCTGGCCATCGCGAGCGGTCAGTACGCTGTAACGGCTGCGCGGCAACAACTGTCGCACAAGGTACAGGGTCACCTCTTCGTCATCGACCGCCAGGACCTTGGTGACGGCCTGTTGGCCGGTCAGCCGGTTCAGCAGGTCCAGCAGGACATCGCCGTCGATCGGTTTGGCAAGATATTCATCGGCGCCGAGATTGAGGGCCTTCCGTTCATCGCCGGCCGAGGACATCACCACCATCGGAACGTCCGACACCGCTTCGCTTTCGCGCAGCCGCAGCAGCAATCGCCAGCTTTCCTCGGTCCCGAGCAATACATCCAGCAGGATCACGACGGGCCGGAAACGGCTAAGTGCATGTTCTGCCTCTCGGATCGAACGGCACACCAGAGGTTGATACGCCGAATCGGCCAGAACACGCTCCACGACGAAGGCATCGGCGGGATCGTCTTCGACCAGGAGCACAGGAATCTTTCCTGGTTCGAGTTGCAACCGTTGTTCTATATCATCCGCCTCGGCGGGTGTCCGATAGACGCGCGGCAATGTGACGGAAAACGTCGAGCCGACCCCGGGTTTGCTTTCGACGCCGATGTGTCCACCCAGCAATTCCGTAAGTTTCCGTGCGAGCGGCAGCCCCAGTCCCGTGCCCTTCACCCGCGCTTGCAATTTGTTCGATACCTGACCGAACTCTTGAAAGATGATCTCCAGATCGGCTGCCGCGATGCCGAGGCCGGTATCGCGCACGTGAAAAGTGACAGTATCGGCCTCGGCGTCGGCGGTTGCGCCGATACGGACCTCGCCGTGCTCGGTAAATTTTATGGCGTTCGAAATGAAGTTGCGCAGGACCTGCGAGACCTTGCCTTCATCCGTGTCCAGCGCGGGAACGTCCGCGGCTTCGTCGAACACCAGTGCCACCGCGTCGCCCACCAGCAGCGGGCGCAGCATGCCACGCAAGGTGCCGAACAAGTTCGCCGCCGTGAATGTCGAGGGCGTGATGACGGTCTTACCGGCCTCGACCCTGGCGAGATCGAGCAGATCGTTGACCAGCTCGGTAAGGTTTTCCGCCGCCCTCCTGATGAACTCCACCTGCGTCTCCTGCTCCGGCGTCAACGCCCCGTCACTGCGGGACAGCAGCAGGCGTGACAGCGCCAGTATGGAATTCAACGGCGTGCGGAATTCATGGCTCATGTGCGACAGGAACTTGGATTTGAGTTCGTCGGCGCGGCGCAGGTGATCGGCGCGCTCATCCAACTCGGCGTATAGCGCGACCACGCCGCGGTTGGTGTCCTGCAGTTCTTCATTCAGCCGCTGCAGATCGTCCTGCCTGTCGCGCAGTTCCTGCATTTGCAGCAGGATTTGCTGGTTCTGCTGGCGGATTTCGTCCAGTGCGTCGGCTGGCCCATCCTCGGCCAGCCGCGTGGTCAGCCGCCGGATCGCTTCCGAGGTGACCGGAGGCACGACTGCCGGCAATTGCCGGGTCAGCCGTACGGTCGTGCCGGCGCCGGGCCGCGTCTCCACCGTCAACGCGTCCATCAGCCGCCGCGCGCCGGGCAGGCCAAGACCCATGCCGGTCGGCGAACGGCGCGTGCCCTCCAGGATGGCATCCAAATCCGCGATGCCTGGCCCATTGTCGCGCACGACGATGACGAAATGCTGCGCATGGGCGTTGTCGGTCAGGCGAAATTCAACCTGGCCGCCGCGGGCATACTCGAACGCGTTGCGCGCAATTTCCGAAACCGCTGTGGTGATGCGCGTCTGATCCTGCACGTCGAAGCCGATCAGCTCCGCCAGCCGGCGGGTGCGCTTGCGCACCAGCACTACGTCGGTTTCCGAAGCGATCGCCACCAGAAGAATGCGGACATCCATGCATTCAAGCCTTATTGCAGCATGCGCAGCGCCACCACCGACGCATCGTCGCGGCCGCGGCGGAAGTCACGCAGCAGCACGCCGGCAACGAGCGACGGATGCTGCGCCGTCAGTCCGGGATAGGCGTTCAGGTCCCACCGCGTCGAAATTCCATCCGAATGCAGGATCAGCAGTGGAGGGTCACCGAAGGGATAATTGAACTCGCGCACCCGTGGCGACAGGTGGCCGGCGATGCCGTTATTGGACACCATGTGGCGTACCTCACCGCCGGCGATCATCGTAGCGCTGATGTTGCCGATGCCGGCATAGCGGATCAATTGCGCCGCTGCGTCAATGCGGGCGACTGCCAGTGCCGCGCCACGTGTCGGCACCAGCGCGCGATGCATCCGATGCACCAGTTCTTCGCAGGTCTCGCCTGGGTGTTTGCAGAATATGTCCACGGCCAGGTTCGCGGCGCGCGCTGCTTCCAGCCCGTGGCCCGTACCGTCCGCAACCAGCAACGCCGGCCCCGCCGCGGTGTCGGCAAAGGCCCAGGCATCGCCACAGACTGTCTCGCCCGGATAGGCCGACGTAGCACTGCCGCATTGCAGCCTGGACGCGGTTGGCGACGCCTGCAGCACAAAGCGCGCCAGGATTACCGTGCCGCGATCGGGCTGCGACCAGATGCGCATGGTGTCTGCCTGACGGGAGACGGCGCCAAGCCCTTGTCCCAGGCTGCCGGCGCTGGAGTAGCCGTCCTGCATGCAGCGATCGACATCGGCCATGCCGTTGCCGCGATCCAGCGCCAGCACGTCCACGCCGATTCCGTCCCGGTCGTGGAATCGTTCCGCCAGGATTTCGCCGCCGGCAGCGTGCTTGAGCAAATTGGTTGCGAGTTCGGTGACGGCGATCGCAATGTGATCCAGCTTCGCCTGCGATGCGCCGGCCTGGCCGGCAAATTCCGTCACGCGGCGGCGGGCCTGCGCGACCTGGCTCGGATCGGCGACGGTGGCGATCACCTCATTTCCATCGCGCCATCGTGACCACCGTACCCTGCCCTGGTGCGGAACGGATCGCGAATTCGTTGCACAGACGCTTGGCGCCGCTCAATCCCAGGCCGAGGCCGTTGCCGGTGGTGTAGCCGTCGGTCAGAGCGCGCGCGAGGTCAGTGATGCCGGGGCCCTGGTCGGTGAACGTCAGTCGCACGCCCTTGCGGATGCCGTTGTGCAACACTTCGATGCGGGCAGTGCCGCCGCCGCCGTAATCGACGGTGTTGCGGGCGATTTCGCTTGCAGCGGTGACGATCTTGGTCTGGTCCACCAGGCTGAACCCGACGGCAACCGCGCGGGCACGAACCGCCTGGCGAACCCGCACGACGTCTTCGGACGTACGCACCGGCATCGAATCATCCGCCGCGATCTGCATCGGCCTGCTCATCGGCATCGATGATCCGGCGGATCATGGCCAATCCACGGTCCACGTTCAGTGCGGTCTGCACGCCGGTGAGGCCAAGCCCTAGTTCCACGAGCGTAATCGCCACCGCCGGACGCATTCCCACCACCACGGTCACCGCATCCAGCACCCGCGACATCGCCGCAATACTGTTCAACATGCGGCCGATGAACGAATCGACAATCTCCAGCGCCGAAATATCGATCATCACGCCCCGCGCACGGGTCTGCACGATGCGCGAGGTCAGATCGTCCTGCAGCGCCATGGCCATGCGGTCGTGCATGTCCACCTGGATGGAAACCAGCAGGCAATCGCCGATCTTCAGGATCGGGATGTCGCCCATGCCGCCTACTTCTCCTGCACGCGGACGGCGCTGCGTTCGACCACCGTGCGTCCCAGGCGGCGCAGCGCCAGCGCGAAGGCGTCGGCCATCGTCGCCTTGGAGACCACGTTCAGCTCCAACCCCAGATGCACGATGGTCTGTGCGATCTGCGGACGGATGCCGCTGATGATGCAGTCGGCGCCCATCAGGCGGGCAGCCGACACGGTCTTGATCAGGTGCTGCGCCACCAGCGTATCCACGGTGGGCACGCCGGTGATATCGATGATGGCGATTTCCGCTTCCGAGCCGACGATGCGCTCCAGCAGGTTCTCCATGACGATCTGCGTGCGCTGGCTGTCCAGCGTGCCGATCAGCGGCAACGCGAGGACGCCTTTCCAAAGCTCGACCACCGGCGTGGACAGCTCCATCAGCTCCTGCTGCTGCCGGCCGATCATCTCTTCGCGGGTGCGCGAGTAGCACTCGAACGTGTAGAGACCGAGGGCATCCAGCAGACGCGAGATCAGCAGCGTTTCCCGTGCGAGCGCATCGGCGTCCTTGCCGACCTCGCGGCGCAGGAGCTCGAACACCGGCTCCTTCAGGGAGAATACGAAACTCGCGGTTTGCGACGGGGTGAAACCTTCGGTGACGCGGGCCGTGGATACTTCCTGCAGCAGCTCGCGCATCGGCGCCCAGTCTGCCACGGAAATCGTGTCGATCCGCCCCTGGCGGGCGCCTCGTCGCAACTCCTTCAGGAAGCGCCCGGCCATGTCCACCGCCTCTCGCTGCGCATCCTGGCCGGCACGAATGGCACCGTCGCGGCGCTGGTAGGCGAGCCAATCGTCGCGCAACCGGTCAAAGTGTTGGTCGATCAGCGGAAAGATAACGCTATCTTGATCCATGATTAGCCAGCCTGACAGGCATTGTTATTTCTCCCGAGAGAAGTTTCAGGCGTTTCGGGGCATGTGGAGAAACACAGCTACACCACACTGGATCGGTCGCCAATCGACGGGGATAGTCTGGAGGCAATATTTCGGACTTGCCGTCGGCATTTCGCCGCACTAGGTGATAGCAATTGCGTGAGGTGATCGCTGTGCCTGGAGACCTTGCCATGAATGAAGGTACCCGTCTGCCGGGCGGCGCGGGCCCGCGAGGTCACATTCTCGTCGTCGATGACGATGAAGGTTCCGGCTCTGCCATCGGGCGGTTGCTGCAAAAAGCCGGATACGCGGCGCAGGTGATGTCGCATTTCCAGCCGGCGCTTGAGGCGCTGGAGAGCGACACGCCGATCGACCTTCTGGTGACCGACATCGTGATGCCGAGCCGGGTCAACGGAGTGGCGCTGTCCCGCATGGCGCGCATGCGGCGGCGCGGCATCAAGGTGCTGTACATCACTGGGTACGACATTCCCGGGGTGGAGCGCGAAGCGCTGGGGCCGGTGCTGAAGAAGCCCGTCTCCGGCGAGGATCTGATCGCCGAAGTCGAGCGTTTGCTGGCGGCGTGAACGGCCCCTACGTCATGCCGACGCAGGTCGGCATCCACGACTCGCTGTGCTCGTCTTGGCAAAGGCGTGGATGCCGACCTTCGTCGGCATGACGAGGAGGCGCCGACCGTTTCATCCAGGGCGGGTCGGCCCGCAGGCCGGTGGCAATTCGCAATGACATTCAAGCGGTTTCGCGTTCACCGTCCGGAGCGACTGCCGCAATGCCGCGGTGGCCGCCGCATCGATCGCCGGCGGATCGCCGCTGGCCACCACGCCGTAATCGCGCAGCGCCGCGTCGATCGTCACCAACCCATCGCGCAGGTCCTTTGCGACCAAAGCGAGGTCGCGTTCCAGCGGGTCGCCCCAGCCGCCCGCACCCGGCAGTTCGTGGCGGAAGACCTGGCCGCGCCGAAGCGTCATCGTCAGTTTGCCGTGCAGCTTCTCTTCGGTGGGCAATCCCGGGTCGAGCATGTTGCGGCCGGCCGCGCCGGCACCGCCACCTTGCAGCCCATACGGCCGGTGCGTCTGGCGATCGGCGCGCACTTGCAGAATCCCTTCGTCCGCCAGCATGCGCCAGGTCTTGCGCTGCGACATGCCGCCGCGGAATTTGCCGGCGCCACCGGTATCGGGGACGAATTCGTAATCCAAAACTTCCAGCGGGTTCTCCGCCTCGATCACTTCGACGGAAAAGCTGGCCATGTTGGCGAACATCGAGGTATTGCCATCGAGCCCGTCCGCCCACGGCCGTCCGCCCCAGCAGCCCGACAGGAAATCCACATAGATGAATGGCCGCAGCGCCTTGTCGTAGCCGCCGATCGTCACGCCGGTGTTGCCGCCGTCGGACGACGCATAGACCCGGTCGGGATATAACTTCGCCAGCGCACCGAATGCGCAATCGACCGCGCGGAAGCCGGTGAGCCCGCGGGCGGCGCAGGCGGCCGGCAGCTTGCCGTGCATGATCGTGCCTTCCGGCGCGATGACGCTGATCGGGCGGAATACGCCGTCGTTGTTCGGCATGTTGATCGACAGCACGGACTTCACCGCGGTGAAGCTGGCCGCGGCGGTGTAGCTCCAGGTGTTGTTGATCGCGCCTTTCACCTGCGGCGCGCTGCCGGTCCAGTCCACTTCCATGCTCTCGCCGTGCTTGCGTACGGTGCAGACCAGCTTGATCGGCTTGCCGGCGTCGATCTGGTCGTCGTCGATCCAGTCGGTGAAGCTGGCCTCGCCGTCGGGAAGTTCGGACAGGCAATGGCGCGTGAGGCGTTCGGAATAGTCCATCGTCGCGTCCATCAGCGTGCGCACACTATCGGCACCGTAGCGCGCGAGGAGATCGACCATGCCGCGGGCGGCGATCTCGCAGGCGGCGAGCTGGCTGCGGATGTCGCCCAGCACGCGGTTGGGCAGGCGCACGTTGCGGTCGATGATGCGGAACAATGTCGTGTTGGGTTGGCCGCGTTCGTAAAGTTTCAGCGGAGGAATGCGCAGGCCCTCGGCGTAGATTTCCGTGCTGTCGGACGCGTTGGAGCCCGGCACGCGGCCGCCGACATCGGTGTGGTGGCAGATCGTCGCGGCATAGGCGATGGGCCGGGTTGAACCGGGCCCTGGCGCAAACAACGGCTTGAAGATGAAGATGTCGGGCAGGTGCATGCCGCCGTCGTACGGATCGTTGTTGATCAGCACGTCGCCTTCGTGGATGTCGTCGCCGAAATGGCGCAGCACGGCCTGGAGCGCGACGGGGATGCTGCACAGGTGGCCGGGCAGCGCGAGACCTTGCGCCACGAGCCGGCCGCGCGCGTCGCACAGCGCGGCGCTGTAGTCCATGATGTTCTTCAGAACGCCGGAATAGGCGGTGCGATAGATCGTCAGCACCATCTCGTCGCCGAGCGCGGCGATGGCGTTGCGGAAAAGCTCTTCGGTGATCGCGTCTTGCATGGGTGCGCCGGATGGTGGGGCAGGCGGGGAGGGGATCGGACCATTGAACTGCGGCGGTAGCAATATGTCGTCTGTCATTGCGAGTTGGCCACCGGCCTGGCGGCTGACCCGCGCCGGATGAAACGGCGTCGGCCGGAGCGTAAGTCTCCCCTCCCCTTGAGGGAGGGGTTGGGGAGGGGTGCGTACATCCGCGGTCAGTGGATGTACGCACCCCTCCCCCAACCCCTCCCTCAAGGGGAGGGGGAATCTTGTTTCTTGTCAGGCCGCAGGGCCGAAGCAATCCGGTCACGAGCAGCCGATCGCGAACGGGATTGCTTCGGCCAAGCGGCCTCGCAATGACGGAAGGCTGCCGCTTCATCCCGCGCGGGTCAGCCGCCAGGCCGGTAGGGAACTCGCAATGACAACGTGCGTGCTACCGATAGTGTGTGAGCATGTAGCTTACCAGCGGATTGTCCCGCTCCGGCGATTGGCCGTGGCGGAACCGGCGCGTCGCGCGGCCGCGCGTGCGCCGCCGCCATGCGGCCGCATCGAACTGCGCCGATGGCGGCACGTCCTTTTGCATCCCGGCCACAAGGTAGTGCGCGAAAACGTCCCGGCGTGCGTGCAGCTTTTCATCGCAATGCGCGATATACCAGGCCGGATCGAACAAAGAATTGGGCGAGTATTTCTGCGTCCGCCGGTTCGCCAGGTAATGCGCCAGCGGAGACCCATCCGCTGCCAGTCCGTAGGTCCGGCGGTACCAGCCCGGTTCGAAATACACCACCGGCCGGCGATCCGCGGCCTCGCCCACCAGGCAATAATGCACCAGCGGGTTGACCTGCAGCCGTTGCACGTCCGGATTCGTCGCGCTGTACCAGGCCAGGTTGAAATAGAAATTCGGCTGGCGATTCTCCTTCCAGCCGAAGGCGCAAAAATGCGCCAGCGGCTCGATGCCCGCGCTGAAGACATCTGCGTTCGTCACCTGGTAGAAGTTGGCATCGAACAAGCCAGAACATGCGAGCAAGGCGATATCTGCGGCGGCGGCATCAACCTCATCCTTTGGCGCGAGAAACGGCAGGAACGGATCCGCATCCGCTCCTGCCCGGTGCGTGAGCGACCAAAGCCGCGGACAAGGTGCGACGTCGCCGCTGCCACGATGCCGAAGGAAATGCGCCAGCGCGTTCTCTGTGCCGTCCAGGCGGTATGCTGCCCGATACCAGGCCGGATCGAATTGCGGCCCGGGTGCGATGCCGGCCTGTTCGCCATGCTCGAGGTAATCCGCCAGCAGGTCGGCATCCGTACCAAGGCCGCGATGATCACGATACCACTCCGGATCGAAATACCGGTTCGGTGCGCGGCCTTCCAGATGTCCATGCCGTGCATAGTGGTCGAACGGATCATGCCCGGCGGACGCGACGTCGCGGTACGTCGCAAGGTACCAGGTGGCATCGAACAAATCGCGCGGGGTTGCGACGACGGCCGGAGGCGCTGTCGCTTCGGGATGCTGGAGAAAATGCGCCAGCGCACCGGTTGCGACATCCAGTTCATGCGCGGCGCGGTATGCGGCCGGATCAAAATTGGGGCCTGGCGGGATACCCAATGCTTCGCCGCGCTGCGCGTAATCGAGCAGGGCGCCGGTTTCGGCGGAAATGCCGGTTCGCGCGCGGTACCACGCGTCGTCGAAACAGGCGTTCGGCGCGCGATGTTCCAGCCATCCATGGCGGCAATAATGGTCCAGCGGATCGAAGCCGGCGGCGGCGACATCGCGGTAGTTCGCGCGGTACCACGCCGCATCGAACAAACCCGTGGTGCGGATGGCGGCTTTCAGGTTGGCGACGGGGTCGCGCTGCCGGTATTCCTCGGATTCCATTACCGCAACGCGCATCGTGGCGGGCGCGGTGCCGCGTCGCAGCGCGTTCACCCAGCGACGGTGTTCCGCGGGTGTTGGTTCCCGCAGCAGTACCTCGGAAAACAGGTCGCCGACGCACGCGGCAGCGTCGTCGAGAGTGATGCGCCTGCGCGAACCGTCCATCGCCCCTGCACGCTCCGGTCACAGGTACGGCGCTTCGCACCCGCCAGCCCCAAAATGACCTGCTGCATAGCCATCCTGCGACCGCCACGGCAAGCGCCGCCGGGCCGGGGTGCCGCGCCTGCTGAGACAGATCACGAAAATTGCTGTAACAGCTTGCGATGGCAATGCTGCGCGGGGTAACGTCCATTATCAAAAACCCAATACCGAGGCCCGCTTCGTGACCGCGCACCGCCATGCCTGACGATAAAAGCGCGCCGCGTGATCCGTACGGCCGCGACACGTTCACCGAGGCGGTGGGCGAGGCCGGTGCTGAGCTCGGCTTCGAGGAAGACACCTACCTTCGCGCCTATCCTGATGTGGCCGAGGCGGTCGAGCGTGGCGACCTGCGGTCGGGCCTGGAGCACTACCTTCACGCGGGCCGGGCGGAACAACGGCTGCAACGGCCGGAATATGGGCGGCAGATGGCGGCGGACCGCGCAGCCATGCCGGTTCCGGTGGCGCCCAGCCCACGCTCCGAGATCGACGCGTTCATCCTGTCCGACTCCGGCGCGTTGTTCCTGAGCGGCTGGAGCGACGACCGCCATGATCCGCTGGTTTCCGTCAGTATCGGCGCGATCCGCGCACCCCGCCGCACATGGAGCCGTTTCGCCCGAATGCGGCGCAACGACGTCGTCAGCGTGCTGCCATCCTCCACCCGTTATCACTACGGCTTCTGGTTGTTCGGCGGCGCCGAGGACCCGCGGCGCCCGCATGGTATGGTCGCCGGTGTCGAATGCCGCATCGAACTTCGTTTCACCAGTGGCGCGATCATCGATCTGCGCCGCGCGCCGTCGCTGTCGTCCGATCCGGATCTACGCGACCACGTGATGAGCCATTTCGCGTCCAGCGAATATTGGGGCAATCGGGTGATGGAGGCGTTCAATGGCCTGGACCAGGGCGCCGGCGAGCAACTTGCGACCTATGGCCGGTCGCTGTCCTACGCTGTCGCGACACGTGCCACGGCAGAGCGTTTCGGTCCGCAACGCAAGCGCTTCCGCGGCTCCATCGTCGTTCCGCTGCTGGGCATTGCCGATTTCTTGTTCCTGCAAGCCTGCGCATATGCTGCCGGACCGGGCATCGAAGACTACGAGTTCATTTACGTCATCAACAGCCCGGAACTGGTCGAACGCCTGCGCCGAGAGGCGCGAATCGCGCAGGCCATCTACGGCCTGGCGCAGACCCTGGTATATCTGCCAGGCAACGCGGGGTGCGGTCCTGCCAACGACGTCGCGGTGCAGTACGCACAAAGCGACCGGCTGCTGTTCATCCACCCCGATGTATTTCCCAAGGATGCCGATTGGGCGAAGCGTCACACAGCCATGCTGTCATCGCTGCCAACGCAGCAGACCCGCTTGTTCGGAACGACGTTGTATTACGGCGACGGCTCCCTGATGCACGGCGGGTTGCAGTTCGAATCGGATCTTGGAATTCATGTCGATCCGGCCGGCATTGTACAACAGGCGCTGATCCGCGTGGAACACATCGGCAGAGGTGCTCCCGCCGGCGCGACGCAGTTCACTACGCCACGGGCGGTCCCGGCGGTTTCCGGTGCATTCATTTCCGCCGATCGCCCCTGGTTTGAAAAGCTGGGCGGCTTTTCCGAAGATTACATGTTCGGTGGCGATGAGGACGCCGATTTGTGCCTGAGAAGCTTGCAAGCGGGCGGCCCAGTCTGGCTGCACGACCTGCGCATGTGGCACCTGGAAGGCAAAGGATCCCGTCATCTGCCGCAGCACGAGGGTGCGGCACTGCTGAACCGTTGGCAATTCGCGCGCAAATGGCAGGCCATGATCGTCCCGGATCTGCTGGGCCCGACCCCGCGGCATCTGCTTCTGCACGACGACGCGGATGCGCGGCCGCATTTGGAACAACGACGGTCACCCGAACCTGCAATGCCGCTCGGTAAGCGATCCGCCGCGCGTTCGCGTGCAAGGTAACCGATCGCCATGCCGCTCACCGTCCTGTTGATCAGCCTGCCGCATCCCGAACTCGTACGAGGTGGAGCCCAGCAGGTCTGTTATGAACTCTTTCAGGAGCTGCGCCAGCGTGACGATGTCCGTCCCTATCTGCTGACGGCGGTGGACGACGGCGATGCCACGCTGTTCAAATCCGGCGCGCACATCACCGGGTTCGACGGCCGGGACAACGAATTTGTCTTCCTGACCCGCGATTACGATCGCTGGTGGCACAAGGTTGGCGATCCGCTGCTGGTGGAAAGCTTTGTCCAGTTCCTGAAGACGATCCAGCCTGACGTGGTGCATTTCCATCACTTCATCGGCTTCGGCATCGACTTCGTCAGCGTCGTGCGGCGGGTGCTTCCGGCGTGCCGCATCGTCTTCACCTTCCACGAATTCTGGTCGATCTGCGCCGCCGACGGACACATGGTGCGGCGGACCGATCGCTCATTGTGCGATCACGCGAGCCAGGTGCGCTGCCATCAGTGTTTTCCAGAGCACGCGCCGGAAGATTTCCTGCTGCGCAAGCTGTGGTTCTCGCGGCATCTGGCGCATGTGGATGTTTACACCTGCCCCAGCCGATTCATGATCGAGCACTATGTCCGATGGGGGCTGCCGCGCGAGAAGATCGCGCTGGTGCCGAACGGCCAGCGTTCCTATGTCACGCGCCCGCTGCGCCCACCTGGTGCGGGGCCGCGCAATAGGTTTGCATTCTTTGGCCAGCTCAGCGACGTGAAGGGCGTCCACATCATCTTGCGCGCGGTGCAGATACTGCGCGCCAGCGGCTTCAGCGATTTCCGTGTCGAGATCAACGGCGACCACCTGCATTTCGCCACGCCGCCAATCCGCGCCGAGATCGACGCGTTCATTTCCACCGAGTCCAGACTGCCGCCGACCGAGCGGTTGGTGGTGCGCAACGGCGCGTACGATGTCGATCAGTTGCAGTCGCGCATGGCACGAATCGACTGGTGCATCGTGCCCTCGGTGTGGTGGGAGATCTTCGGGCTGGTGATCTCCGAAGCATGGATGTTCGGCAAACCGGTCATTTGCTCTAACGTCGGCGGCATGGCGGAGCGTGTGACCGACAACGTTGATGGCCTGCATTTCGAAATGGGCGACCCGCAATCGCTGGCCGACACGATGCGGCAGGCCTGCACTGAGGAGGGACTGTGGCAGCGCCTGCACGACGCACTGCCGCAGCCGCCGACCCGTGCCGATATGGCGGATGGGTATCTACGGCTTTACCAGCCCGAGGCCGCACCCGCACAGGCAGGCGCCACGGCAGCGCCGGCGCGGCGCACAGTGCCATTGCGAGCCCAATAGCGCCGCAGTGTCATGTCGCCGCGGTGTCGTTCCGAGGCTCATAGGGCCGAAGCAATGTGCGGATCGGGGTACATCGTCCGCCAGTTCCTGAACAGCATGTCAGCAGGGTATGAACTGGTATCGCGCGTCGTAAGCGCGCGCTACATCAACAAGGTTCGCAACTTCCTGCGCTGCATCGGGCACGGCGGCCTCCCACAGTTTTGCGGGATGCGATCGGATGCAGCGTGCGATGGCTACGTGGCGGACTGGCGATAGCTGTAGTTGCGATCGAGCCGGTCCAGCAGATAATCGTCATAGCGCACTGGTTCGTAGCGCGGCGGATCATTCGGGTCGCAGCAGCTTTCCAGACAGGCGACGGTGGCGTCCAGGTCCATGTCGAAAAAATATGGGCAGGAGTAACGGTCGCCACCCGACAGGTTCCTCACTCGATGCGGTGTCGATTGCCAGCGGTCATTGGTCCAGCGGGCAACCATGTCGGCGACGTTTACCACGAACGTGTCGGGAATCGGTGGCGCGGGAATCCAGTCGCCGTCGCGAGCGCGGACTTCCAGGCCGCCCGAATTGTCCTGTGCCAGAATCGTGATGAATCCGTAATCTGTGTGCGGTGCCGCACCGAACAAGTCGTCGGGCGCGTCCGGCGGTTGTGGCGGATAGTGCAGCAGGCGCAGAAAGGTCGTCGGATGACGGAAGAATGGCGTGAGTGCATCAGGCCGCAGGTCCAGCGCGCGCGCGAGGGGCCGCAGCAACCGCAAGCACAATTCGTGCATCGCCGTATCGTACGCCTGGATCGCTTCGCGGAATTCTGGCGCGCCCGCCGGCCACTGGTTCGGACCATTCAGCGGCGTGCCGAAGCGCGTATCGTCGGGTGGCACCTCGTGCATCAGCATGAACGATTCCGACAGATTGGGTCGCTTCACCTGCGCAACCGACGACGATTTGAACACCTGTGTCCTGGCGGCGATGTAGCCACGATGGAATCGGTTGATGGCCACAGCGGATTTCGCTTCATCGGGCATCGCGTGAAAGCGGCGCGATGCCAGGAACACGCCGTCGAGCAACGTGCGATCGATGCCGGTATTGGCGATATAGCAGAAGCCGATGGTGCGGAATGCATGGTCCAGCGCGCAGCCGATCTCATGTTCGCGCCGGTCGTTGCCCAGGCCGTCGAGGTCGATCACCGGCAGTTGGTGCGTCACGGCGATGTCCAGGTCCATTGCGGTTTCCTTGATTCGTGCCGGCGCCTTCATGGCACGTCGTGCGCCATGTCCCTTACTCGCGGCGGTCGCGTGCGACAACGCCGCCGGTATCGCGTGAAAGGCTGCGGCCACGGCCGATCGCGGCCTCGCCGAAGCGCAGCCGCAGCGTGTCGATCGCCGCCTGCGTCGCTGCCAGGCGCGGCGTTTCGGCGTCGGCCAGATCGCCGCGATCGGCTTCGCCCCCGGGCACCAGAGGCTGCGCGCCAATGCCGATCAGACGGAACGCCGTGCCAGTGGCTTCGCGCGCCAGCAATGCGCGGGCGGCGCCGAACAAGCGGTCGGGCAGCGTGGTCGGTCCGGGCAGCCGGGCGTTGCGTGTGCGGATCGTAAAGCGGTCGGTCTTCAGTTTCAGCACCACACCTGCCGCAGCTAGTTCGTTTTCCTTCAGTCGCCGAGCCAGCTTTTCCGCAAGTCGCCAAAGATGGCGTTCCAGGTCCTCGACCTTGCTCAGATCGGCATCGAATGTCGTTTCTGCACTGATCGATTTCGTTTCGCGCGACGGATCGACGATGCGCGAGTCCTCGCCGGCGGCGCGGCGTACCAGCGATGGGCCGTCCGCGCCCAGCTTGCGCACCGCATCGCGATCCGACAGCGCCTGCAAGTGGCCGAGCAGCGTGATGCCCAGCGTCTCCAGCTTGTGGGCCAGCGCCGGTCCGATACCGGGTAACAGGCGGACCGGCTCGGGGGCGAGCAACGGCGCTGCCTCGGCGGCGCCGATCACCACGAAGCCGCGCGGTTTGTCGCGTCCGGCGGCGATCTTCGCCATCAATCGGTTCGCCGCCAGACCGATCGACACGGTGACGCCAATCTCGCGCTCCACGTCGCGAGCGAAGCGCGCGAGCACCACCGCGGGCGGCGCGCCATGCAGTGCACCGGTGCCGGCAAGGTCGAGCACCGCCTCGTCGATGGACAGCGGTTGCAACAGTGGCGTCAGCCGTCCCATCAGCGCGCGAATCTGCCGCGACACGGCGACATATTTCGTGAAGTCAGGTCTGATAACGACGGCGTCCGGGCAGGCTTTGAGTGCCTTGAACATCGGCATCGCGGACCGCACGCCATACATGCGCGCCACGTAGCATGCGGCGGTGACGACACCGCGCACGCCGCCGCCAACGATCACCGGCCTGGCCGCGAGCTCCGGCCGGCCGCGCTTTTCCACGCTGGCATAGAATGCGTCGCAGTCGATATGCGCGATAGTCAGCGCGAACAATTCCGGATGGGATACCAGTCGAGTGCCGCCGCACGCCGGGCAAGGGACACCTGCGTCAACAATCGCCGCACAGTCGCGGCAGACCGCTTTCACGTCGGTTGCGGCAACGCCGGGCGGCGCCGGCGCGCCGGCGTGCGTCGGCGGGCGAGACTGCATGATTTCAGGCGAACGATCGGTCGCTGTTCGGGCATTGCGTCATCCTTCCACGTCCGCGCGACGAACGGGAGAGCAGGCCCCGGCAGGCCGGGATTTGATTGCACGACTTCATCAGCGCCTCGATTTTGCATTGTAAAAAGCACCGACCAACGATAAAGTCAGTCCATATCAACAATATCTCGCCAGAGAATTCTTCGCGGGGGAGTCCCATGCAGATCGATCT
This sequence comes from Acetobacteraceae bacterium, assembly GCA_036489395.1. Classification (GTDB taxonomy): domain Bacteria; phylum Pseudomonadota; class Alphaproteobacteria; order Acetobacterales; family Acetobacteraceae; genus JASHVB01. The sequence continues at coordinate 29,355 of DASXFW010000184.1, read as the reverse complement.
GATTTACGACGGCAGCGTGGCGGATGCGCCCTCGGGGTTTACCGCGGCACTCGAGGCCGCCGCACAGTTCCTCGATAACCTGATCATCAATCCGATTACCGTCAACATCGAAGTGGGCTGGCAGGAGGATCAGGGGGAGCCGCTCACCGGTGACACGATCGGCCTGGGCGGCCCGTCCGGCGGCACCTATCTGAGCTATTCGCAACTGCGCAGCGACCTTGCGGCCAATGCAACTTCAACCGCCGACACCACCGCCCTCGCGAGCCTGCCGTTGGCGGACCCGACCGGCGGCGGTCGGTACTACGTGTCCTATGCACAGGAAAAAGCGCTGGGCCTGATGTCGGCCACCAGCTCCGAAATTGATGGCGCCGTCGGCTTCGGCGGCGACGCGACATTCGATTTCAGCACCAACGACCTTGCCGTTCCCGGTGAGATCGATTTCCTCGGCGTGGCAGAACACGAGCTGACGCACGCGCTCGGCCGCACCTCCGGCCTGCAGCAGGATGGCTCCGGCCGGTACACGGTCATGGACCTGTTCCGTTACGCCTCGCCGGGCGTTCGCCAGCTTGGCACCGGGGAACCGGCCTATTTTTCCATCAATGGCGGCAACACGGATCTGGATAATTACGATACCAGCTCGGACCTTGCCGATTGGGCGAGCAGTGTAAGCGGCGATTCGTTCGGTGCCGTGTCCTATCCCGGCATTGCGAACGTGGTGACCCAGTCGGACGTCACAGAACTGGACGTCATTGGTTTCGACGTGGGCGGCACCGCCGTCACATTGTCGATTTCGGGCACCGCAGCCAACCAGGCCATGATCGACCAGTCCACGATCCAGCCATTCTCTCAGGTGAGTATTTCCGACCAGAACATCAACCAGACCGAGACGGTCACCGTCACGCTTTCCTCCGCCGCAAATGGCACTCTGACGAATGTTGGCAGCGGCAGTTATAATCCGAGCACCGGCGTTTACACCGTGGTTGGCTCGGTCGCCACGGTCAACGCCGCGTTGGATGCGCTAACGTTCAATCCGACCGTCGATCAGGTACCCGCCGGCGACACGGTCACAACGAACTTCACCCTGACGGTCACCGATAGCGCCCGTGCGTCGGCCACCGATACGGCGACGAGCGTGGTGGCGGTATCCTCCGGTTCAAGCGGCCGCAGTGGAAATTTGCAGTCTGTATCGCTGCCCTCCGGCGGCAGCTTCGACGACAGCGGCATCGTGACGCTCGGCACGACCGTGATTGGCTGGGCGGGCAGGGCGAGCGTTGCTGAATTCCCTTCATCCGATAATTGGACAGCCTATGCCGGCACGATGGCGCAGGAGATTCTGGCGGCGCAAAGCCCCGTCGCCAGCGACGTTCCTGATACGCAATTCACTAACCCCGTGCTGACCGCGCTCGGCTTGCCGTTCAACGCGCAAGGCCTGGCGCTTTGGGGCGATCCATCGAATAACGCGGCGGACACTTCCGCTACCGATACGATCGCCTACAGTTTCTCCTCCGCGGTACCCACAGGCACACCGTTTCTGTTGTGGGCGCCGGGCGGCGCCGCCAATGGCAACGATGGCCCGGATACTTTCACAGTCAACGCCTGGCTGAATGGCACGCCGGTCAGCACCGCCGGCTGGACGTTTTCCGTCGAGGGACCATTCGGCAGCGCACCTTCCAGTACCTACACGGTCAATGCGGCAACAGGTCAGGTTACCGCCACCGCTAAAAGTGATCCGCTGTTTCCCGACGCGGTCATCGTCATAACGCCGAACGCGCCGATCAATGCGCTGCAGGTTACCGCATCGACCATCCCGTTCGATTTCTGGGGCCTGGCGTTTCCATCAGCGCCTGAAGCGGTGACATCCGCGTTCAGTGGCTCCTGCACAGTGACCGGCGTTGGCGGTGCCACGCTCAGTCTTCCGTTCGATACCCAGACAACCTTCAATCTCGTGCAGCCCCTGCTCACCAGCATCAGCGCTGGCGTGGTGTCAGGCAGCATCCTTCCGGCCTATGTCGGATCTGCGCCTGGCGTGCCCAACGGCAAATCCGGATTGCTGCAGATCGACAGCTCCGGTGCGGTGACCGATCCTGCCGGTTATCCAACGCTGATCGACGACGCCACAGGAGACGTCTCCATCACCGGAGGCGCGAGCGATGGGCAGCTCGTCGTTGCCGGCAAGGGTGGTCTGGTATTCGGCGCCGGCGCTGGTGTCGGCTCGGTCTTTGCCGGTGGCGGCAACAACGTTGCCGTCGTGGGCAGCGGCGACGGCAGCCAGTTCATTGCACTCGGCAACGGCAGCGACACCGTCGCGGCGACCGGCGGTAACGACACCGTCTCCGGCGGCAACGGTACCAACCTGATCTTCCTCGGCGCCGGCGCCGACAGCGTAACGACTGGCGGCAACGCCACACTGGTCGGAGGCACCGGAACCGCGATCGTCACCGCGACCGGCGCGTCTATTTTGTTCGTCGAGACGGGCCAGGTGAATTACACGATCGCCGCCGAGGGCAATGGCACGGTCCTCGGGAGCACGGGAGCCACGTCGCTCGATGCCGAAGGCTCGGCGCTGCTGTTTTCCGAAGGTAGTGTTGCTAACGTAACCGTCGGTAGCGGCAGCAGTACGACGATCGCCGGCGGAACCGCGACCACATCGGTTATTTCCAACGGTGTCGTGCTGGCATTCGGTGCCTCGGGAACGTTGAACGTCGAGGCAAATACGGGCGGCCGCGCGACCGTGGTTGGCGGCGCCGGCACAACGGACGTCACCGCCAACGGCACGGCACTGGCATTTGCTGGCACCGGTGCAATGGATTTCCTCGGCGGCAGCGGCAACGCCACAATCGTAGGCAGTGCGGCCGGTAATTCCACGTTGTTTGGCGGCTCCGGACACATGTTCGGCTTCACCCGCGGCAACACGGATTATATCGGCGGCAGCGGCTCGGACACGATCCTTGGCCTCGGCGGCAACCTGACAGTGCAGGGCGGCAGCGGCTCCGGCTTGTTCTTTGGTTCATCCGGTGGCGGCAACGTCATGATGGCAGGCAACGGCGCGGCAACCATCGTCGGCGGCGGCAGCGGCGATGTGCTGGGGGCCGATGGCTCGGGCAGCGCCGTTGTGTTTGCGGGGTCGGGCGCCGAGACGATCACCGGCGCGAATTCCAGCGGCACCAATTCGTTTGTTGCCAGCAGCGGCAATGACGTGCTGCGCGCGGGATTCGGTATAAATACGCTCGTGGACGGTACCGGCGCGGATACGATGGTGGCGGGCGGCACAACGCTGATCGTGCTGGATGCGGGACACGGGGCGAATGTGCAGGTGCAGGACTTTGTTTCCGGCCGGACTTTTGTCGATCTCGAAGGGTTCGGTTTGGACGCAAGCAGCAATGCACTGGCCGGTGCAAGCGTCGCCAATGGGTCAGAGACGATTTCACTCAGCGACGGAACTCACGTCACGTTCGTGAACTTCACCGGATTGCATTCCGCGTCATTCCTGTGAGTCCGTTGCCGGCCACAGCCACGCGGCGCCGCGCACGCCCGACGAATCGCCATGCTTGTTGTGCAGAATCGGTGTGGCGATCACGTCGCTGAATACGTGGCGTGGCAGCAATCTTGGCAGCCCGATGTAGAGGTGCTGCATGTTCGACAGCCCACCACCCAGAACGATACAGTCGGGATCGAGCAAGTTGACGATTTGCGCAAGGCCGCGCGCCAGCCGGTCCAGGTGACGCGCCAGTGCCTGCTGCGCGCGCACGTCGCCCGCGGCGGCGCGTTCGGGCAGCGCACTGGCATCGTGCGCGCCTGGGCCGTCGCAATCACGCGCCAGGGCGGGACCCGCGACGTAGGTTTCCAGGCAGCCCCACTGGCCGCACCAGCAATGCGGACCTGGCAACTCGTCGAGCCGCGGCCACGGGAGCGGATTGTGTCCCCATTCGCCGGCGACGCCATGCGGTCCGCGATGCACCCGGCCATCGACGACGATTCCGCCACCGACGCCGGTGCCGAGAATGACGCCGAACACCAGCCTCCGTCCGGCCCCGGCACCATCCGCGGCTTCCGACAGTGCGAAGCAGTTGGCGTCGTTCTCGACGCGAACCGACCGGCCGAGCCTGCGGGCAATGTCCTGATCGAACGGATGGCCGTTCAGCACTGTGGAATTGGCGTTCTTCACCCGCCCGGTGGCGGGACTGATTACGCCGGGAATGCCGATGCCGACTGTCGCGGCAATTCCAAGCTGCGCTTCCACCTGGCGCACCAACGCGGCGATCGCGTCCACTGTCGGCGCGTATCCGCCGGGTGGTGTGGCGATACGGTGGCGCAACGCTTCGCTGCCGTCCGGGGCGAGGACGACGATCTCGATCTTTGTGCCGCCGAGGTCGATGCCGATGCGATATCGCGCCATGCACCGCCTACCGCAGCACGGCCTCGGACTTCCGCTCGATCAGGGCGAAGTCAATCTCGCCGGCCAGGCCGGGACCGGTCGGCGCGTGCATCAGGCCGTCCTTGTCGATCTCCAGCTCCTTCGCCATGCCGTACTTATGTGCTGGGTCCGGCAACAGCACTTCCCACATCGTGGTGTTGCGCAGCGCCATGCACAGATGCAGGTTGGCGAGATTGTTCAGCGAATTGCCGGAGTGGTGCACTTCGTACCGCAGGCCAAAGGCCTCGGCGAGATGTGCGGTCTTCAGCATCGTCGTCAGGCCGCCCTTGTTCGGGATGTCGCCGCGCAGATAGTCGGTGGCCTTCTCTGTCAGCCAGATCGGATAAGTGTCCAGTCCGCCGGCGGGAAATTCCGTCGCCATGATCGGAATATCCAGCTTCTCGCGCAGCTTGACGTAGTTGTAGATGTCCTCGTCGGACAGCGGGTCTTCGTACCAGTAGAACCCCATTTCTTCGATCGCGCGGCCGACGCGCAGCGCGTCGGTGTAGGTGTACGCCCAGGTCGAATCCAGCATGACGCGGTAGTCGTCGCCGACCGCCTTGCGCACCGCCTCGCACACCTTGATGTCGGTGGCGGCGTCGCGCGGCGGATGGATCTTGTAAGCCTTCCAGCCATTCGCCTTGAACGTCTGCGCCTGGTCCACGTAAGCCGCGATGTCGGGCAGCACCTGCGAACTTGCGTATGCCACGATCGAGGTACGATACGTTCCCATCACCGCGTGAACCGGCAGGCCGGCGATCTTCCCCGCCAGGTCCCACAACGCCGTATCCACCGCGCCGATCGTGCGATAGCTGACGGCGCGATTGATCAGCCGCATGCCGCCGTGGATGCGCTCGCGCTCCAGCGGATTGGCGCCCATCAGCATCGGCTTCAGCGAACGGATAAGCTGCGGGCCGTCCATCGACGCCGGATTGGTCGCGGACCCAAGGAACGCATGCCCCTCCAGCCCCCCATCGGTGTGAATGCGCAGCAGGCCAAGATTGCTGTTGCCCGCAGTTGCTGTGCCCGTGTGGTAGTTGGTCGCGGGGATGTTGTCCCAGGTGAAGATCGTCAGCGATACGTCGTCGATTTTCATATCACGCCAGCCCATACAATGCCGCGGCGTTATCATGCGTCAGTGCGCGCCGCATCTGCGGTGTCAGGGACTGCATCTGTCGTTCGATCGTGGCATGCGAGTTCGGCCACACGCTGTCCGGATGCGGATAGTCGGAAGCCCACAGCAAATGCCCCTCGCCGAAGAACGGCAGCAGCGACAACGCGACGTAGTCTTCCTGGAAGGTCGCATAGACCTGTCGGCGGAACAATTCGCTTGGCTTGGCAACGAGCTCCTTGCCGCCTTTTTCTCCCCAGAATTCCTTCGCTTCCCACAGTCGCCAGTGCCGATAATCCAGCTCCTGCATCAGCCAGGGCAGCCAGCCGGTGCCGGATTCGGCCATGACGACGCGCAGTTTCGGATGCCGCTCCAGAATGCCCCAGGAGAACAAATCGACGAAGGGCTCAAGGAAATTGCCGAAGAAACCCTTCGTGGCATCGAACACGCTGGCCGCCTTTCCGGCCGAGCGATCGGTCGGACGCCCGGCGAACACCGTGACATGCCATGCGAGAACGATGCCGGTGGATTCAAGCAAATTCCACAGCGGCTCCCAAGCGGGATCATCCAACTTCGGCGCGACATTGGCGATCATCAGGTTGACCTGTCGCACGCCGCCTTTCGCCGCCAGGCGCTGCAATTCCTCCGCCGCGCCGGCAGGACTTTCCGGCAGCATCGGCACACCGATCAGCCGGTTGGGTGCAACGCTACAGAATTCCAGCAGCCAGTCGTTGAAGACGCGGTAACACGCGGCGCGCAGCACCGAATCGTCCGTCGAGATCTGGAAGATCGGTCCGAAAATAATGTGCGTCTGCACGCCGTCGCGATCCATGTCGGCAAGCCGCAGCTCGGCATTTGCCGGTCGCCGCGCGCTGTTGTCGTGGATGCCGGCGCGATCCAGCGCGTTATAGAGCGGCTTCACCGGTCGCGCGTTGCCGCTCGCGGGCGCCTTGCCATCCCAACGGCCCCACACCTTGCCGTCGCAGATCCACATTGCCTGACCGTCACGTTCCTCCACGTGCGGCGCGCGGTCGCGCAGCTCCACCGGTAGGCGCGTCGTCCAGAGATCGGGCGGTAGTTGCCCGAGATCCATGTGGTCGTCGCAAGAGATGAGATCGTTGGTCATGGCGTCCTCCGTCGTGTTACGCCAGTGAGCGATGCGTCCCGTCGCAGCGCGGCTTGTTGCCGCTGTGCTTGCAGCCGCAGAAGCTGACGGTGGCGGATTCCTCGGCCTTGAATTCCATCGGGCTGAAGCCGGTGCCTTTGTGCGAGCCGTCGCAGAATGGCTGCTTGCCGCTTTTGCCGCAGGCGCACCACCAGTAGGACTTGCCGGCCTCGACATCCATCTTGAACGAGCCCTTCTGGGCGACGACAGGCAGTGATTCGGACATGGCGTTTTCCCTTGTGTTGCTGTTGGTCAGGCGGGATCGAAGCCGTAGTCCCGCCTCGCCCCGGCTGGGGTAACGTAGCCGTCGAGCAGGTCTTCGGAAAGGGCTGCGGAATCGCGTTCAGCGGGTGGGCCGTAGCCGCCCGATCCAGGCGCTTCCACCACCACCAGCGATCCCGCCGGCGCCTGAAAACTCCCCTTACTGTTCAGGCGTCGCGCATTTCCACGTGGTGGCAGCAACGATATTCGTGCGGGGCCGCCGGCGCTGCCACCGTCCAGTCCGAACGGCGGCGTTACCGTGCGCTCGCAGCAGACCGAGGCGTGCGAATCGCGTTGCAACACCCGCCAGGCCCGGCGCACGCCGAGTCCACCACGGAATGTTCCGGCCCCGCCGCTGTCCGGCACCAGGCTGTATTCCTCCACCCGCAGCGGGAAGCTCATTTCCAGGATTTCGATTGGCGTGTTGGACATGTTCGAAACGGTGCTCGCCACGGCGTTGATGCCGTCCTTCGTGGGCCGTGCGCCGAAGCCGCCCTTCACCGATTCGTAGCTGACATAACGGTCGTTGGTCCGATAGTCGGTGCCGCCGAACGTTATTACCGCTGACGTGCCTTGTGACGCCGCCATCACCGTGCGTGGCGTGATGCGGAACATCGCCGCCATCACCATGTCGGCGATGCGGTGCGACATTTCGTGGTTGGCGTACACCACCGGTGAGGGATGCTGCGCGTTCGCGACACATCCCGGCGGCGCGGTAACGGTGACCGGGCGCCAGCAGCCGGAGTTAGGCGGGATAAGGCTTTTCGAATCGGCGATCATCTTCAGTGCGCAGTACACGCCGGACGCAGTCACCGTCAGCGGTGCGTTCATCGGGCCGGCGACGGCGGGGTCCGAGCCTGTGAAGTCGGCGGTGATGGTGTCGCCGCGCTTGGTGATGCGAAGCTTGACGGTGAAGGTGGCGTCGTCGGTTTCGCCCTCGGCAATGACGCCGTCGCCATCGAAGATGTCGGTGAATTCCGCCTCGCCGTCCGGCAATGCGCGCAACGCGGCGCGCATCATGGTTTCGGAATAGTCCAGCACCTCCTGCATGATCTGCAGCAGCGTGTCGGTGCCGTATTTCGCCGCCAGCGCGGACAGGCGTTGCGAGGCGCGCCAGTTGGCCGCCACCTGGGCGCGCAAATCGCCGAGCCGTTCGGTGGGCGTCCGCACATTGGCGAAGATGATTGCCTCGATCGCGGGATCGGGCTTGCCGTCGCGATACAGGCGGATCGGCGGCAGGCGCAGGCCCTCGCCGTAAATTTCGGTGACCGCGCCGTAGCTGCCGGGTGTGGCGCTGCCGATATCCGGCCAGTGCGCGCGCACGCAGCCGAATCCGAGCAGCCGGCCATCGTGGAAGGCTGGGGCTACAACGTTCACGTCGGGCAGGTGCGAGCCGCCGTGATAGGGATCGTTGTGAATGAACACGTCGCCGGGTGCGGCGTCGGGGAACGCATGCACGATCGCGCGTACCGCGTCGGGCATGGAACCGAGATGGATCGGCAGGTCGGGGCCTTGCGCAACCATGTTGCCGGCGGTGTCGAAGATACCGCAGGAGTAGTCGCCGGCGACTTTCAACAGCGGGGAATAGGCGGTCTTGGCGAGGACGATCTTCATTTCCTCAGCCGCGGAGTACAGCGCGTTCTTCACCACTTCGAAGCGGGCGGGGTCGGTGCGGAGGTTGGTCATCAGGTGAGCCTCGTACATTTTCTTGTCATTGCGAGGAGCGGAGCGGCGAAGCAATCCCGTTCGGGTTTACGCATGACCGGGATTGCTTCGTCGCTCCGCTCCTTGCGATGACATTTAGCATCGTGCCAAACGGATGTAGCCCAGATCGTCAATTTGCGCGCGCCAGCCGGGCGGCACGACCGTCGTTGAATCCAGCGCCTCGATGACTGCCGGCCCATCGATCATCGTCCCCGGCACCAGGCCGTTCCGCCAGTGCACCGGCGTCGGTAGGAACCCGGTCTCGACGAACCACACGCTGCGTTCGCGCACGCGCGCGGTGCCGGCATCGGCACGCTGCGCCAGCGTGAGCCCCGGCAGCCGTCCCAGCGCGGTAACCCGCAAATTCACAAGCTGCACGCCCTCCGAACGGTTCGCGTGCCCATAGGTCTGTGAATGTCTGGCATGGAACGCCTCCGCCAACGCGTCGGTCGTGGCGCGATCAATCGGCCCGTCGGCTAACGGCACCGTTAGTTCATAAGCCTGCCGCCGATAACGCACATCCGCCTGGCGGACCAACGCCCGGCGTTCGGCCGGCACGTGCGCCGCGTCCAGCATGGCGACCGCACTGGCTTCCATCGACGCGATGGCATCTGCCACAGCCGCCGGATCGACCTTCGCCAGGTCGGCATATAACGTGCGTGAATAGTCCCGCCGCAGGTCGCTAGCCACCAGGCCGATCGCGGAAAACGCGCCGGGCGCGGGCGGGATGATCACTTCGGGAATCTGCAACTCATCGGCCAGTGCCACGGCATGCACCGGGCCGGCGCCGCCGAACGCGATCAGGCTGAATTCCTGCGGATCGTGCCCGCGCTCCACCGACACGATGCGCAGCGCCTGCGCCATGTTGGCGTTCACCACTTCGACAATACGCGCCGCGGCATCGGCGACGGAAACTCCCAGCTTCCGGGCGAGATGTTCCTCGATCGCGTGCTCTGCCGCCGGCAGATCGACACGCAATGCGCCGCCGAGCAATGCCTCGCGGTCGAGATACCCCAGCACCACATCGGCATCCGTCACGGTCGCGCATGTGCCGCCGGCGCCGTATGCGGCGGGTCCCGGGTCGGCGCCGGCACTGTGCGGACCCACCTTCAAGGCTCCGCCCGGATCGATCCAGGCGATCGATCCGCCGCCGGCGCTGACCTCCGCGAGGTCGATTACCGGCACGCGGATCGGATGACCCGTGCCGTGCATCCAGCGTTTCGCATTGGCCGCGCCGCCGACTTCGTATTCCGCGGTGACCGCGACCTCGTTAGCGACAATGACACTCGCCTTCGCGGTGGTGCCGCCCATGTCGAACGAGATCAGGTTCGGCCGGTCGAGCTGCCGTCCTGCCAGCGATGCGGCGATCACCCCCGCGGCTGGCCCGGATTCCACCACGGCGGCGGGCATGCGCAGGGCTTCGGGAATGTCGAACACCCCGCCCGACGATCCCATCACATGCAGCGACGGCAACCCGAGTTCCGACGCCGCGCGCTGCAGCCGGTCGAGATACGATGCGAGCAGCGGCCCGACATAGGCACAGACGGCGGTGGTGCTGGCACGCTCGAATTCGCGGATTTCCGGCAGCACTTCGCAGGACAGGAACACCGGAATATCAGGGAGTGCCTCGCGCAGCGCGGCGCCGACGCGGCGTTCGTGGGTGTCGTTAAGGAAAGAAAACAAGAACGATACGGCAATGGTCTGCACGTCCGCGGCGCGGATGGATTCGATCAGGGCAGGAAGCTCGTTCTCGGCCAGTGGCGTGACCACGTCGCCTTGGGCATCGATGCGTTCGGTGATCTCGAAGCGGTGCCGGCGGGGCACCAGCACGCTCGGGGCGTCCTGGAACAAATCGTACAGGTCGGGGCGGGACGAACGGCGCAGCTCCAGGATGTCGCGGAAGCCGCGCGTGGCGACGAAGGCGGCGCGGGCGCCCTTCTTCTCCAGCAGCGCGTTGGTGACCACGGTGGTGGCGTGCGACAGCAGTGACACGGCGGCGGGGTCGATACGGTTCCGGTCCAGACCCTGGCGGATGCCTTCGATCACGCTCTGGCCGAAATCATGTGGCGTGGTCAGCACCTTGGCGATTTCGATGCGGCCGGTTTCTTCCTCCACCAACGCTACGTCGGTGAAGGTGCCGCCGATGTCGATGCCAATCCGCCAGGCCATGCTGCGCCTTTCTGTCATTGCGAGGCCCTGAGGGCCGAAGCAACCCCCCGCGGGAGATTGCTTCGGCCCTCAGGGCCTCGCAATGACAGGGGGCAGCGATGACAGCAGACCCCCCGGTTGAGCGCAACGCGGCGCACACGCACAATCGGCCATGTCCCTCGCGCCCGATTCCGCCAGCGTCCGCCGGCTGATGTGGTTCTTTGCCGTCGTGTACACCGTGGAGGGCATCGGCCAGGCCAAGGTCGGCGTCATCTGGCAGCCGCTTACGCATTTTCTCAAGGAAGGCTACGGCTGGACGCCGCTGCAGGTCGCCGCGTCGCTGTCGGTGCTGGACGTGCCCTGGATCGTCAAGCCGCTGTACGGCGTGATATCCGACTTCGTGCCGTTGTTCGGCTATCGCCGGCGCAGCTATCTGCTGCTGTCCAACGTGGCGGCAATCGCGGCGTTTGTCTGGGTAACGCACATCGTCGCGCCGGCGTCGCTGGTGTTCGCGTTGGCGCTAACGTCTATCGCGATGGCGGTATCGAGCACGCTGTGCGGCGCGCTTCTGGTGGAGAACGGGCAGCGCCACAACGCCAGTGCCGCGTTCGTCAACCAGCAATGGCTGTGGTTCAACGGCGCGGTCGCGGCGACCTCGCTGCTCGGCGGCGAGCTGATCGTGCTGCTGTCACCCGCCGGAGCGTTGCACGCAGCGGCTGCCGTCGCGGCAGTTGCGCCGATGGCCGTGCTGCTGTGCCTGCACCTCGTCGATGAGCCGCGTGCCGGTATCGATGCGCCGGAGCTGAAGCGGCGATGGCGCGGGTTCCTGGACACGTTCCGCTCCCGCACGCTCTGGCTGATCGCCGGCTTTCTGTTCTTTTACTATTTCAGCCCGGGTTTCGGCACTCCGCTCTATTTCTATATGACCGATCGGCTGAAGTTCTCGCAGGACTTCATCGGTGCGCTGTCGGCGATCAGCGCGATCGGGTGGGTGGCCGGAGGTCTGGCCTATCGCTGGTTCCTGGCACGGATGAACACGCTGCCCTTGCTGCGGTTGTCGATCGTGTTGGGCACGCTCAGCACGCTGGCGTTTCTGGGCATGGTCGATCCGGTAAGTGCCATCGTCGTGTATTTTGTCACCGGCGCCGCCGGCATGATTGCGAATATCGCGACGCTGACCCTGGCGGCGGAGCACTGTCCGCCGCGCGCGGAAGGCTTTGCGTTCGCCGCGCTGATGTCGGTGATCAACCTGGCGACCCCGCTGGCGGATACCATCGGAGCGTTCCTGTACGAGCATGTGTTCCATGGCTCGCTCGGGCCGCTGATCGTGGTTTCTGCCGCTTTCACCGCCTTCGTGCTGGTGCTGGTGCCGCGCACACTTGTCATTGCGAGGAGCGACGCGACGAAGCAAACCCGGTCGTGACAAGCCGCCTCGGCTGCTCACGAACGAGATTGCTTCGTTACTTCGCTCCTCGCAATGACAACGCGGCCGACAATGTGGCCGCCCGATGCTCCGACGCAGCGCGCCAACGCCGGTCTTGACCTCGTGCGCCGCACGGGCGACCTGTAAGGGCATACACCAGGGAGAACGGTCATGCATTTCGGCGCGTCGATGTTCCTCACCGACTATTCCATGGCCCCCGCCGAGCTTGGCCAGGCGCTGGAACAACGCGGGTTCGAATCCATATGGGCGCCAGAGCACTCGCACATTCCGGCGTCGCGCCGTACACCATTCGCCGGTGGCGGCGACCTGCCGAAGCAGTACTACGATGTGATGGACCCGTTCGTGACGCTCACCGCGGCGGCGATGGCGACGAAGCGGCTGAACGTCGGAACCGGCGTCTGCCTGATGAACCAGCGCGATCCGATCCAGACCGCAAAGCTGGTCGCCTCGATCGACCAGGTCTCTGGCGGGCGTTTTCTGTTTGGCATCGGCGTCGGCTGGAATGCCGAGGAAATGGAAGACCACGGCACGGTCTTTGCCACCCGCGCCAAGCTGGTGCGCGAACGCATCGAGGCGATGAAGGCAATCTGGACCAGGTCGAAGGCCGAGTACCATGGGGAGTTCGTCAACTTCGATCCGATGATGACCTGGCCGAAGCCGGTGCAGAAGCCGCATCCGCCGGTGATCGTCGGCGGCGCCTTCCCGCAGGCGGCGCGGCGCGCGGTGCGTTACGGCGAGGGCTGGATTCCGCTGGCGGGCCGGGTCGGCAAGGACGGCGACGTATTCTCCACCGTGCCGAAATTCCGCGAGATGCTGAAAGAAGCCGGCCGTGACGAGGCAAGCTGCCCCATCACTCTGTTCGGCTGCACCGAGGATGTGGATTTGTTGAAGCGTTATCGCGATCTCGGTGTGGTGCGCGCCTGCGTCAGCCTGCCCGCGGCGAAGGCCGACCAGGTGCTGCCGACGCTGGATCGCTGGGCCGCGCTGATCCAGCAAGTGAACGGCTAAGCTCCGCACTGTAGGCGGCATAGACCTGGGTGAACTCGGCGCCGAGCAGAAAGATTTGCGCCGAGTAGAATATCCAGAACAAGGTGGCGACGACGGAACCGGCCGCGCCATAGCTGGAAATGGTGGCGCTGCTGCCGATGTAGATGCCAAGCGCGACCTTGCCGAGCGTCAGCAGCAGTGCCGTCACCACCGCGCCGACCGCGACGTCGTGCCACGCAAGATCGCGGTCCGGCAGCACCTTGAAGATCGTGGCGATCACGGCGGAGAGCAATACTAACGTGATCAGGAAGTTCGCCGCTTCCAGCAGCAGGGCGGCGAACGGCAGATGCCGGTTCAACATGCCGGACACCGCGGCGATCGCTGCGGCGATGACCACCGACACCAGCAGCAGCAGACCCAACGCGACGACCAGCAGCAGGCTGATCATCCGTGCGCGGGCCAATTGCGCCCAGGTGCCGCGGTTTGGTTTCGCCTGCCAGATCGCGTTCAACGCGGTTTGCATTTCGCCGAACACGCCGCTGGCAGTGACGATCAGCGACAGCGTGCCGACGATGGTGGCGATGATACCGCCTTTGTGACTGCCGGCGCTGCGGATTGCGTCCTGGAGAAAGGCGGCGGGTTGCGGTCCCATGGTGGCACTCAGCCGGCTGAACAACGCGCCGCGGGCGGCTTCCTCGCCGTATGCAAGTCCGGCGATGGCGACGACGACCAACAGCGCCGGTCCGAGCGAGGTGATCGCATAGAAGGCGATCGCCGCGCCGCGGGTAAGTGCCGCGTCCTCGATGAACGCTTCCGCCGTTCGTTTTGCCAGGGTCCAGATGGTTCGTGGGGTCATGCGAGGAACTGGCTGCGGGGTGTTACGGCGAGGAGTGTCGTTGCGGGAGTTGTTGTTGGGGGGAGGCGTCCTCGGGGGAGGTGTCATTGCGAGTTGGCCACCGGCCGGGGCCGACCCCGCCCGGGATGAAACGGCGTCGAGGGCCTGACGTAGGTTCCCCCCTCCCCTTGAGAGGGAGGGGCTGGGGGAGGGGGGAACCTTCTCGTTCGTGATTAGCAGCGGATAATCACGAACGAGGTTGCTTCGTCGCTTCGCTCCTCGCAATGACACATGGGGCAATGACACACGGGGGCAACGACACCTACCGCCACGAAAGCCGCGTCAGTCCTTGCGCTGCGGCGACCTGTCCTTGCCAGGCTTCTCCGGCTGCACGTGCCTGCCCGGCTCGATCGGATCCGACCCGCCGGACGTGCTCTCCGATCCAATCGAAATTCCTGCTTCGGTGCCGGATCGGCTGATGCGGCCGGCTTCGGTGTCGCGATCGGCGTCGCTCGGGCGCGTGGGTTGGCTGCGTTCCATGATACGGGATTCCTCCGTTGCCTTGCGCGGCAGCAACGCCGCGCCGACGCAGAAAGTTCCCTGTCAGGCCGCGGGAAGATGGAAGCGCCGGCTGGAGAACGCGTCCAGCGCCGGCGGCAATTCGCCATCCAGAATCGCCGGCGCCAAGGCCAGCGCATGCGCGCCGGCCAATGTCACGCCGCTGTGGCAGGTCGCGGCGAACGCGCCGGGAAAGCGCGCCGATTGTTCGTAAATTGGGAACCCGTCAGGCGACATGACCCGCAGCGCCGCCCACATGCGCACGATCGACGCATCCTGCAGTGCCGGAAACACCGCGACGTTGCGCGCGGCGATCTCGCTCAGGACCGAGACCTTCGTGCCGGTGTCGAAGCCGACATCCTCCTGGCTGTCGCCCAGCATGACGGAGCCTTCCGCCGTCTGCCGCGCCACGTGCGTGGGGTAGGGCAGGAATGGCCGTAGCCGCTCGGTGACGATGATCTGCCCCTGCAACGGCTTCACCGGCATGTCCAGCCCGACCACCGGCGCCAGGTCGCGGCTGCCAAGGCCGGCTGCGATGACAAGCTTCGGCGCAGAGAAGCGCTCGGTACGGGAACGAATCACGAAGCTGTGTGGCGCGGCGTCGATCGCATCGACGTGACGGCCCGGCCGGTACGCACCGCCCGTGGAAAGCAGCGCGGCGTGCAAACCGCGCAGCAGGTGCAGCGGGTTGGCGTGGCCGTCCATCGGACAGAACGACGCGCCGACCACGCGATCGCCCAGTCCTGACACCATTGCGCGCGCCTCCGCCCGATCCAGCATGCGGGTGCCGATGTCGCCGCTTTCGTTGTGCATACGGGTCAACATCGCCGCGCGGTCTTCGTACTCCCGGTCGCTCAGGCAGAACGCGAAGCCGCCCGGCTGTGCCAGCACCGGGTCGGTGCCGGTGGTTTCCGCCAGCCGGCCCGCCAGCTCCGGCCAGAGCTCGGCGGAGCGCCGCGTCCAGTGCGCATAGGGCGGCATGCCGGCGCCTTTGCTCTGCACCCAGACCAGGCCGAAATTGCCGCGCGCGGCGCGATACGCGACGTCGCCTTCATCCAGCAGCGCGACCGAGGCGCCCCGCACCGCGGCGCCCCAGGCGATGGCGCCGCCCACCAGGCCGCCACCGATGACGATCAGGTCGTACGCGGGCATCCGCCCTCCTGTCCTGGCGCAATCGGCTTATGTATCCTCCGGCAAACCCGACCCGACAACCAACGACCCACAACCGAACGATCGAGACATGGCTGGACATTCCCAATTCAAGAACATCATGCACCGCAAGGGGGCGCAGGACGCCCGCCGCGGCCGCTTGTTCGCGCGGCTGATCCGCGAGATCACCGTCGCCGCCGGCCAGGGCCTGCCCGACCCGGCCACCAATCCCCGGCTGCGGGCCGCGGTGGCCGCGGCGCGCGAGGCGAACATGGCGAAGGATACGGTGGATCGCGCGATCAAGAAGGCGTCGGGCGGTGCCGGCGGCGCGGACTATGTGGAAGTGCGGTATGAGGGCTACGGCCCGTCCGGCGTCGCGGTCATGGTAGAGGGACTGACCGACAATCGGAACCGCACCGCGTCCGACGTGCGCTCGGCATTTGCGAAATACGGCGGGGCGCTGGGGGAGACGAACTCGGTCAGCTTCTTGTTCCAGCGGCTGGGCGTTGTAGGTTATCCGGCGTCCGTCGGGTCGGCGGACGACGTGCTGGAGGCGGCGATCGAGGCCGGCGCGGACAACGTCGAGTCCGACGAGAACGGGCACGAGGTCACCTGCGCGCCGGACGATTTCTTCGCGGTGCGCGATGCGCTGGAGGCGCGCTTCGGGCCGCCGGAAAGCGCCAAGGTGGAGTGGCGGCCGAGCACCACGGTGACACTGGATGAGGAGCGCGCGGCGAGCGTGCTGAAGCTGCTCGAGGCGCTGGAGGACAGCGACGACGTGCAGAACGTGTACGCGAATTTCGAGATACCGGAGGAGGTTATGGCTCGGCTCTCGGCGTAGGCGCCCCCCCACACTGTCATTGCGAGGCGCGAGGTGCCGAAGCAATCTCGTTCGTGATAAGCCGCTGACGGTCACGAACGAGATTGCTTCGGCACCTCGCGCCTAACAAGAAACTGGGGCCTTCCATGCTGCGGATGGGAGGCACGCCCGTCGCCCCCACGTCATGCCGACCACCGGGTCAAGGCCGGGTGGCAGGCTCCGGCCCGCATCCACGACTTGCTGTGCTGGCCGCCGCAAAGAGTCATGGATGCCGACCTCCGTCGGCATGACGAGGGGGCGACGCCGACCGTTTCATCCAGGGCAGGTCGGCCCGCCGGCCGGTGGCAACTCGCAATGACAGTGTGGGCCAGCGACCGCGGCACCTACTCGAACGCGCGCCGCGCCTCATCCCAAGGTACTTCCCCCGCCGCGTTCCGTCCGGAGATCCGCCCGAACGCCAGGCATTCGCCGATATTGCCGGTGCCCTGATACAGATAGCTGTAAATCGAACCCAGCTCTCCCGCGCTATATAGTCGCGGGATCGGCGAACCATCCGGTCGCACGATCTGCGCCTTCTCATTCCGCCGCGGCCCGCCCTGCGTGTTGAGCATCGATGGCGACAGTTCCACGGAATAGAACGGCCCGCGCGAAATCGGCGCCAGCATCAGCCTGCGGCCGAAATCCGCATCGCGCCCGGCATCGCAGCAGTGGTTCCAGCGGCCGACCGTTTCCTCCAGCACCGCAGCGTCCAGGCCTACGGCCGAAGCAAGGTCCGCAACACTGTCCGCACGCGTGAACCATCCCTTTGCCAGTTCGGCGCTGTTATCCTCGCTCCACTCGTAGCGTTCGACGATCTGCGTCCAGCCGTGGCTGGGATGCTTGTCGTACAGCGGCCCGGCGGCAAACAACGCATGATCGAAGATCATGTACATCGGACACGGCGTGGACGACGGCAGCCAGCGCCCGTTCACCGGGACCTTGCCGTGCCGCGTCTTGAACTTCTCGTCGGCGAAGCGCCGCCCATCCGGCCCCACCACGATCATCCCGCCGGGCATCTGCTTGCTGAAATGCAGCGCCTGCATGGAGAACGACGTGCGTACTTCTGGCACTTTCAGCGCCATCGACGGTCCGGCATAATTGTTCATGTGCCAGAGATCGGCACCGACCGACATCGCCATGGTGATGCCGTCGCCTTCGTTGTACGGCGAGCCGGACGTGTAGCAGTACGGCACACCGGGCAGGTAATTGCGGATCATCTCCTGGTTGTTTTCGAAACCGCCGCAGGTCAGCACCACGCCGCGCCGCGCCTTTACATTGACCGAGCGCCCGCCCTGCTGCGCGCGCACGCCAAGGATCTCCTTGGTCACGTCGTGCTGGATCAGCGCGCGGCCCGGCGTTTCATAAAGGATGCGGATCGGACGCTGCTTCACCAGGCGCTCGAACAATTTCCAGGTCAGCGAATATCCGTAGGTCGGGCCATCATGAAACTTGTGTACGCAGTCGGAACCCGGCAGATCGGGGAACTCGATGCCGACCGGCGGATGCTGGTGCTCCTGCGGATCGCCGCCGAGGCTGCGCAGCCAGTCGTTGTTGCGGCCCATCTCCTGCGCCCAAACTTTCACCATCGGCTCCGGCACCGTGTAGGGGCCGCACAGCGCGGTGAGATACGCGGCCGCTTGCTCGGCCGATGACGTGTTGAGATAGCCCTGGCCGGCGACGCGCGTGTTGCCGCCTTCCTCACCCTCGGGGGCTTTTTCCAGGAGAATGACGTCCGCGCCCAGTTCGAACGCGCTGACCGACGCGGCCATGCCCGCCGCGCCGAAGCCGACGACGACCACATCGGCCTCGTGGTCCCACTCATCCGGTAGCGACGATTGGTGCGGCATGACGTATCCCTGCTGACGGTTGCAGGTTGCATAGACCATCGGCGGGGCATCTGTCATTGCAGGGTGCTATTGGCCGGCCATCCGATCCGGCCTGGATGAAACTGGATCCCCCTGTCATTGCGAGGCCGCTTGGCCGAAGCAATCCCGTTCGTGACGAGCTGCCGGCGGCTTCTCACGATCGAGATTGCTTCGGCCAAACGGCCTCGCAATGACAGAAGGGCGGGTCGGCGGCCGCCGGCCGGTGGCAACTCGCAATGACAAAAAGTGGGCGTCTTTCCCCATGACCACTCTGCAATCCCGCCCCATCGCCATCCCGCTGCCCAACGGCACCGCGGTCTCCGGCCTGGTGCTTCTGCCGGATGCCGCGCGGGCCGCTTGCGTCCTTGCCCACGGCGCCGGCGCCGGCATGTCGCATCCGTTCATGGCCGCGACAGCAGATTTCCTGGCCCAGCGCGGCATTGCCACGCTGCGCTACCAGTTCCCCTACATGGAGCGTGGCGCCCGGCGGCCCGACCCGCCCGCGGTCGCGCACGCCGCGGTGCGCGCGGCCGTTGCCGAGGCCGCCCGCCAGTTCCCCGCCCTTCATCTGTTCGCCGGCGGCAAGTCGTTCGGCGGCCGCATGACCTCGCAGGCCCAGGCCGAGTCGCCGCTTCCCGGCGTCGAAGGGCTGGTATTCCTTGGCTTCCCGCTGCATCCGGCGCAGCGTCCGTCGGTCGATCGCGCGCAGCATCTCGCGAACATCCGCATTCCTATGTTGTTCCTGCAAGGCTCGCGCGATGCGCTGGCCGAACATGCCCTGATCGTTCGCGTGGCCGCCGGGCTCGGCAGCCGCACGACGTTGCGGACGTTCGCCGACGCCGATCACTCGTTCCACGTGCCCGCGCGCAGTGGACGCACCGACGTGCAGGTGCTGGCGGAATTATGCGATGCGATGGCGGGGTGGATGATCGGCGATTGACCAGGGCGCCTGAGCCACCGCGCGGCTACGTCGTCGATACCACCTGGGATGAGAATTGGAACGGCGATCACGTGGCGACTCTGCTGCGTGATCGCAACGGGCGTCATTGAGAGGTCTGGTTGCCGCACCGGCGACAGTCATCATCGATAACGCACTTACCACGACAATTGCTCCGCCCCTGCCACTCCGCCCCTCGCGTCGGCGGCCGATCCGCCCCATCATCCCTCGATGCCCCTCGACAACCAGACCGACGACGCGATCCGCACCATCCTGCAATCCACCCGTCGCATCGCCCTGGTTGGTGCCTCCGCGAAACCGTGGCGACCGTCGCACGGCGTCATGCGTTTCTTGCTCGATCGCGGCTACGACGTGACGCCGGTCAATCCTGGACTGGCCGGCCAGCAGATCCACAATTGCACGGTCGTCGCCATGCTGGACCGTGCGGCGCCGCTCGAGATGGTCGATGTGTTCCGCAATTCCGTCCATGTCGGGCCGGTGGTGGACGACGCGATCCGGTTGGGCACCCGCGTCATCTGGATGCAGCTCGGCGTCATTGACGAGGCGGCGGCCGAGCGCGCCCGCGCCGCCGGCATCGCCGTGGTGATGGACCGCTGCCCGGTGATCGAGGCTCGGCGGCTCGGCCTCGATCTTGCCGCCGCCCGCCATTGAAGCGGCGCCGGATGCGCGCCACATCGCATCACGAACGGTCGAACCGGAGAAACCCGAAGGGCGTCCCATGACCAATGAAGAACGCGATATGATCAGCCAGTTCGTCGCCCGCGTCAGCGGCGCGCAGGCCAGCGCCCCGCCATCCGGCCCATTCGGCGGATCGGTGCCCGCGACGACGCAACCGGCACAGCCGCCGCTGCCGCCCGTGGATCCGGACGCGGACCAGCATATCCGTGGCCTGTATCAGCGCATGCCGGAGGCGCCGTACCGCATGACGCAGCTTGCCTTCGTGCAAGAGCATGCGCTGACCGAGGCGCAGAATCGCATCCAGCGGCTGGAATGGGAGCTGCAGCAGGCGCAACAGGCCGCCCAGGCGGCACAGCAGCAGCAGGTGCAGCAGCGCCAGGCACCGCCGAGCTCCGGCGGCGGATTCTTCGGCGGTTTGTTCGGCGGTCGGCCGCAGCCGTCGCCGCAACCGGGCGCGGGTCCGGCCTGGAACCAGGGCGGCGCCGCGCCGCAGCCCCAGCCGCAATGGCAGCAGGCGGCCCCGCCGCCGCAGCCGCAATATCCGCCAAACTATCAGCCGGGAGTGTTCCAGAGCTCTGGCGGCACGGGCTTCTTCGGCTCGGCGCTGCGCACCGCGGCTGGAGTCGCCGGCGGCGTCGTGGCGGCCGATGCGCTCATGGGCTTGTTCTCCGGCAACCGCGGCTACGGCGGCGGCTCGCCAATGTTCGGTGGCGGCGCGGCGCCGTTCGCCGGCAGCCCGTGGGGCGGCGGCGCCCCGGCCGAGCCGGGTTACGTGGATCAGGGCACCTGGGACCAGGGTAGTGGCGGCATGCCGGCAGCCGACCAGAACTTCGTCGATAACGGCTCCTGGGATCAGCCGACCGATCCGTCGGCCGCTCCCGACGCCTCGTGGAACGACGGCGGCGGCGGCGGCACGGATGACGGCAGCGGCGGCGGCTGGGATTCCGGCGGCGGCGATACGGGCGGCGGCGATACGGGCGGCGGCGATACGGGCGGGGGCAGCGACTCGCTCTGCTGAGCAGAAACCAAGTTCCCCCTCCCCTTGATGGAGGGGGTTAGGGGGAGGGGTCGAGGCATGGGGTAAATCGACCCCTCCCCCTAACCCCCTCCATCAAGGGGAGGGGGGACAGGTCAGTGGCGGCTGGGCTTTGGCGTGCTTCGGCTCCGGCGGCTGCGCATCGACGTTCCCGCGTCCGCCAACTCGGCGGCGAGCCGCGCCACTTGCTCCTCCAGGTCTTCGATCTTCGCCGCCGCGAGATGCACGGTGCGGCGCACGTACAAGTTGTCGTCGAGGCCCACGCGCAGCGTGCGCAACGCGGTGGGTAGCGGGTTCGTGTCAACAATCTGGCTCACGGCAGCACTCCGAAATCCTTGGTGCGCGCATAGTGGACGCGACTGGTTAATTTTCCATGATCGCGCGGTATTTCCATTCGCATTACCGGGAGCTTTCGGTGGCTCACGCGGTGTTGCCCGCGGCGGCGTTCAGCCGCGCGCGATTGCGTTCCAGCGCACCAGGCGCAGCGTTCGCGCGCGCAGCAATTTCATCCGTAGGAGCCACATTTCCGCCTCCTGCACCAACTGTGCTGCGTCGCGCGGCGACGGCGGCGCATGTTCCATGCCGCGCACCACCTGGCGCCAGCCGAACAAGGCCTGGCGGATGTGACGCTGCGATACGTCCTCGACGATCCGCACGTCGAAACCGAGCCGCCCCAATACGCGGGTGATCGATATCTCGCTCGGCAGCGGCTCCGCCCGCCGCTTTTCCAACCGGCGCCAACTGGCAATCACCGGATCGGCGGGGTCGAGCACCGCGTCGGCCACCGTCTCGGTCAGCACCAGTTGGCCGCCCGGCTTCAGCGCCTGTGCCAGGGCGGCAAGCGTCGGCTCCGCCGCTGCCTCGCGCAGCGGTTCCAGCGCCATTCCGTGGTGGAACTGGTTGCGCTCGAAATTCGGATGGGCGGGGTCCCAGTTCTCGATCTGCGCACGGCGGGCCAGGCCGACGCGGATGCTGCGCTCGGTGGCCGCGAGCACCAGGCCGGGATCTGACTCGAAGCCGGTGACCCAGACGCCGAGCTTGTTGGCGATCGCGCAGGGCGGACCGCCGCTGCCGGCACCCACCAGAAGCAGGCTGGATGCGGACGACAGGCCCAGCGGCTTCGCCAGATGCAGGGTTTCCGCCTCCCCGCCCGGGAACTGGAAACCCTTGCCCCACAGCGAGTCCACGACCTCCAGCCGATGTGGCGACCAGTTCGAGTTCTCGGTCGCGGGTGTCGGGGGGACTGGGTGCTCGTCCACGTTCAGCCCGAGGTCACGCGGCCGCGCGGGCTTTTCCGCCCCTGCAGCGGGTCCGAATCCAAGCCAGCTCCGCACGTTCGGCAGCAACATGCCTCACACCTCCGCATGAAGCATGCCGACAAAGCGTTGACGAAGCGTTGAAATTGGGCCGCCCGAATGGCGGCGCGACAATTTTGCTGGTAAACAATTTTCTTGGCCGGATGACAGATGCGTGCTACGCAGGCTGCGCTGTTACAGAGACCGTGACACTATGGGGCGCGTCCTCCCGGAAAAGGGCACGCCCTACTTTTTTGCCCGCTCTGTTTTTTGCCCGCTCTCTTTGTGGTTCGGTCAGGCTTCGTTGGCCGATCAGGCAGCGATCCGCTCGCCGAGAAGTTCGCCGCAAACCTGCGTCAGGCGCGCACCCAGGGCGCGATATTCGAGCCCCCGCGGCGCGTTCGACCGCCACGCCAGCCCGAGCGTCCGCCAGGCACCTGCCCCCAGCAACGGCCGCAACGCCAGTCCGGTACCCTCCGTGATGCCGGCCGCGACCGCCAGTCTGGGCAGCAGCGTCACCCCAAGACCGGCGGCAACCATCTGCACCAGGGTGTGCAGCGACGTAGCGGCGAAGCTGTCCTGCGCCTCCCCCCGGTCTCCGGCCAGCAGGCCGCACACGGCCAGAGCTTGCTCGCGCAGGCAATGGCCTTCTTCCAGCAGCAGCAGGCGCTCCGCTGCCAAGGCGGTGGTGGGCACGGCGTCGAGTGCCGCGAGGGGATGTTCCCGCGGTACGGCGGCGAGGAACTCATCGCGCGCCAGGGCCAGCGTGTCGGCGGAACCACAATCGCAGGGCAAGGCCAGCAGCACGAGGTCGAGGCGGCTCGCCGACAGCCGATCGATGAGGCGTGCGGTGGTGTCCTCGCGCAGCCACGGCTTCAGGCGTGGGAAGGCGGTGCGCAGGGCGGGCATCAGCCGCGGCAGGAGGAACGGGCCGATGGTCGGGATTACCCCGAGCCGCAGCGGGCCGCTCATCGGCGCGCGGCCGGCGTCGGCGGCTTCCGCGACCGCCTCCAGGGCGGCCAGGGCGTGGCGGCCGCGCTCCACCAGCTCCAGCCCGAGGGGGGTGAATACCACGTGCTTGCCGGCGGAGCGGTCGAGGATCGGCGCGTCGAGCTGGCGTTCCAGCGTCAGGATGCCGGCGGAAAGGGTGGATTGCGTCACCGCGCAGATCAGCGCCGCACGGCCGAAATGGCGGCTTTCGGCGAGGGCGACGAGGTAGCGGAGCTGCTGCGGGCTGGGGAGGGGCGTCATCGGACTTTCCGATCAAATCAACTGGATTCATTTAATGGCATGAAAATAATGCGGTTGCCAATCCGGCGGCGCAATCGACGGCCTGCCCGGCCTGGCCCGGCCTGCCCGGGTGCGCCTGGATCGCCGCAGGGCCGGGCGACAGATTCCCCCTCGCGCTCGGGCCGGTTGAGTGACAAATACCGTTCCGGATGCAGGCTTCAGAAGGGGCGTGGCCATGGCAACGCGCAGCGTGGCGACGGTATTCGGCGGCAGCGGCTTCATCGGCCGCTACGTGGTCAAGCGGCTGACCCACAAAGGCTTCATCGTTCGCGTCGCGGTGAGCGATCCGGAGGCTGCGTTGTTCCTCAAGACGGCGGGCGCAGTCGGCCAGGTCGTGCCGTTGTTTACCGCTGTCGAGGAGGAGGCGACGGTGCACCGGGCGTTGGAAGGCGCCGCACTGGCTGTGAACCTCGTCGGCATTCTGGAGGAACGCCACAAAGGCGATTTCCAGCGCGTCCATGCGGAGGGTGCGGGTCGCATTGCGCGGCTCGCCGCCGCGGCGGGTGTTGAACGGCTGGTGCACGTCTCGGCGATCGGCGCGGACCCGGCAAGTCCCAGCCAGTACGGCACCAGCAAGGCCGCCGGCGAGGCGGCGGTGCGTGCGGCCTTCCCTGGCGCCACGATCCTGCGGCCGTCGATCGTGTTCGGGCCAGAGGACCGGTTCTTCAACCGGTTTGCCGCGATCGCGCGGACATCGCCGGTGATGCCGGTCATCGCGGGAAACACGCACATGCAGCCGGTCTATGTCGGCGACGTGGCGGATGCCGTGATGGCGGCACTCGGGCGCGCGGACGCGGCGGGCGCAGTCTTCGAACTCGGTGGCCCGCGGGTGTGGACGTTCCGCGAGCTGCTGCAATACGTGCTGATCGAGACAAGGCGGCACAAGCACATGGTGAATGTTCCAATTGGCGTGGCGCGGCTGCAGGTGCGCCTGATGGAACTGGTGTATCTGCTGCCGCGCCTCATGGGGCTATCGCCCAGCATGCCGTTGACGCGCGATCAGTTGCTGATGTTGGCGCGCGACAACGTGGTCGGCGCCGAGATGCCGGGATTGTCGGAGCTGGGCATCGTGCCGACTCCGGTTGAGCTGGTGGTGCCGACGTACCTGCGACGCTTCCAGCCGGGCGGTGGGCGACGGACGCTCGCGACACCGGTGGAGCAGCGGACGTGATACCAGGGGGCGGAGACGCTGACAGTTCGTGTGAGGGGCGGCGCAGGCGGCACTCACGACCTGCGATGCGGTAGGTGATACCAGGTGCTGAAATGGCTGACTCTTCGGCCCACACCCCCACCGTCATGCCGACGCAGGTCGGTATCCACGCCTTTGCGGCATGCAGCAACCGTAAGTCGTGGATGCCGACCTGCGTCGGCATGACGGGACGAACATCGGAGCGTACGTCGCTCTTTTCGGCACCTGGTATGATAAGACCAGGCGTCGTTGACGCTAACTCTTGCGTCATGCGCGGGCTTGGCCCGGCCATGACACAGGTCAGGACTTCGGGCTGCGGGCATAGAACAGTACCGTCTGCATGGCGTGCTGCACAGCCGCGCGGGCGCGTATCGCGTGGAACGTCGCAACGACCCCCCGGGACGCGGTTTTTTACCGCCCCTTGAACGCTCCCGGCTTGCGCTTCTCTACAAACGCCCGCGCCGCTTCGTGAAAATCCTCGCTGAGGTAAAGTTTCAGCGGCGCGGTCTGCATCGCCACCTCGCGCTCCAGCAGATCCATGTACCATCGCCGCGATCGCACCGTCGCCCGGACAGAAAGCGGCGGATTGGCCGCCACCGCCTGCGCCAGCTCGTGCGCCACTTGCAAATGCTGCCCTTCCGGCGCGAGACGGTTGATGATGCGATTCTCCAGCGCCTCCTCCGCGGTGAAGAACCGTCCGGTCAGCGCCATCTCGGTGCCGAACGCCGCGGCGCCGCGAAAATTCAGCAGCGCCCAGTATTTCGCGCCGCCCAGCCCGCGCGGTGTCTCGGTCACCTGGAATTTCGTGCTGGCTGCGGCGACGATCAGGTCGCACTCCAGCACAATCCCCAACGCCAGCCCCATCACGTAGCCATGCGCCGCGGCGATCACCGGCTTCCAGTTCACCGCGCGCGTCAACAAATCCCCCGCATGCGCGCCCCATCCCTGCGGCCCGCCATGCTGCTCGAACTCCTCGCGCCGGCGAAGCTGCCGCTGCCGCACATCGGCACCCGAGGAAAACGCCCGCCCCGCGCCGTGGATGATCGCGACGAACGCGTCGTTGTCGATGTCGAAGCGGCGCAGTGCCTCGGACAGCGCGACCACCAGCTCGTCGGAGAATGCGTTCAGCTTTTCCGGCCGGTTCAGCGTGATGGTGGCGATGTGGTCGCGGCACGAGTACTCGACCAGATGCCGCGCCTCGTCGTTCATGTGTCCCTCCCGCTATAGCCGGAACCGCTGCTCGATCAGCTCCGCGCATGCGAGGGCCGAGGCGGTGCCCGTGTCAACTTCCAGGTCGTAGCGCATGCCCTTGTGGACGCGGTCGTATTGCCGGCGCGCCAGCCCGATCGACCGGTCGCCGCGCTGGCGCTCGCGCGCTTCCAGGGCGTCCACGACTTGCGGTGCGGCCGGCAGCAAAGTCGTGGATGCCGACCTTCGCCGGCATGACGGGGGTGTGTTGCCGCAGCGTTTCGTATATGGCGAGTCGGATCCGCCGGCCGGTAGCAGTTCGTAATAACCGGAAATCCATTACAGCGGCACGCCGGCCAGGCTGCGGCTGGTGCGGATCGTCTGCAGCGTCTGCACGCGGGTGACGGTCGGCGAGCCGGTCAGCCGCTGCGTCAGCCGGTTCTCATGCGCGGTGTCGCGCGCCACCAGCTTCAGCAGGAAATCGCCGCCGCCGCGGATCATGTGGCACTCCCGCACCTCTGGCCAGGCGCTGACCAGTTGCTCGAAGGCCGACAGCACCGTCTCCTTCTGGCTGTCCAGTCCGACGACAGCGAAGAAGGTGATCTCCCACCCGAGCTTCTGCGGATCGGGATCGGCGTGGTAGCCGCGGATGACGCCGGCTTCCTCCAGCCGCCGCACGCGGCGCAGGCAGGGCGGGGCGGAGATGCCCGACCGGCGCGCCAGCTCCACATTGGTGATGCGGCCGTCCTCCTGCAGCTCGGACAGGATCTTGCGATCGATCGCGTCCAAGGCCGGAGGCGACGTTTCGACGCTGGTTGTGCTCATGCGCGGGGTGCGACGTTTCCTGGTGGCGATCGGGGCGAGGGGGAGCGCGCAATATTATTGCTTAGGGAGGCGGGGGCAAGGGCGGTAGGGCAGGGCGGTTGCATTTGGTGGATGCCAGCAGACAGCGGCGGCCGGGCACGCCACCGAGGCCGCGAGGCCCGTGCGGACCGTTCCAGTTTTGATTCTCAACACGGAGGACGATTGAGGGCGACAGAATGCCACGGAGCTATCGTGCCCTTGTGCGGCTGCCTGCATAGCCGTGGGATACAGAAATTCTATTGCTGACCGGGCGTGCGCTGCAACGCGCCCCACCGGGAAAGCTGCTCCGTGTCCACCGTGGTCCTCGCGCTTCCTCCGTGTTTAGAATCAAAATCGCAACGGTCCGCACCGGCGCTTCGCAGGTGGCTGCGGGCTGTCCCTTCAAATGCGATGCCCTGGAGGCACGGACTCCCGTCGCGGCACAATCGGCCGCAACGCGACCCGCCGCAAAGATTCCGCCGTCAGTAGCTTGGCTTGGTCGGGAACGGCGTGAGCTGGATCTCGTGCGACCAGCAGGAACGGTCCTGCGTGTGGAGATACCAGAACGCCTCGGCGATCTTCGTCGGGTTGATGATCACGTCGGGGTTCTTCTGCGCCCGCGGCATCGCCCGCGTGCCAGGCGAGTCGATCGTGCCGTCGATGATAACGTTGGCGACGTGCACGCCGTATTCCGAGTACTCCTCGGTCAGCACCTGCGCCAGGGTGCGCATCATGACCCGCGGATAGTACAGCGACTGCCCGGTCTGCCGCTTCTTGCCGCGCAGCGAGCTGGAGTTGTTAGAGAAAATAAACGAACCCTCGCCCCGCTTGCGCATCGCCGGCAGCACTTCCTTGGCCACCAGGAACGGCCCGCGGCAGGCGATGTGTTGCGTGACGTCGAACATCTCCACCGGGATGTGTTCCAGCAATTCCTTTTCCGGCGGCAGGTCGCGGCCTTCCAGGTAGCCGGCGTTATAGACCAGCACATGCGGATCGCCGGCCTCGCGGCGGATCGTGCCGAACGCCGAGGCGATGGAATCCTGCGACACCAAGTCCAGCTCGACGATCATGCACTCGCCGCCCTGCGCGCGGATGGCGTCCGCCAGGCCGGCGGCGTTGTCCTTGTGCCGCGTTGTCAGTACGACAAACAGGCCCTCCTGGGCGAATTTCTGCGCGACGGCGCCGCCGATGCCCCAGCGCACGCCGATCGGCAGGCTGCTGTCATCGACCGGGTGGCCGTGGATCAACATGGTGTTGCGGCCGTCCGACTGCCATTTCGACGTGGCGCCAATGACGACGCAGACCTGCTTGTTCTTCGTGTTGGTGTTGGCCATGCGGTGCGTTTCCTTCGTTGTGAGTGGCGTTCAGGCGGCGCGGTTCCAGCCCCACCAGGCGCAGATCGCGTCGCCCATGATCAGTTGCTTGTCGTGTTGTGTAAGCCACGGCAGTTCCTCGGTGAACATCGTCACGCATTGCTGCCAGGGGCACGGCATCTTGGTGATGTCGGTGCCCCAGAACATGCGCCGCGGACCGAAGGCATCGTAGATTTGCCGCAGGTAGGTGTGCATCGAGCAGTACGGGTAGGCCTCGCTGGAATAGCCTGGCGCGCCGGTCGCTTTCACCGCGATGTTGGGGTGTTTCGCCAGTGCGATAAGCAGCGGCATGTGGGTCATCGCGGCGGCGTCCTTCAGCGTGGTCAGGCCGCCGCGGCCGCCGAGGTGGTCGATGGTGAGGCGCAGCCCGGGGTGGCGTTCGGCGATCCTGCCGATGTCGGTCAGCGAGTCTGTCGCCAGCATGGAAATCGGCACGCCGGCTTGTTCCGCTTCGGTCCACAGCCATTCAAGTTCGCCGTCGGCCAGCCATTGCCGTGCGGGATCATGCAGGAACGTATAGCGCAGGCCGAGCATGCCACGCTGCGCTCGCCACGTGGCGATGCGGTCGCGGGATTGCGGGTCGTCGAGCGGCAGCGAACCCATGACGGCGAAGCGGCCGGGGTGGTTGCGCACGGCGGCGAAGGCCATGGCTGTGGAATTGGGGTCCCAGCCGGGCGGATGGATGATGGCGCCATCGACGCCGCCTTCGTCCATCAGCGGGATGGCTTCCTCGGGGGTGAAATGCGTGACCTGGCGATGCGACAGGTTGCTCGGCAGGCCGGTGCCCCACAGATGGATCTGGGCGTCGATGATCTGCATTGCGCGCGTTTCCTCGGGCGTTGGCGGGTTCGGGGCGTTGCCCGAGGAGGTACGCTAGCGGCAATGCGGGTGTGTGTCATACCGGGCGCCGCGATGGACGAACCACTGTCATTGCGAGGCCGCTTGGCCGAAGCAATCTCCCGCGGGAGATTGCTTCGGCCAAGCGGCCTCGCAAAGACAGTGGTT
>DASXFW010000169.1:0-4865 GCA_036489395.1 Acetobacteraceae bacterium | reverse complement strand
GATCGTGCGTGGATGGCCGGGTCAAGCCCGGCCATGACGGGGGACGGGGGGCGATGCCCGCCGTAGGTCAAACTTTCCGACATACGCAATGCAATCTGTGTTCATCTGTGGTTGCATTTCTTAACGACGTTGCCTGCGGACTCCGACGATGCATACGTCAGTAAACATCGCGCAGGTAACGCCCGGCCCGCTGCGCGTCGCGCAGGTACGCCGCGGCGCCGTCAGCGTCGCGCCCGGACTGGTCGGCAATCACCCGCAACAACGTCGCATGCACGTCCTTCGCCATCGCCTTGGCGTCGCCGCAGACATAGACGACCGCACCGTCCTCCAGCCATCGGAAGACCTCACGGCGTGCTTCCCACATCCGATGCTGCACGTAGATCTTCTGCCGCTGGTCGCGTGAGAACGCGAGATCGATGCGGCTCAGCACGCCCGACTGAAGCCAGTCCTGCCATTCGAGCTGATACAGGAAATCATGCGTGAAGCGGCGCGCGCCAAAGAACAACCAGGAGCGGCCGTGCGTGCCGAGCGCCTCGCGCTGCTGCAGGAAGGCACGGAACGGCGCGACACCGGTGCCGGGTCCGATCATGATGATCGGCACAGCGGGATCGGCTGGCAGGCGGAAATGCGGGTTGGGTTTCACATACACCGGCAGCGTCGCACCGGCGCCGCGCCGGTCCGCGACATCCACGGATGCGACGCCGTTGCGAACCCGGCCATGACTGGACCAGCGCACCGCACTGACCAGCAGATGCGCCTCCTCGCCCACCGCGGCCCGGCTGGACGCCACCGAATACAGCCGCGGCGGCAGCGGCCGCAGCAGCCCTGTTAGTTGCTCCTGCGTCAGCGCATTCGGCGCCGCCGCCAGCAGATCGACGAACTGCCGGTCGGACAGGAATTCCGCCAGACGCGCTTCGTCGGAAGCCAGCGCGCGCAGCGTCGCGTCCCCCGTCAGCGCGGCATAGTCGGCGATCTGGCCCCGCGTCAGCGTGGTGATGTCGAACCGCTCGGTCAGCGCCGATTGCAGCGCGGCATCGCCGGAAAGGCCCGCGGCGCGCAGCACATCCTCCGCCAGCGCCGGATCGTTGCGCGGCACGAAGCCAAGCGAATCGCCTGGCTCGTAAGCCAGGCCAGACCCGGCCAGCGACAGCTCAACATGATACGTTTCAACATCCGAGCGGCTGCTGTTGAGATTGATCTGCGACGAGATCTCCGCCTCGAAAACGCGCGCGCGTTCTTCCGTCGCCGAGCGGACGAAATCGACATGGATGACCGCCGCACCCGCATCCTCCGCCGGCGCGATCTCGTGCAGCGTCGCATCGATCCAGGTGGATGCCGGCTTCTGATAGTCCAGGTCGCAATCGATGCGCGCGGCGATCCGCGTGGCGCCCAGCGCCTCCAGCCGCGCGTCGATCTGTTTGCCCGTCTCGCAGAACCGCGCATAGGCGCGATCGCCGAGCGCCAGCACGGCGAACCGCAGCTCCGGCAGGCGCGTCGCATCGGCGGCATCGAGCGCGGCGAGAAATGCCTCGGCGCGCTGCGGCGGATCGCCTTCTCCCCAGGTGCTGGCAATCACCAGCAGGTTCTCCGCCGTGGCGAGTTGATCCGGCGACGTATCGGCCATATCGACCACGCGCGCGGCGAAGCCCAACCGGGTCGCGGCCTTGCGCGCCGCGGCGGCCAGTGCCTCGGCATTGCCGGATTCGGTGGCGTACAGAATCGTCAGCGGCCTCCTTGCGGCCGGCGGCGCGGCCGGCGCGACCTGCGGTTCCGTCGCCGCCTGAAAGCCGGCGATGTAGCCGCTCAGCCATTGCCGTTGCTCCGCGGTGGCATCGCCAATCAGGCGGCGGAGCAACGCGAACTGGTCCTCGGCAAACGGCGTGGCTGTCTGCGCGGATTGCATGCTCATGGACGGGCTCCTGCGGCGGACAAATTCTCGGGATGCAGCGTCATCGGCGCCGCCTGCTGCAACGGCAGCAGCATGTCGCGCAGCGCGACGACGGGGCCGATGACGATCAGCGTGGGCTGGCGGGTGGACAGCGTCGCCGCGATCGCCGCAGCCGTACCGAGCGTGGCCAGCGTGACGCTCTGCCGCGGCAGAGTGGCGTCGGCGACGAAGGCCACGGCTTCGTCGTCCGAGCGGCCGGCGGCGATCAGTTGCGCGGCGATGTCGCCCGCGTGGCGCAGCCCCATGTAGAATACCAGCACGTCGGTCTGGGCGAATGCCGACACGTCCGGCACTTCGCCGCGCACGTCGTGTCCCGTGGCGAACGCGACGCTGCGCGCCAGCGTGCGATGGGTCAGCGGAATGCCGGCGCTGGCGGTGCCGCCGAGGCCGGCGGAAATACCCGGCACGATGCGAAATGGGATGCCGGCCGCTGCCAGCGCCAGTGCTTCCTCGCCGCCGCGGCCGAAGATGAGCGGGTCGCCGCCCTTCAGGCGCACTACTCGCAGACCCTGCCGGGCGAGCGCGATCAGCCGCTGGTTGATCCGCAACTGATGAGTGCGGGCGCCGCCGGCGCGCTTGCCCACGGATTCCAGCCGAGCCGTGTCTGCCAAGGCAAGAATGTCGGCCGGGACCAGCGCATCGTGCAGCACCACGTCGGCGGCGGCGAGCGCGTGCAGCGCGTGCAGGGTCAGCAGGCCGGGATCGCCGGGACCGGCACCGACCAGCCAAACCGATCCAGGGTCGAAATCCGGCGGGCGGAGGCGGGAGGCAGCTTCGAACAGGCTCGGCACGGGCTTATATCCTGGCGGCAGGCGGCGGCCGGAATGGCCTCGTCGCCAGGGTTAGAGAATGCTTTTCTCTACCACGTGCAATAGGGCCGGTGAAAAAGCATGATATTTCTCTAGATAGCCCGATTTGCGCCGGATGGTTCTGCAACCGGGCAGGGTCCGCAGCATTCTCCCCCTCCCCCTGTGGGAGGGGGTTGGGGGGAGGGGTGCCTACATCGGCTGGTCAGCGGAGGTAGGCACCCCTCCCCCAACCCCTCCCACAAGGGGAGGGGGGCTTCGGCCCGTCGCCTAGAACGTCACCACCGTCCGCATCCCCAGCAGCAGCGCATTCTGCCGCACGGAGCCGGCGCTGTTTGCGACGTGCCCATCCGGGTTGAAGATCACCTGCGCGTCCGGCTGTAGCGTCCACCACGGCGTCACCTGTGCCTGGTAGCTCACTTCCAGCACGATTTCCTGATTGCGCACGGGCAGCAGCAGGTCGTCCAGTTGCCGATAATCGAGGTCGAGCGACCGAGCGCGATTGCCGATCCGTGCGTACGCCACCGCAACGCCGGCCGTGTCGTCGGCACGAGTCGGGAGCAGGCCCTTGTACGCCAGCCCGCTATCCGCATAGAAGCCGACCAGGTTCTCGTCGTCCGGCGTGCCGGCGATCCGGGCGAACCCCGACAGGCTGCCGCCGTTGCCGCCTGGCGCCTGATATAGCGTCACATCGGCGATGCCGTACCAGCCCCAGTCCCCATCATGGCCGCGCGGCAGCTTGTTCGACGCAGGGTCGGCCAACGACAGCCCGTTGGTGTCGAAGCGCTGATCCTCGAAATGCGCGCTGCTGTGATACCAGCCGCCGAGTTTGAAGGTGACCGGCATTCCCTTCGCATCCTTGCCCTGGTTCAGGGAATAGGCAGCCTCGGCGATGGCGAGCGCGCCGCCGGTGAAGCTGATCAACGTACCGTCCGGCTGTCTGGTGGAGAGCATGTTCGTGCCATCCTGTCCGGTCGGGTCGCCACTGAACACCGCCGCCATCACCGCAAGCTCCGGCGTCGGCTGTAGCTTTACGCGCGCACCGGGCGACGACAGCGGGTACGCCGGCCCGCCGCCTGGCAGGTCCACGCCCAGAATCGCGGGCCAGCCGAACGTGCTGTCAACGAACAGCGACGCGGTTTGGCTGATGAAGAACTCGGCATCGGCGTTCATCAGGCCGGCGCGGATCGACGCCATGCCGATGTCCTGTTGCAGCCAGGCATTGTAGAGGCGGATCGCGGGACGCCCGTTGATGCTCGACGTATTGATGAGGTTGCCTGCATAGCTGGCGGACAGGCTCGGCCCGGCGATGCCCAGCAGCGAGAAATGCGCGGTCGCCCCCGTCCATCCGGCCAGCTTGTCCAGATCGAGGTCGATCTGCGGCTGCAGCAGGCTGTCATACACGCCGCCGCGCCGGATACCGCCTTGCACGACGTCCTGCAGGTCGCCGGTGTAGGTCATCGTGAAGGTAACACCGGCGTCCGCGAGCGCGGTGCGCTCGCCACCCCAGTCGCCGGTCAGGCTGTCGCGGTGCCAGAAGTCCGTTGTGGGAGGCGCCGGCTGGGAACGAGCCGCTGCCGCCGTCATGACAAACGCCAGCAGGGGAGCCACGACGCGCGCGAGCGGGATGTTCTGCCGCGCCGCCACTGCATTCATCAGGGACATGAGCATCAGACTATCCTGGCACACGCTGCTGGATTGGCACGTCTCGTGGGTAATGCACAGCTTTGCGCGTCGATCAACCGCGGCACCATCGATGTTGCGATAAACTGGTCATGGTCCCCCGTCCCTTTGTCACAGTGCCGGTCGCATCGAGGCGCGGCACCGAGGCTGCTGCCAGGCCGATCGTGGCGATCGGCACGCGGAAAAGCCCGCAATGACATTCGTGCGGATACGAATGCTGGAGAATTGGCGCCTGCGCGTCTCCGGAGATGCACCGGCGATTCTAGGCGCGAGCGCTTACCCAATCCTTAGGCACTGTTGACGAATAATCGAATCGGTTGAGCGAGGCACCGGCCTTTGCCCCGTCATGCCGACCACCGGGTCAAGTGCCCGGTGGCAGGCTCCGGTCGGCATCCACGTCTTGCAGTGCCGCAGCGGAGGAAGGCGTG
>DASXFW010000077.1:0-7284 GCA_036489395.1 Acetobacteraceae bacterium | reverse complement strand
GGCGATGCCGAGGAGCGCGAGCATCTTGTCGAGCAAGGTACGGCGGTCGCGGTTGGACCACACGACGCCCTCGTGGATGCGCACGGCGAGCGGCACGGCGAACACGCTGGCGGCGGCGTGCACCAGCAGGCTGACGGCCTGCAGCGAGTGTCCCATGATGTATTCGGGCTTGGTGTTTGATTCGGACTGCTGATGCAGGAGTTTGACACCCGGCATCTTGCGGCCGCGCTTTGGCACCTTGATGCCGTCGCCGACCAGGACATACCTTCCGTTGATGCGCAGCGGCTGCGGGAACAGGCGCAGCGCGGTCTGGGTCCACAGCGCGGTAAGGCGGTCGAGCTGCACGGCGGGGCTGTGAAAGTGATCGACCAGCTTGTTGTAGAAGCGGGCGTCGAGCTTCAGCGCGCGCACGAGGCTGGTCACGCCGAGCAATTCGGTGCGCACGGTGAAGCCTGCGACGGCGGCGGCGAACCAGAGGAATCTGCGCAGACGGGAGCATGCCCTCGGGCTTGACCCGAGGGAACGCCGGGCGCAGCCGCCAGATCGCGTTCCACCAGGGGATCCAGAGTGACATCGGGCCTGCTCGTTGCTGTTTTCGATGAACGATGCGCGTACCCCGAGAAGCACTGTAACAATGTTGAATCCATTGTGATCGACGTTGAATCTATCGTGAGTCTCGCGACAGCGGCGGCCGGCGGTGCTAGCCTGATCCGATGGGCAAGCGGCGCGCGACACACCCGTTCGAGGACAATCCCGCCATCGAGGGCTTTCTCGACTGGATGGACGCGCCCGAGGGACAGCAGTCGATCGAGGCACTCGATCTGGTGTTCGCCGCCCTGGCACAGGCCGGCGTCGACGCCGGGCAGCGCAAGATCGTCTGGGCCGACGGGACATGGCTGTCGATCGAGCAATCGGTCGCGCGCATCCACGCGGCGCATCCGGGCGTAGCTTACGAGCTGGTCGAAACTCATGTGCTGGGTTGGCTGGAAAGCTGTGTGCCGGAATCCTGCTCCGAGCGGCAGCTTGAGGAACTCGACCAACTCATCGAACCGTGGCTCGAGGACTACGAGCGCACGTCACGTGCCGTCAGAAGATAACCGAGAACTCGGCACTCTCGAGTTCTCTGCTGACCGCCCACATTGACCTGCACGCTATACACAAAGAGCTTTCTGCGCCGCGAATTACGACGGCCGACGTGATTGCGTCGTCCGCACCCGGCACGGACTACCCGTGCACATGCGCGATATGCACGATCCTCGTTGTGAGGCCGCTGCCGAGACGGGCACCCGTTCCCGCTGGCCCGCCGTCGTGTCTCAATCCCAGCACGGTCGCCCGTACCGGCGGTCTGAAGTCCCGACCTGAGTCATGCCCGCGCTGAGCCCGGCGCCCCCTCTATCTTTCAGGTACCGGACCAAGGGTCGTCCCATGACACGCAGACGCAACGTCCACGCCCATTGGCATAAGCCGGCGAACCGCCACTAACCATATCTAGTTATTATCCTTGACAGTCCCGGCCGCTTGCGATATACACCCGCCGTTATGGGCGACCTGAAAACACCTCCGGCCGAAGCCTATGCCCCCGATCCAGATCGGGCCGACCCGGATTCGCCCGACCTGATGCCCGAATGGCTCGCCTACCTGATCGCCCTCGTCATCCTGTTCCTGCTCGAGCAGTGGGGCGCCATGCGGCAGCGCCGCGCCCGCCGGCCGGCCTCGCGCCCCGTTGGCCGCACCGGCTTGCCGAGGGATTCCGCGGCAGCACCAGCCGCCGCGATCCGCAGCCAGTTGGACAACGCGACCGCACGCACGCGCCGCGGCCGTGGCGCCGCGCCGGAATGCCTGGACCTGTCGCATGCACGCCTGGCGTTGCTGGAGAAGCTTCGGCAGACCGACATCGATCCGACAGTGCTGTCGCAGCTTGAAGCACTCGGCATCGTGCCCCACCCCAGCGGCCCGAACGCAGCGTCCGCGCCGGTGCTCTCACCGCCCCGCCGCGCGAACATCCGCGGCACCCCACGCAGATTGGCGTCCGCCGCCCCCCGGGATGGCGTGTCGCCAACGCCGCGGCGGCAGAATTTCGCGCGTGCGGGCACGGGGCCGCCAACCGGACCGCCTGCCATCTCGCGTCGCCAATCCTGTTACGTCTAACGAACGGGGCCAGCGCATGGCCGGCCCCGCCCTTGCCGCTTGCCGGGGCACACGCCATCTGCACCCCGTTACCGCATGCCCCCGCAGGAGCCCGCCCCTCATGCCATCCCCCGCCCGCAGCACGCGCGCCGAGCCGCGACCCGCGCCGGCGCATTGCCGCGGGGCCGTCCTGTGCATCCTCCTGCTGATCGCCGCCTGCACGGCCACGCCGCACGACGTCGCCGCGCGCGCCACCCCCGACAGCTTCGCCCCGCTGGTCAAACAGGTCATGCCTGCCGTGGTGAACATCGCCGTGGACGAGACGGTCAGCGGTACCGACGCGCTTAGCGAGTTGCCGCCGGAGCTGCGCGATACGCCGCTCGGCCGTGCCCTGCGGCGGCGCCTGCGCGACAAGACAGAACACGTCATGGGCACCGCGTCGGGGTTCGTCGTCGATCCCTCCGGCATCATCGTCACCAACAATCACGTGGTGAAAGGCGCAGAGAAGATCATGGTCTCGCTGCCCGGCGGTCAGCACGTGCCGGCGCGGGTGCTGGGCACCGACGAGCTGACCGACCTGGCGGTGATCAAGATCGCCGTCCCGCAGCCGCTGCCGCACGTCGCCTGGGGCGACTCCCGGCATGTCGAAGTCGGCGACTGGATCATCGCCGCCGGCAACCCGTTCGGACTGGGCGGCTCGGTCACCGCCGGCATTGTGTCTGCGGAGGGCCGCGATCTCGGCTCCAGCCCGTTCGACGACTTCC
Organism: Acetobacteraceae bacterium; assembly: GCA_036489395.1. GTDB lineage: Bacteria > Pseudomonadota > Alphaproteobacteria > Acetobacterales > Acetobacteraceae > JASHVB01. Next base: position 4,393 of record DASXFW010000077.1, on the reverse strand, counting down.
TGCAGCTCGACGCGCCGATCAACCCCGGCAACTCCGGCGGCCCGATCTTCAACATGGGCGGCCAGGTGATCGGCGTCAGTTCCGTCATCGTCTCGCCAACCGGCGCCTCGGTCGGCATCGGCTTCGCCATCCCGTCGGACATTGTCCGGCCAATCGTGGAGCAACTGCTCGCACACGGCAGCATCGCCCGCGGCTGGCTCGGCGTCGCGGTGGAGGACGCCGACAACGGCAGCGTCACCGTCGCGGGCCTCGATCGCAGCGGCCCGGCACTGCACGCCGGCGTGCGGTCCGGCGACATTGTCCTGGCCGTCAACGGCGAGCATATCGACAGCGCGCGCAACCTGATCCGCACAGTCGCGGCGATGCCGCCCGGCACCACCGTTCACCTGACCGTGCGGCGCCAGGGCCGCGACGTCGAAATCCCTGTCACCATCGGCCGCCGGCCGCCAGAGTCAGCCGGCTGAACCGGCTAGGAGGTAAGAGAGATGCGCATCCTCGTGGTGGAGGACGACAAGGACGTGGCCGGCTTCGTCGTGCGCGGCCTGAAGGAAGCCGGACACGTCGTAGAACATGCGGATAACGGCCGCGACGGCTTGTTTCTGGGCGCGAGCGAAAGCTTCGACGCGGTCATCCTGGACCGCATGCTGCCCGGCGGCATCGACGGCCTGAAAATCCTGGAAACCCTGCGCGGCCAGAAGAACCACGTCCCCGTGCTGATTCTTTCGGCCCTGGCCGAGGTGGACGAACGCGTCAAAGGCCTGCAGGCCGGCGGCGACGATTACCTCACCAAACCCTTCGCCTTCGCCGAATTGCTCGCCCGGGTCGAAGCCCTCGCCCGCCGCGGCAAGGCCGAAGGCCCCGTCACGAAGCTGGTGGTGGAAGACCTGGAACTCGACCTGCTGTCCCGCCAGGTCAAACGCGCCGGGCAGAAAATCGACCTGCAACCCCGCGAATTCCGCCTGCTGGAATACCTGATGCGCCACGCCGGCCAGGTGGTCACCCGCACCATGCTGCTGGAAGGCGTGTGGGATTACCATTTCGACCCGCAAACCAACGTCATCGACGTCCACGTCTCCCGCCTGCGCCAGAAAGTGGACCGCCCCTTCTCCGTCCCCCTGATCCAAACCGTCCGCAACGCCGGCTACATGCTGCGCGCCGAACCGGTGTGAACCTGCGCCGGATGCCGCCGCGGGGTATCCATGGGCTGCTTTGGGGGCGCGAAGCATCGGGGGCTTTGCCCCCGAACCCCCACCAAGGGGCTCCGCCCCTTGGATCCCCGCCAAGGGCGGAGCCCTTGGAACCCTTTACTTGGCTGGATGGGCGGGAGGGGGCGCGGCGATGGCGGATTGGCGTCGCCCGAAGAGGCGACGCCAATCCGCCATCGCCGCGCCCCCTCCCGCCCATCCAGCCAAACAGATGGATCCCAAAGGCTACGCCTTTGGTGGGGGGTCCAGGGGGGCAAAGCCCCCCTGGCGGGGTCCAGGGGCGGAGCCCCTGGCGCTTCCCACCCCCCAAAGCAGCCCGTGGATAACCGGCGATGGCATCCCGCGACGGTGCTGCGGTCGGCCGGATTTCGATTTGCCGTGGTGTATGCGGTGCTGCTGGCGCTCAGTGCCGCGGCGTTGGCGTTGTTTTTGTGGTGGGCGACGGCCGGGTTGTTGGATCGGCAGACCGAGGCGGCGATTCGCAGCGATGCGCAGGGGCTGTCGGAGCGGTGGGCGGATGGGGGTCTGCCGGCGCTGGTACTGACCATCGACGATCGGCTGGCCGGCAATGTCGATGATGATGCGATCTATTTTCTGGCCGATCCGGGGATGCGGCGGGTCGCCGGTAATCTGGAGCGTTGGCCGTCCAGCGTGCGGCAGTCCAACGCGTGGTATGAGCTGCCGGTGCGTCGCGCCGGGATTACGTCGCTGGCTTTGGTGCAGCGGTATGATCTGCCGAACGGCTTTCATCTGCTGATCGGGCGGGACGTGCGCGTGCGTGCACAGCTTCGCACGCTGCTGACCGACGCCTTGTTATGGGCGCTGGTCATCGTGGTGGCGATGGCCACCGCCGGTGCGCTGGTGGTGCGCAGCTTGTTCAAGCGCACGTTGGCGAATGTATCGGCGACCGCGACCGCGATTGCCGCGGGCGATTTCGCCCAGCGTGTGAAGCTGTCGGGGCGTGGCGACGAGTTCGATCAGTTGGCCGAAACGATCAACGACATGCTGGACCGCATTGGCCGGCTGATGGACGGCGTGCGCCAGGTATCCAACGCGATCGCGCATGATCTGCGCACGCCGATCACCCGCGCCCGCACGCGGCTGGAGGATGCGGCGCTGCACGCGCGCGATGCCGACGCCCTGCGCGCCGCGATCGAGCGTGCCACGGCCGATCTGGACGGCATCGTCTCGGTGTTCCAGGCGCTGCTGCGCATTTCGGAGATCGAGGCGGGCTCACGCCGTTCGGCATTCGCGCGGTTGGACGTCGCGCCGCTGCTGGCGGACATAGCGGAGCTGTACGGCGTGGTGGCGGAAGAGAAAGGCGTGACGCTGGCAGTGGAGTCGCCCGATCATCTGCCGGCGTATGGCGATCGCGATCTGATCCAGCAGGCGGTGACCAACCTGGTGGACAATGCGGTGAAGTTCACGCCGTCCGGTGGCACGGTGCGGCTGCGCGCGCAGACGGTGCCCTCCGGCTTGGAGATCGGCGTGATCGACCAGGGGCCCGGTATTCCGGATGCAGACAAGTCGCGCGCCACCGAACGTTTCTTCCGTGGCGAGGCGGCACGTAACACGCCAGGTGCCGGCATGGGCCTCGCGCTGGTGCAGGCGGTGGCACAGTTGCACGGGGGCGCGTTGCGCCTGGAGGACGCACATCCGGGCCTGATGGCCGTGCTGGCGCTGCCGGCGCCGGAGGAGCGGCAGAGCACCTAACAGTCTTGTCATGTTGGCACCACAGCATGGTCACAGGCGTTGCGGCATGATGGGCGCATGTCGCGTGTTGCTCGAATTTATGGCCTGACCGGTCTGCTGCTTTGTCTCAGTGCCTGGATGGCGCTTGCGCCGGTGTCCGGTCAGCCGGCGCCGCAGCAGATCACGACGGACACGCCGCAATATTGCCTGGTGCTGCTGGATCGGGTGAGCGAGTTGGTGCGCGGTCTTGCCGCGCCGCCGCCGCAGGAGATCACCAACCTTTCCACCGACGGACAGCGGATGTGCGAGCAGGGTCAAACTCGCGGCGGGATCATGCGGCTGCGTGAGGCGCTGGTGATGCTGCGCACGCAGGCACGGCAGCGGTAGGCGTCCACCGACCGTGTCATTGCGGTTCTAACTGGCCGGCAGCGGTGGCATTCTGTCATTGCGAGGCCGCTTGGCCGAAGCAATCTCCCGGGAGATTGCTTCGGCCAAGCGGCCTCGCAATGACACCTCCGGGGAAGGAAACACACCATGGACGCGGGGTATCTCGGAGTTGGCAACATGGGCCAGCCGATGGCGGAGAAGCTGCTGGACGGCGGCCACCGCCTGCTGGTGCACGACATCAACGAAGCCGCGATGCAGCCGCTGCTGCAACGGCAGGCCGGCCGCGCGGCATCGCCAAAGGAACTCGCGGACCGCTGCGGCATCGTGTTCGTTTCGCTACCGACGCTGCCCGCATTCCGTTCGGTGGTGTTCGGCGACAATGGACTGCTGCACGGCAGCGCGATGAAGATCCTGGTCAACACCTGCACTGTTGGCGTGAAATTCCTGCGCGAGATCGAGGCCGCGATGGCGGCAAACGGCGTGACGGTGGTGGATTGCCCGATCTCCGGCGGACCGGAAGGCGCGCACGCCGGGACGCTGTCGGTGATGGTCTCCGGCGATGCCGCGGCCATCGAGACGGTGCGGCCGATGATTTCGCTGTGGGGGCCAACGCTGACCATCGCCGGCGACAAGCCCGGCGCCGCGCAGATATTGAAGCTGACCAACAACATCCTGTTTGCCGTCGCACTGGCCGCGACGTCCGAAGCGTTCATCATGGGCGCCAAAGGCGGGCTCGATCCGGAAGTGATGCTGCGCGCGATCGGCGCCGGCAGCGGCCGCAACCTGGCGATCGAGCGCGTCTTCCCGCACGACATCCTCACGCGGCGGTTCGAATTCGGCGCGGCGATGCACATATTGATGAAGGACATCGACCTGGCGATCGAACAAGGCGAGGAACTGGGCGTGCCGATGTGGGTCTGCCAGGTGACGCGGCTGGTGTTCCAGCACGCGATTTTCGCGGGATCGGAGAACGACGATCTCAGCACGGTCGTGCGTTATGTGGAGCACGGGGCGGGATTCGAGATTCCGAAGACGCGGTAAGCGTCGGTATTCCCCCTCCCCTTGAGGGCTTGGGCCGCGAAGCGGACCGAGGTTAGGGGGAGGGGGAA
>DASXFW010000065.1:0-5370 GCA_036489395.1 Acetobacteraceae bacterium | reverse complement strand
CACCAGACCGGAGGATTACGCGTCGTTGGCGACGCGCAACCCTCCGGTCTGGTGCCCCCTCCCGCCCATCCAGCGAAGTAAAGGGTTCCAAGGGCTTCGCCCTTGGCGGGGTTCCAAGGGGCGGAGCCACTTGGCGGGGTCCCGGGGCAGAGCCCCGGCCTTTGCTCCGTTCACCCGATTGCCCTGGCCGGCGCCCGATCTTCGCTTCCCTTCGCCACCCCGGCCGCCGCACAATGCGCGCATGTCCCGGCGCGTCCTGGAGATCACCCCCGAGCTGATGCTGCGTGCCTATCGCCACGGGCTGTTCCCCATGGCGGAGACGCGGCACGGCGCGCGCTTGTTCTGGCTCGATCCCGAGCGCCGCGGCGTGCTGCCGCTCGATCGTTTCCACCTGCCGCGCCGCCTCGCGCGCACGGTGCTGTCCGACACCTTCGAGGTCGATGCCGACCGCGACTTCCACGCCACCATCGCCGGCTGTGCCGCGAACGTCCCCGGCCGCGACGACACCTGGATCAACCCGCAGATCGAGGGCCTGTTCACCGACTTGTTCCGCCTCGGCCACGCCCATTCGGTGGAATGCCGCCAGGACGGCGTGCTGGTGGGCGGCCTCTACGGCGTGGCGATCGGCGGCGTGTTCTTCGGCGAGAGCATGTTCTCGTTCGTCCGCGACGCATCCAAGGTGGCGCTGGTGCACTTGGTCGCGCGCCTGCGGCTCGGCGGCTTTACCCTGCTCGACACGCAGTTCGTCACCCCGCATCTGGCGCAGTTCGGCGCCGAGGAAATCCCCCGCGAGACCTATCGCGGGCGACTTGTCTCCGGCCTGGACGCCCCTGCCCGCTGGATGTCGCGTCCCGACCCGGCGATGCTGGAACTGGCGATCCGCGAGTTAGGGCCAGCGGGGAAATAACCGCGCCAGTTTGGCGCGGCAGCGACGCCCCCACCGTCATGCCGCCGAGGGTCAAGTGCCCGGTGGCAGGCTCCGGTCGGCATCCACGGCTTCCTTGCTGCTTGCTGCACAGTCGTGGATGCCGACCTTCGTCGGCATGACGGTGGGGGCCGGTGCGCCGGTCGATTCGTTTATTTCCCCGCAGGCGCTTAGCCGCCCCGCCGCCCTCGTCCGGCGTGTAACCTTCGTGCATCGCGGCGCGCGCTCCCTTCAGAATGGCCACCATCGCGTGCGGTTCGCGTCCTGCGCCGGCGTCAGTGCGCGCGGCCCATCGGCGACTTCCCGGCCCACTCCGGGCATCGCCTCTGGTGCCGCCCAGCAATCCACCACCCCCAGGCTGCGGGTGCAGTACGGCGGCGTGACGGGCCGCGCCTCCTTTGGCTTGCAATACGACTTGCCCTGGTCCAGCCGCACCACCGAGCAATCCCGTCCGCTGGCCAGCGACACCACCGCATCGACCGGCGTGCGGTGCATCACCGCGATGCTGCCGGCCGCCGTGCCGACCGTGACCGCGGTCAGCGTTACCGGGTCGGCTCCGCAGCCGCCCAGCCACGCCACGCTCAGCAGCATCGGCAACCACCGCATGCGCCATAGCATACGCGCAAAACGGTAAACGGCGGGTTAGCGGCGGTTTGCGGCCGCGTCGCACCGCCGCTATGGTCCGCCGCCCGCCGCCCCGGCCAGAATCGCACGCCAGAATCGGACGAGAGAATACGTGGTCGATATCTTCGACGAGATCGATGAAGAACTCCGCGCCGACCGCGCCAAGGAGATCCTCAAGCGCTACGGCGGCCTTATCATCGCCGCCGCCCTGCTGGTGGTGGCCGCCGTCGCGGGATGGCAGGCCTGGCGCTGGTACCAGGCGAAGCAGGACATGCTCGCGGCGCAGAACTTCATCGCCGCAATGACGCTGGCGGACAGCGCCGACGCCGGATCGCACAAGGCCGCCGTCGCCGACTTCAACGCCATCGCCGGCAGCGCGCCCGCCGACGGCTACCGCACGCTCGCGCGCCTGCGTGCCGCGGCGCTGGACGCGCAGTCCGGCGCTCTGCCCGCCGCCCTGGTGCTGTGGACCGACGTCGCGACCGACCAGGACGCCGACCCGCTGCTGCGCGACCTCGCCACCCTGCTATGGGCACAGCACCAGATCGACACCGGCGATCCGTCGCTGCTCGCTGCCCGCCTGAAGCCGCTGGCCGCGCCGGACAATGCCTGGCGTCCGCTGGCCGAGGAGCAACTGGCGTTGCTCGACCTGCGACAGGGCAAGACGGCGGCGGCAAAGACCAGGCTGACCCGGTTGGCACAGGACGCGGCCGCTCCGGTCGGCGTGCGTGGACGCGCCGCCGACCTGCTGGCGCGGCTGGGCGGCTGAACCCGATGGCACAGGAAACTCCGCGGCCGCAACTCGCCCTCGCCCGTCGCGCCGCGCTGCTGGCGCCTCTGGCACTCGCCGGCTGCAGCACGATCGAGGGCTGGTTCTCCACCAACAAGAAACTGCTGCCCGGGGAGCGCGAAACCGTCTTGACGACGCCGCATGGCCTCGTGGTCGGCGGGTCCGCGCCGAAGGTCGCGCTGCCGCCGCCCGTGCGCAACGCCGCGTGGCCGCAGGCCGGTGGCAACCCGGCTCACCTCATGGGCCATCTCGCCGCCAACCCCGTCCTGGCCGAGGCATGGCGCTCCGAAATCGGCGACGGCGGCGGTTATCGGCGCACGCTGATGGCGCAGCCGGTGGTCTCCGCCGGCCGCGTCTTCGCCATGGATTCCAACGCGAACGTGACGGCTTTCCAGCTCGGCAACGGCGCGCAGGTCTGGCGGGCGAGGACGCGGCATAACGACGGCGGCAGCACCAACGTCGGCGGCGGCCTCGCCGTGGCGAATGGCGTTCTCTACGCGGTGAACGGCCTGGGCGACCTGGTCGCGTTCGAGGCCGCCACCGGCAAGGAGAAATGGCGCAAGGACATCGGCGTCCCGCTGCGCTCTGCGCCGACGGTCGTCGAGGACCGCATATTTGTCGTCACCATCGACGGCCGCATGCTCACGCTGACCACCACGGATGGCCGCCAGCTTTGGGAGTACCAGGCGAGCAGCTCGACGACCGACATACTGGGCCAGCCGGCGCCGGCCTTCGCCACCGGGCTGGTGGTGGCGGGCTTCGGCTCCGGCGACCTGGTGTGCATGCGCGCCGACACCGGCACGGTGATCTGGAGCGACAGCCTTGGCGGCGGCGCCGCGCCGGGCAGCGTGGTCAATTTCTCCTCGGTCCGCGGCCGTCCGGCGATCTCGAACAATCAGGTGTTTGCCATCGGCATGGGCGGGCTCGCGGTCGGCATCGACCTGCCCACCGGCCGCCGTCTCTGGGAGCGCGACGTCGCCGGCCTGGATAGTCCCTGGGTTGCCGGTGGCTGGATGTTCGTCGTCTCGTCCGACCAGAAGATGGCAGCGATCTCTACGTCCGACGGCAGCGTCGCCTGGGTGACCGACCTGCCGGCCTGGACCAACCCAGAGAAGGAGAAGGGCCCGATTTCCTGGTACGGCCCGGTGCTGGTGACGGATCGGCTGGTGGTCGCCAGCACCAGCAACGACGCCCTGTCGGTCAGCCCGTACACCGGCAGGATCCTCAGCCGGCAGGCGCTGTCCGCTGCTGCCGCGCCGCTGGAACCGGTGGTGGCCGAAGGCACGCTGCTGATTGTGTCGAACGACGGCAGGCTGCTGGCGCTGCGCTGAACGCGGCGCGCACGCCAAGGCGCCGGCGATCCGTCATCCTCGCGAAAGCGGGGACCCATGTTTCCTGCCGCGCATACGGCGCGATAGCAGCCTTCTCCGGATCGCGGCATTGATCGCCGGCACCGGTTGAACCAGAGACCCACCATGCTTCCCACCGTCGTCATTGCCGGCCGGCCGAATGTCGGCAAGTCCACCTTGTTCAACCGCCTCGCCGGGCGGCGCACGGCGCTGGTCGCCGACACGCCCGGCGTGACGCGCGACCGCAAGGAAGCCGAGGCGCAGTTGCGCGGCCGCATGGTCCGCCTGGTCGATACCGCGGGGCTGGAGGAAGCGCCGCCGGACACGCTCGCCGGCCGGCTGCGCGCCGGCGCCGCGACCGCGGTGACGCAGGCCGATCTGGTGGTGTTCGTCATCGACGCACGCGATGGCATCACGCCCGCCGACCGGCATTTCGCCCAGTGGCTGCGCCGTCAGGGCCGGCCCGTGCTGCTGGTGGCGAGCAAGGCGGAGGGGCGGCTGGCAAGCTCCGCCGTACTGGAGGCGTTCGAGCTCGGCCTCGGCGACCCGATCGCCGTGTCGGCAGAACACGGCGAGGGCATTGCGGACCTGATGCTGGAAATCGCCGAGCACCTGCCGCCGGCGCCGGAGGATGCGGCGGCGGAACCGGAGCACCCGTTGCACATGGCCATCGTCGGCCGGCCGAACGCCGGCAAATCGACGCTGATCAACCGGCTGCTGGGCGAGGAGCGGATGATTACCGGCCCCGAACCGGGCCTGACCCGCGACGCGGTTGCCGTGCTGCTGCACGACGCCGAGGGTCAGCCGATCGAGCTGGTGGATACCGCGGGCCTGCGCCGCCGCGCGCGGATCGATACGCCGCTGGAAAAGCTGTCCGCCGGCGCCGCGATCGAGGCGCTGAAGATGGCGGAGGTCGTCGTGCTGACGGTGGATGCCGCCGAGGGGCTGCACGACCAGGACCTGCAGCTCGCGCGCCTGATCGAGCGCGAAGGCCGTGCCTGCGTCATTGCACTGAACAAATGGGATGCGGTGCCGGATCGTTCGGCGGCACGACGCGCGGTGACCGAGCGGCTGGAGGCCAGCCTGGCGCAAATGAAAGGCATCGAGGTGGTGCCGCTGTCGGCGCTGACCGGCGTGGGGATGGATCGGCTGCTGCCCGCGGTGCGGCGCGCTCATGGGGTGTGGAACACGCGCGTGCCGACCGGTGAGTTGAACCGTTGGTTCGAACAAGCGCTGGAGCGGCACCCGCCGCCGCTGGTGGATGGGCGCCGGTTGCGGCTGCGTTACATCACGCAGCCGAAGGCGCGCCCGCCGACATTCCTGGCATTCGGCACTCGGGCGGAACGAATTCCCCAGGACTACCAGCGGTATCTGGTGAACAGTTTGCGGGAGACGTTTGGGCTTCCGGGGGTGCCGATACGGCTGCAGTTGCGCGGGACAAAAAACCCGTATGTGGAAGGGTGATGCGGCCTCCCTCCTGTCCTTGCGAGTTTGCCACCGGCCGGTGGCGGCCGACCCGCACTGGATGAAACGGCGTCGGCGTCACCCCCCGTCATGCCGACCACCGGGTCAAGTGCCCGGTGGTCGGCATGACGGGGGGTGACGCCGACGCCGTTTCATCCAGTGCGGGTCGGCCGCCACCGGCCGGTGGCAAACTCGCAAGGACAGGAGGGAGGCCGCAT
>DASXFW010000051.1:0-7749 GCA_036489395.1 Acetobacteraceae bacterium | reverse complement strand
TCCTTCGTGACAAGCGGCGGATCGTCACGAATGGGATTGCTTCGGCCAAGCGGCCTCGCAATGACAGGGGGGGTGGCGTCTCATTCACGGCGCATCGGCCCGCTCCCGCAATGTGATGACGCGTTCCATGCCGCTGTTATGCTGCACCCGCGCGGCCAACTCAAACGTTCGTCGGATGACCCATGCGCACGATCCTGCACCTGACCTGCAGCCCGAAGGGTCCGTCAGCCTACAGCCGGCTGGTCGCGGACGAGCTCGTCGCCCGCCTGAGCGAGGCCAATCCTGCCGCGAAAATCGTCCATCGCGACCTTGCCGCCGACCCGCCGCCGCTACCCAACGCGGCATTCAGCGCCGCGGTGCTGTCCGGGGCTGCCGCGGACGACCCTGCCTTCGCCGCATCCGAAACCCTGATCGGCGAGCTGGAAGCCTGCGATGCCCTGGTCATCGGCACGCCGATGCACAACTACGCGGTCCCCGCCGTGCTGAAAGCGTGGATCGACCAGATCGTCCGCATCCGCCGCACTTTCCAAAGCACGCCGGCCGGCAAGATCGGAACGCTGCGTGACCGTCCGGTCTTCGTGGTGGTGGCGTCCGGCGGCTGGTTCACCGGCCCGTCGCCGACAGGGACGCCGGCGCAGCCGGATTTCCTCACGCCCTATCTGCGCGCCGCGCTGGGCACCATCGGACTGACCGGCATCGCGTTCGTCACCCTCGAAGGCCTGGCCCGCGGCGCCGACCCGGTGGAGCACGCCCTGGCCGCCGCCCGCGCCCGTATTGCCGCGCTGATCCCCGCTCCGCCCATGCACTGAGCGGGCCCCCTGCGCCCCAGCCCCGTCGCGTTGACCCTGCCGGCCCGCGAGCGTAAGCAAAACCGCAACGGCCTGGTGCCGATCCGGTGCCGCTAACAACTGGAGCGATCCGTGAGGGACGTACGCGACGCGCTCATGGTGGCGCGCAATACCGACGGCAAGCTGGTCCGCCGCCCGCTCTCCCCCCATCTGCAGGTCTATCGCTGGCCGATCAGCATGGCGCTGTCGATCAGCCATCGCGTCACCGGCGTGGCGCTCGGCGTCGGCGCCTTGCTGCTGACCTGGTGGCTGCTGGCGGCGGCAATCTCCGATAGCGCGTTCGCCGCGGTGCAATGGTTCATCGGCTCCTGGCTCGGCATCCTTTGCCTCCTCGGCTGGTCCGCCGCGCTGATCTTCCACCTGTTCACCGGCCTGCGGCATTTGGTGTTCGACCTGGGCTACGGTTACGAAAAACCCGCCTACAACAAGACTGGCTGGGCCGTCGTGGCGGCCACCGCGGCGCTCAGCCTCGTGGTCTGGATCGTCGGCTTCGCGGTGTGGTGAGGGGCAGAACACATGCCAAACGGTAAAGCCCCGCATCTGGATATGATGCGCTCGCCGCTCGGGCGGGCGCGCGGACTGGGCTCGGCGCGCGCCGGCTCCGGCCATTGGTGGGCGCAGCGGCTGACCGCGCTGGCGCTGATCCCGCTGAGCCTGTGGTTCATCTGCGCCGCGATCCGCCTGGAAGGCGCCAGCCGCGCCGACGTCGCGCGCTGGCTGCACGGCCCGCTGCCGATCGTGTTGATGATCAGCCTGGTGATCGCCACATTCTATCACCTGCAGCTCGGCTTGCAGGTGGTGATCGAGGACTACATCACCACCGACTGGCTGCGCCTGAGCACGAGCCTGCTGTTCAAGGCGGCATGCTTCATCCTGGCGCTGGGCTGCATCGTGTCGGTGCTGCATCTCGGGCTTTGAAGGAATACCGATGAACGCGATCACCCTGCCTTCGTCGCGCGCCTACAACATCGTCGATCACACCTACGACGTGGTGGTGGTCGGCGCCGGCGGCTCCGGCCTGCGCGCCACCTTCGGCATGGGCGCGGCCGGATTGAAGACCGCCTGCATCACCAAGGTGTTCCCGACGCGCAGCCACACCGTCGCCGCGCAGGGCGGTGTCGCCGCCTCGCTTGCCAACATGGGCGAGGACGACTGGCGCTGGCATATGTACGACACGGTGAAAGGATCGGACTGGCTGGGCGACCAGGACGCGATCGAATACATGTGCCGCGAGGCGGTCACCGCGGTTTACGAGCTGGAACATTTCGGCGTGCCGTTCAGCCGCACCGAGGCCGGCATCGTGTATCAGCGTCCGTTCGGCGGCCACATGACGAAGTTCGGCGAGGGCCCGCCGGCGATGCGCGCCTGCGCCGCCGCCGACCGCACCGGCCACGCCATCCTGCACACGCTGTATCAGCAGAGCCTGAAGCACGACGCCGAGTTCTTCATCGAATACTTCGCACTCGACCTGATCATGGACGATGAGGGCGTGTGCCGCGGCGTCACCGCGTGGAATTTGGAAGACGGCAGCATCCACCGCTTTCGCGCGCAACTCGTCGTGCTGGCGACCGGCGGCTACGGCCGCACCTTCCTGTCCTGCACATCGGCCCACACCTGCACGGGCGACGGCAACGGCATGGTGCTGCGCGCCGGCCTGCCGTGCCAGGACATGGAGTTCGTGCAGTTCCACCCGACCGGCATCTTCCCCGCCGGCTGCCTGATCACCGAGGGCGCGCGCGGCGAAGGCGGCTACCTGACGAATTCCGAAGGCGAGCGCTTCATGGAACGCTATGCGCCGAGCGCGAAGGACCTGGCGTCGCGCGACGTGGTGTCGCGTTCCATGACGGTGGAGATCAACGAAGGGCGCGGCTGCGGTCCGAACAAGGACCACATCATGCTGCATCTGGAGCACCTCGGCGCCGAGCTGCTGCACGAACGGCTGCCGGGGATTTCGGAAACCGCGAAGGTGTTCGCCGGCGTCGAGGTGACGAAGGAGCCGATCCCGGTGCTGCCGACCGTGCACTATAACATGGGCGGCGTGCCGACGAACCACCACGGCGAGGTGCTGCGCCCGACGCACGACAATCCCGACGCAACGGTGCCGGGGCTGATGGCGGTCGGCGAAGGCGCCTGCGTGTCGGTGCACGGCGCCAACCGGCTGGGCTGCAACTCGCTGCTGGATATCGTGGTGTTCGGCCGCGCCGCCGCGTTGCGCGCCGGGGAGATGATCAAGCCCGACGCGTCGCAGCCGACGCTGCCGCCGAAATCCGGGGAGGCGTCGCTGGACCGCTTCGATCGCGCACGGCATGCGAAGGGCGGCACGCGCGTCGCCGATCTGCGGCTGGACATGCAGCGGACGATGCAGAGCCACGCCGCGGTGTTCCGCAACAGCAAGACGCTGGCCGACGGCGTGAAGCAGATGCAGCGCGTGTGGCGTGGGCTGGAGGACATGTCGGTGTCCGATCGCAGCCTGATCTGGAACAGCGATCTGATGGAGGCGCTGGAGCTGCATAATTTGATGGGGTGCGCGATGACGACGATGGCCGGTGCGAATGCGCGCACCGAAAGCCGCGGCGCGCACGCGCACGACGATTATCCGGAACGCGACGACGTGAACTGGATGAAACACACGCTGGCCTGGTGCGACGAGCGCGGCGACGTGGCGCTGGACTACCGGCCGGTGAAGATGCAGACGCTGACGAACGAAGTGTCGGTGTTCCCGCCGAAGAAGCGGGTGTACTGATGTCGCTGTGCAAGCAAGCAAGGATTCAACGCAGAGTTAGCAGAGTTTCCGCAGAGCGCGCAGAGAAGGATTCCTTGACGCGTCGCACCGGCCCCACAATGCATGCCGCGCGAAGCGCCATAATTCCTTCTCTGCGCACTCTGCGGTTCTCTGCGATCTCTGTGTTGAATCCTTACTTGCTTGCTTCCTGCCGAAATTCCGCTTCAGGACATTAGCCCCGATGGTCGAGTTCAACCTTCCGCCCAACAGCCGCATCCGCGCGGGCCAGACCTACAAGGCCCCGGCCGGCGCGAAGCGCGTGCGCGAGTTCCGCATCTATCGCTGGAATCCGGACGACGGAAAGAACCCGCAGACCGACACCTACGAAGTCGATCTCGACGCCTGCGGCCCGATGGTCCTGGACGCGCTGATCAAGATCAAGAACGAAGTCGATCCGACGCTGACCTTCCGCCGCTCCTGCCGCGAGGGCATCTGCGGCTCCTGCGCGATGAACATCGACGGCGGCAACACGCTGGCGTGCCTGAAGCCGATCGCGGACGTGAAAGGCGCGGTGCGCATCACCCCGCTGCCGCATATGCCCGTGGTGAAGGACCTCGTGCCCGACCTGTCGCAGGTCTATGCGCAGTATCGCTCGATCGAGCCGTGGCTGCAGGCCGACACCCCGCCGCCGCCGGACGGCGAACGGCTGCAAAGCCGCGAGGAACGCGCGAAGCTCGACGGCCTGTGGGAATGCATCCTGTGCTTCTGCTGCTCCACCGCTTGCCCAAGCTACTGGTGGAACGGCGACCGCTACCTTGGGCCGGCGGTGCTGCTGCAGGCGTATCGCTGGATCGCCGATTCGCGAGATGAGGCGACGGGCAAGCGGCTGGATGCGCTGGAGGATCCGTTCAAGCTGTATCGCTGCCACACGATCATGAACTGCACGGATACGTGCCCGAAGGGATTGAACCCGGCGAAGGCGATCGGCGAGATCAAGAAGCTGATCGTCGAGCGGGTGGTCTAAAGTCGCTTCGCTTGCGCTCGGTCAAGGCATGCCGTAAGTTCTGTACAGAACTTACAGGGTATCGCCGCCATGCGCACATGGCCGCTGCAGGAGGCGCGCTCCCACCTCCGCGATGTCATCGACAGCGCCTTGACCCAAGGGCCGCAGCGGATCACCCGCCACGGCAAGCAGGCGGTGGTCGTGGTGTCGGAAGAGGAATGGGAACGACGGCCGGGATCGGGCCGCTCTTTCGGCGAACTGCTGGCCGCCTCCCCGCTCAGCGCCAAGGATCTGCCACCACGGCGCCCCGCCCGTGCCATCCGCCGCAAGATGTTCGATTGAGCCACCTGCCCGGTGTACCTGCTCGATACCTGCGTCATCTCCGACCTGAGCCCGCAACGCTCGCAGCCTGATCGCAGCATCGCGGAGTGGCTGCAGCGGAATGAGCACCGCTGTTTCCTGAGCGTGATCACTATGACCGAGATCGCCTACGGCGTGGCGTGGCTGCGCCATCGTCGAGCCACGACAAAGGCCGCGCGGCTCGCCGCCTGGTACGATGAATTGGTGCACCGGCATGCCGACCGCATCATCCCGATCGATACGGACATTGCGTTCCGCGCGGGCGTCTTGCTGTCGCGTGCCCGAGCGGCCGGAATGGAGCCGGATGCCGAGGATGCCTGGATCGCCGCAACCGCCAGCGTCCGGCAGATGGTCGTTCTGACGTTCAACGAGGTTGACTTCCGGCCGCTGGGCGTGGCCTGGAGGAATCCGCGCGTGGAACTGCCGTCTGATGGTGACTGACGTTCCGTGGGAAGCTTGCGGCCAGCGCCTCGCCCCAACCGGCGTCCCGGTTTCGGAGTTCGCTGCATTCAAAATTGAACCGCAGATGCACCGCAGATGAGGCCGGCGGCTCCTGGCTGATTATGCTGCCGAACTTCAGATTCGCGACTTTATACCAGGTGCCGAAAGTCCTGATTCTTGTGTCATGGCCGGGCCATGCCCACGGGCTTGACCCGAGGGGACGAGCCGTGCAGCCGTACGTTAAAACTTACGGCCCCTGGTATTAGTGGTGATACGCAACGCCGGCCGCCCAGTGGTCCTCAATCCGCGCGTAGGCTGCGGTGACGATGGCCGCCCAGCCCGCCTCCGCCGACAGGCCCAGCCCGGCCAACGCCCCTTCAGGACCAGGCTCCGGCCACCGATCGAGCCAGCGCTGCCCGTCCTCGACCGCCCCGGGCGGCAACACGAGGGATCCCGGCACGGCGTTCTCGCGCCCCGCGCGCGCGTCCTCCAACAGGGTCGAGACAAGCTCGACATTCTGGTCGGTCCGCGCATCCAGCGACGGGATCGGTTGCTGCCCCAGCGCGTCCGCAAGCTGGTCCTCGATATTGGCCAGAATGGCGCGGCCGCGGCTTGGACCCGACGACACCTGCGCGACGCTGCGTCCCATCCCTGACCGGCGGTCGCCGACGATCATTCCATCGAAGCGGCCGCCCAGGTCCCACCAGTCCCAGCGCCCAAGCGGGTTCAGCCATCGTCCAAAGGCTCCGGTGTCGGGATGGCGCTCCAGCTCGCGACCAAACCGTTCGTAAAACTCGGCCAGGTCCATCGTGTCGGCGAAACGCACATGCCATTGCCGCACGCCATTCAGTCGCATCTCGGTGCGTATGTTCACGGTGTCGATGAACCAGGAAGAGGCGATGTCGCCCTTGATCCCCAGGCCGCCCGTGTCGTGCTCTGTGAAGATGTGATGCGCCTCGTGGACCCCACGAAATTCCTCCGTCTCGTCCCGGAAAGTCAGCCAACCTTCCGGCAGGTCGCCGCGCCCGCCTCGCTGAAAACGGGCAAGCGACGCCCGGATCGCGTCAGCCGGCGGCGTATCGGAGAAGGGCAGGATGACGTAGGCCAGAGAGAACATTCGCATGCTCAGGTTTTGCGCCCCGATGTTGGTCTGGCGCCTTTCCGCCGTCCAGGTCGCATCTGCAAGCGACAGCGCGACCTGTTCCAACCGCACATCGCGGGCAGAATCTTCTTGACATCATGTCTAACATGTGGTCTAACAGCGTCCGATGCCTTCCCTCCTCTCCTTCCTGATCGAAGCCGCCTACCCCGATGCCGAGCGGGACGGCACCGCTGCGTGCGAACCGTACCGCACCCTGCGTCTCCTCGGCGTCATCCGCAGCATCATCGACTACGCCACGCAGCTCATCGGCACCGCCCGGATGCAAGCCGGCTCGCCTGGCTTCGCCGCCTTCAGTGCTCACTTCGGCACCGATAGCCTCAAGCTGCTGATCGCCCGCTTCCGCTGCGCCATCAGCCGTGCCGCGCATCTGGAGCAGAAACTGCGCTACGACGCCGAAATCGGCGGCCTGCGCCGGCGGGCACCGGCGCGCAAGGCGCCGGCCGACCGTGCGCCGCGCGCCCGCCCGGCGGCACCGGCCGCCCGGCCGGACTCACGCAAGACCGAGCGCGCCATCGACCCAGAACTCGCCCACCTGCCTTCGGTGGCGCAGATCGCCGCCGAGCTCCGCCGCCACCCAATGGAGCATGTGTTCGCGACGATCTGCCGCGATCTCGGCATCACATCGGATCACGCGCTGTGGCTGGAACTCGACCAGGCGCTCGCAGCGTTCGGCGTCAGGCTCAGTCCCGTTGCGCCACGGGAGCAAGTCGTGCCGCGACGGCACGCGCCAACACGGCGTCCGGCGCGATCGCCGGCGGCAGCGCAACCCACGCAGCCAAATCGCGCGGCTCAGACTCCTCCGCCCTTGTGCACGGGGCCGCCGCCGATCGCCAACAACATCGCCGCGTGATGCACGGACGCCTCACCTTTGAGGTGAAGTGCGAATTTGGGTGTCGGCCGGATTTTCGCCGTGACCTGCTGCGACGACCGCAGCACCGTTGCGCCGAGCCGTTGTCTCCTGGCCGCTCTTTGTCAATCAGGCTGCCACAGCCACATGCACATGCCCCACGCGCCGCGAGCGTGGGGTGGGCTTCACCGATGTTCGCGCAGGTCCGATTGGCATCTGCTTCTTTTGCCCGACCCGGCATAAGAACGAGAGGTGGTCGGCTCCCCCCTTCGCCCGCCCCCCTTCGCCCGCCCCCCTTCGCCCGCCCCCCTTCGCCCGCCCCCCTTCGCCCGCCGTTGCCTTCGCCGCCCAATCGAACCACCATCG
>DASXFW010000028.1:0-8080 GCA_036489395.1 Acetobacteraceae bacterium | reverse complement strand
GTACGCGGTTCACTCCGCGATGGCACTCGTCCGTTGCGACCGGGATCACTGGCCACGCCCGCCACCCACCGCTGATTGCGGCGTCGGGCGGCTGGCGACCGTCACGTGGATGCCGACCTTCGTCGGCATGACGACATTATGCGACCGTGCGTCAATTGCAGCGATTATTCGTCAACAGTGCCTTACTCCGTGTTAGAATCTAAACTTGCAACGAACCGCACGGACTTCGCGGCCAAAGCGGAGAATCCCCCCCCCGCCGCTCCCCGCTGGCACCCGCCAAATGCGATTGCCTTGTCGGAACCCGTCAGAATCGCTGACGCGAGGCACTACCCGCCCTGGCTGCCGCTGCTCGATGCCACCCGGATCGCCCGCCACACCCGCTCCGCCGTCGCCGGCATCTCCACATGCCGCACGCCGAACCCCGCCAGCGCGTCGGCGATCGCGTTGATCGCCACCGCCAGCGCCGGCGTGGTGCCGCCCTCGCCGCCGGAGCGCACGCCCAGCGGATTGGTCGGCGCCGGCACCTCGCTCAGCAGCGTATCGAAACTCGGCAGCAGGTCGGCGCGCGGCATCGCGTAGTCCATGAATGTCGCGGCCAGCATCTGCCCGGTGGCGGGATCGTAATGCGCGCTCTCCCACATCGCCTGGCCGACGCCCTGGGCGATGCCGCCATGCGTCTGGCCTTCCACGATCAGCGGATTGATCGCGCGGCCGACATCGTCGATCGCCGAGAACCTGATGATCTCGACCTGCCCGGTCTCCGGATCGACCTCCACCTCGCAGACCTGCGTGCCATACGGGAAGCTCGGCACGCGGATGGTTTCATCGGCAACGGCGCCGAGCGGACCTTGCAATTCCGCCGGCAGGTCGGTCCGCGCCACGGCCGCGCGCGCAACCTCGAAGATGCCAACCGCGCGGTCGGTGCCGGCGACGCAGAACACGCCACGATCGAATTCGATGTCCGCCGTTCCGGCCTCCAGCAGATGCGCGGCGATGCGGCGTCCCTTGTCGATGATCGCGTCCGCCGCCTTCGGCACCACGATGCCCGCCATCTTCATCGAGCGGCCGGAATGCGACCCGCCGCCGCCGGACACGCGGTCGGTGTCGTGCGCGACGAAATCGATGCTGTCGATCGGCACGCCGAGCAACTCGGTGACAAGCTGGGCGAAGCTGGTTTCGTGGCCCTGGCCGGTGGACATGGTGCCCATCACCAGTTCGACGCGGTCGCCGGGCTGGAACGTAATCTCGGTGCGTTCGCGCGGATTGCCGCTGGTGATCTCGATGTAGTTGGCGACGCCGATGCCGCGCCGTTTGCCGCGTTGCAAAGCCTCGGTCTTGCGCGCCGCGAAACCGGCGTAATCGGCAAGCGCCAGGACGCGTTCCATCGCGTCGCGGTAGCGGCCGCTGTCATACGTCAGGCCCACGGCGTTGGTGTACGGCTGTGCGTCGGGTGGGATCATGTTCTGCCGGCGCAGTTCCACCGCATCGAAGCCGCATTGCCGTGCCGCCAGGTCGATCAGCCGCTCGATGACGAAGATCGCCTCGGGCCGGCCGGCGCTACGATACGCCGTGGTGGGCGCGGTGTTCGTCAGGTACCCGCGGCCGCGGAAATGCGCTGCCGGAATGCGATAGACGCCGGTCAGCAGGCCGAGGCCCTTGCGCAGCGGCACGAACGATACCGCGTGCGCACCAAGATTGCTGGTGTTGACACCCCGCACCGCGAGGAAATTGCCGTCCGCGTCCAGCGCCAGCTCCGCATCCACCAGCAGGTCGCGGCCCTGGTAGTCGGTGAGCAATGCCTCCCCCCGTTCGCAGGTCCATTTCACCGGCCGGCCAAGCCTGCGCGCCGCCCAGGGCAGCAGTGCGTATTCCGGAAAGAACGAGTTCCGCGTGCCGAAATTCCCGCCCATGTCCTTGCACGCGCAGCGCACGTTGCCCGGCGCCACGCCGAGGATGTCCGCAAGCTGCTGCTGTTGCGCCGTGACGCCCAGGCCGGTACCGGCATACAGCGTGTAAGTGCCGGTGGCCGCGTCGTAGTCGCCGATCGCGGTGCGGGTTTCCATCGGCACGCCGGTAACGCGCTGCACGTGGGTGTGCAGCCGCACGACATGCGCCGCGCGCCGGAACGCCGCATCGGTCGCATCCGCGTCGCCAACCTCGAGTTCGACGCAGACATTGCCGGGTGCGTTGTCCCACAGGGCCGGCGCATCCGGCTGCATCGCGCCCAGAACATGCGTGACCGCAGGCAGCTTCTCCCAGCTCACGTCCACAAGTTCGGCCGCGTCCTTCGCATGCGCGATGCTGTCGGCGACGACGCAGGCGACCGCCTCGCCGACGAAACGCGCCTTGTCCGCCGGCAGCGGGCAATGCGGCGTCTCCACCGGTACCATGCCGAGCCGCACCGGCACGTCGGGTGGCGGAAAGACGCACGGATTGTGCGGTATGGGCCGCAGGCCGTCGGCAATGTAGTCCGCGCCGGTCAGCACCGCGAGCACCCCGGGCGCGCGCGCCGCATGCCGCGTGTCGATGCCGACGATGCGCGCGTGCGCGTGCGGCGAGCGCACCAGCACCGCGTGTGCCAGGTTCGCCAGCGCAAGATCGTCACCGTAACTGCCCTGGCCAGTAAGCAAACGCCGGTCTTCCTTGCGGCGCACCGGCTGGCCGATGCCGTTCGGGATGCCTGGCGATGCGTCCATCGGAATCTTCTCCTCCCGGGCGTCGCTCCCGCTGCCGCCGCCCGCGGCCAGGCGCGTTGCAGGAGATTGCCGGCAGCCACGGCAGCCGGCAATCGCGCCCATTGCGGCGCTTCGTTAGCGGCTTCTTAAGCGAACTCCGCAATAACGGGGAAACCGATGGCGCGGCGGTGGCCGGCGTCTCCACGGCCGTGAAAAGGAGATTCCGTGCGGAGCTTCCTCATGATGCTGCGTGGGTTGCGGGCCCGCGTGACCGCCGCCCTGGCACTGTGCTCTGCGGCGACGGCGATCTTCGTCCTGATCGGCGCGTTGCGGATCATCAACGGTATCGTGGACCGTGCGGACCAGCGCGAACTGCACGGCCACTACGATGCGCTGCAGCTCGTGCTGCAGCAGGAAGCGCGCCGGGCGGCGGCAATGAGCGCCGTCGTCGCCCAGATGCCGTCGGTGCAGCAGGCCATGCAGCACGGCGACCGCGCCACCCTCCTCAACCTGTTCGTCAGCGGCTTCGCCGAATTGAAGGCCGCGTACGGCGTCGATCAGTTCCAGTTCCATACGCCGCCGGCGACGTCCTTCGCGCGCATCCACATGCCGGCGAAATTCGGCGACGACCTGTCCAGCTTCCGCAAGACGGTGGTGCAGGCCAATGCCGACGACCGCACCGTGCTGGGTCTCGAAGGCGGCGTGGCCGGGCTCGGCATTCGCGGCGTCGTGCCGATCGAGGACGCCGGCAGCCATGTCGGGTCGGTCGAATTCGGCCTGTCCTTCGGCCAGCCGTTCTTCGACGAGTTCAAGCGGCTGCGGCACGTCGATATCGCGTTCCATCTGCTGGCCGGCGACAAGTTCAAGACATTCGGTGGAACGCTGGCCGGTCGCTCCTTCTTCACGCCGGCCCAATATCGCGCCGCCGCCACCGGCCAGTTCCAGGTCCAGCGTGGCGAGCTGGCGGGCGGCCCGATCGCCGCGCTGCTCGGTCCGATCACCGATTTTTCCGGCAAGTCGATCGGCGCGGTCGAGATCGTCATGGACAACCGCGATTACGTGGCCTCGGTGGACCAGGCGCGTCGCGTGGCGGTGGCGACGGCCCTTCTGGCGCTGTTGCTGGCCGGCCTGGCCGGGCTGGCAATCGCGCGCGGCATCACGCGGCCGATCATCCTGATGACCGACGCGATGCGCCAACTCGCCGCCGGCGACTACGAAGTTGTGGTGCCGGGGCAGCGGCGCGCCGATGAAGTCGGCCGCATGGCCGCGGCGGTGGACGTGTTCCGCACCCACGCGATCGAGCGCGCCAGGCTGGAGTCCGGCCAAATCCAGGCAGAACAAGCAGCACAGGAAAAGCGCGCGGCGCTGCTTGGCATGGCGGAGAAGATCGAGGCGGAGATCAGCCGCGCGCTCGGCGTGATCGGCACGCGCGTGGCCGCGATGGTGCAGGCCGCCGACGACATGAGCGCCTCCGCCGGCCGCACCGGTGCATCCGCCCAGGGTGCCGCCGGTGCCGCAACGCAGGCGCTGGTCAATGCGCGGACGGTTGCCGGTGCCGCGGAGGGACTGGCGGCTTCGATCCGCGAAGTCGGTGCACAGGTTGCTGCGTCGAGCGCGGCGGTTGCGCGCGCCGTCGTTGCGGGCAAGGAGACGCGCGCGACGATGGAGGCACTCAACGATCAGGTGGGCCGCATCGGCGCGGTGGCCGACATGATCGGCGAGGTCGCCGCCAAGACCAACCTGCTGGCGTTGAATGCCACCATCGAGGCGGCGCGCGCCGGTGATGCGGGCAAGGGCTTCGCGGTGGTTGCCAGCGAGGTGAAGCAGCTTGCGGCACAGACGGCGCGCTCGACCGCGGAGATCTCGCGTCATCTCGGCGAGGTGCGCATCGCGACCGGCGCGGCGGTGGCGGCCGTGGGACGCATAGAGCAAACCATCGGCGAGATCGACGGCGTCGCCATGACGATCGCGGCGGCCGTGGAGCACCAGGGGGCCTCCACGGCGGAAATTGCCCGTACCGTAAACGAAACCGCCGCTGCGGCGAACCAGATGAGCCAGCGCATCGGGGAGGTCTCGGACGAGGCCGGCCAGACCAGCGAGGGCACGTCGCGGGTGCGCGGCGATACGACGGCGCTGGCCGATGTGGTGGCGGAGTTGCAGAAGTCTGTGGTGCGCGTGGTGCGCACCGCAACGGCCGAGGTCGATCGCCGCGAGGCGGTGCCGCGAGAGGTGGACTGGCCGTGCCGGCTGACGGTGCGCGGCCACGGTGTCCAGACAGCCCGGCTTGAGGATCTGTCGGCCGGCGGCGCGTCGGTGGCGGACGGTCCGGCGCTGCCGGTCGGCTCGCGTGGGACGCTGGAGGCCGACCGAATCGGGACGTCCCTGCCGTTTGTCGTGCGTGCGGCCGGCGACGGCATGCTGCACCTGGCGTTCGAACTGGACGCTCGCGGGACGGAGCGGCTGGGGCAGGTGCTGGATGGCGCGGTGGCGCGGAACGCG
Source organism: Acetobacteraceae bacterium (assembly GCA_036489395.1). Classification (GTDB taxonomy): domain Bacteria; phylum Pseudomonadota; class Alphaproteobacteria; order Acetobacterales; family Acetobacteraceae; genus JASHVB01. The sequence continues at coordinate 2,906 of DASXFW010000028.1, read as the reverse complement.
GCTTGACGCGGATCGGCCCCTGAAGTTTTCCTCCAGGACGACCTCCAACCCGGCATCCCTCCTGTCGCGAAGCAGCAAGTCGCGAGACTGAAAGTTGCGCACCAGACAGCGGATCGGTAGGTTTGGTTCATGAGCGACACCGGACCAGAGGGTCTGTCTCCGGGACACCTTCTTCGCGCACTGGATGAGCGAATGGCGCGGATGGAAGCCGCGATCGAGCGGCTGACCCAGGTCGTGGTCGGTCGCTTCACCGGACTCGAAGGCAGGATGCTTGGGATTGAGACGCGTCTGTCCGCGCTGGAAGATTGGTCAGTCGAGGTCTCACGCCGGCTGGACCGGATCGAGCGCCGGCTTGAGCTGGTCGGTCACGGGGCCTGATTGGCACCGCGGCGCCGGGCAAAATCAGCCGTAACGATCACACAAAATGGGCGCCGGCCGCCGCACGGCCAACATGTCCCATATCCTGCATTGCGCCCCCGTCTCTGTGTCGCTACTCTGCCCAAATGATGGGCAATTGTAGTCCAACCACCACACCTACTGCCTTTGCAGCGATCGATCTGGGCGGCGGCGTCCGAATCGACACGCCGGTCATCCTCGCGCCCATGTCCGGGGTCACCGACCTGCCGTTCCGGCGCACCGCAAAGGAGCTCGGCGCCGGCATGGTGGTGTCCGAGATGATCGCCTCCTGGGCGATGGTGCGGGAGAACCGCAAGACGCTGGACATGGCGGAGGTCGATGGTTGCGGCGGGGTCTCCGCGTTGCAGCTCGCCGGCTGCGATCCGGCCGCAATGGCGGACGCGGCGCGGCTGGGTGTGGACAAGGGCGCCGACCTCATCGACATCAATTTCGGCTGCCCGGTGAAGAAGGTGGCGGTGGGCCAGATGGCCGGCTCCGCGCTGATGCGCGACGAAGCCGCCGCAGCCGCCATCCTGGAGGCCACCGTCCGCGCCGTGCCCGTCCCGGTGACGCTGAAGATGCGCATGGGCTGGGACCACGGCAGCCTGAACGCGCCGCGACTCGCACGCATCGCGCAGGACGCCGGCATCCGTATGGTGACGGTGCACGGGCGCACCCGCCAGCAGTTCTACAATGGCACCGCCGACTGGGATTTCATCGCCCAGGTGAAGGCGGCGGTGCGCATCCCGGTGATCGCCAACGGCGACATCCTGACGGAAGACGACGCCGCGGACGCGTTGCGGCGGTCGGGTGCCGACGGGGTGATGATCGGCCGCGGGTGTTACGGCCGGCCCTGGTTCCTCGCCCAGGTGGCGCATTTCCTGCGTACCGGGCGGCGCCTGCCGGAACCGACTTTGGCGCGACAGAAAGAAACAATGTCAAAGCATTATCACTCGATGCTAAGCCGCTTTGGGCACGTTGCCGGCGTCCGGCTGGCACGCAAGCACCTCGGTTGGTACTCGCGCGGCCTGCCTGGCTCCGCCGAGTTCCGCGCCACGCTCAACCGCCTGCCGGACGCGGCGCCGGTGTTGCGGCTGATCGACACGTTCTACGATCCGCTGATCGCGCGCGGCGTGACCCGCCGCCTGCCCGGCCGCGACGAGGCACTCGCCGCGGAGGCCGCATGAGCTCCGTCGTCTCCCGCGCCGCGCGGCTGCTGCCAGGCCGTAACCGCGCGGTTCAGGTCCAGGGGCCCGACACCGCTGCGGTGCTCAGCGCCCTGCCGGTGCCGGTGATCCTGCTCGACGCGGACAATCGCTTCCGCCACGTCAACCACGCCGCCGAGCAATTCCTGGGAATCTCCGCGCACGCCCTGTCGCAGCTTCGCCTGAACGATCTGGTGCCCTACGACAACCCATTGTTCTTGTTGATAGAGCAAGTGCGCCACACGGAAGCGTCGATCGCCGATCATGATCTGACGGTGGAGAGCCCGCGGCTGCACAAGCAGGGCATCACCGTGCAAGGCTCGCCGCTGCCGGAGGAACCCGGGGCGGTGCTGCTGGTCATGCAGGACGGGTCCGCGGTGCGCGCGCTGGACCGGCAGCTTACCTTTCGCAGCGCGGCGCGCAGCGTCACCGGCATGGCCGCGATCCTGGCGCACGAGGTGAAGAACCCGCTGTCCGGCATCCGCGGCGCGGCGCAGTTGCTGGAACTCAGCGTCACGCAGCCCGACCGCGAACTCACCGTGCTGATCCGCGACGAGGCGGACCGTATCCGCGCGCTCGTCGATCGCATGGAGGCGTTCGGCGAAAAGCCGATCCAGCGCTCCGGGGTGAACATCCACCGGGTACTGGAGCATGTGCGGAAGCTCGCACAGTCGGGCTTCGCGGCGCATGTGCGGTTCCAGGAGAACTACGACCCGTCGCTGCCGCCGGTCTGGGGCAACCGCGACCAGTTGGTGCAGGTCGTGCTGAACCTGGTGAAGAACGCCGCCGAGGCGGTGACGGAGGACGGCAACCTCCACCCCGAGATCATCCTCAGCACTGGCTTCCAGCACGGCATGCGTATCGCCGTGCCTGGCACCACCACGCGCGTGGATTTGCCGCTCTACGTCGCGGTGCGCGACAACGGCGGCGGCATCCCCGACGACATCCTGCCGCATTTGTTCGAACCGTTCGTCACGTCGCGTGCCAACGGCAGCGGACTGGGACTGGCGCTGGTTGCCAAGATCGTCGGCGACCACGGCGGCCTGATCGAGGTCGACTCGCGCCCCGGCCGTACGGAGTTCCGTCTGCACCTGCCGGTCGTGACCGAAGAGGACACGGGCCAATGAATGCGCCTCGGGGCGGTCGGGTGGAACGAGGGGAAGGCCGGGGGCTTCGCCCCTGGACCCCACCAGGGGGCTTTGCCCCCTGGACCCCCAGCAAAGGCGTAGCCTTTGCAATCCATCTGTTTGGCTGGATGGGCGGGAGGGGGCACGGCGATGGCGGATTGGCGTCGCCTTTCCGGGC
>DASXFW010000020.1:0-5807 GCA_036489395.1 Acetobacteraceae bacterium | reverse complement strand
CACGGCGAGGCAAAGGTGTGGATGCCGACCTGCGTCGGCATGACGGGGAGGACGCAGCCGGGGAGTCAATCTTTCCGCTGCCTGGTATAAGACGTGGATGGCGGCCTTCGCCGGCCATGACACAGGGACGTCAGGCGCGCTTCTACCTGCGCTTGATCGCCATCGCAGACAGCCGCCATGCCGCGAATCTCAAAAGAACAGGGTCATAGTTCATGGTACGCAGTCTTGAGTCGGTTCTCGATGGCCCGCCGCCGGGACGGCGGGCTGACATCGATCGGCGATTTGATGCCTTGATCGGCGAGGTCGAGTCGCCCAGAGAGTTGCGCCGTGCCGCGGAACTGTCCCAGGTCAGGATTGCGAAGGCACTCAAGATCAGCCAGCCGCCGGTTTCCAAGGTCGAGCGACAGACGGATATGTATCTGTCCGGGCTGCGCAGCTACGTTGAAGCGCTGGGCGGCGAGTTGGATGTGATCGTTCCGCTGCCCAACCGCGCGCCGGTGCGGGTGAAGTCGCTGGAGGATGCGATCGCCTCCTGACGCTCCCAAGGTTTTACGCTCCGATCAGCCGCTCAGCGCCAAGGAAATCGCCTGCATGCCGCTCGACCCACAGATCCAGCTTCTTCTCGACAAGGGGGCCGGCGTTCCCGCCACCCACACGCTGCCGGTGGAGGAAGCGCGCCGCCTGTATGAGGCGCGCATCGCCGCAATGGCACCGCCGGCGAAAGTCAATACGGTGTATGATCGCATTACCCAGGGCCCCGGCGGGCCACTGCGGTTGCGCATCTATCGCCCGGAGTTCAAGCGCGACCTGCCGATGATGGTGTTCTTTCATGGCAGCGGCTTTGTGCTGTGCAGCCTGGACACGCATGACGGCATGTGCCGCAACCTGTGCGCCGGCGCAGGCTGCACCATCGTCTCGGTGGATTACCGGCTGGCACCGGAACACAAGTACCCTGCCGGCCTGGACGACTGCGTGTTCGCGACGCGCTGGGCGATCGAGCGCGCCAACGAACTCGACGCCGATCCGGCCAACGTGGTGATCGGCGGCGACAGCGCCGGCGGCAACATGGCCGCCGCCGCGGCGCTGCGGCTGCGCGATGAGGGCGGACCGGCGCTGCGCGGGCAGTTGCTGATCTACCCGGTCACCGATTACCACACGCCCGGCACGCCATCGTATGAACGCAACGCTGAGGGTTATGGCCTCACGCGCGACACGATGCAGTGGTTCTGGCGGCACTATCTGAACGACGAGTCGGAAGCGGCCGACCCTTACGTGTCGCCGCTGCGTGCACCGGACCTGAGCGGCTTGCCGCCGGCGCTGGTCGTGACGGCGGAATACGACCCATTGTGCGACGAGGGCGAGTTGTACGCACAGAAGCTGCGCGCCTCCGGCGTGCCGGTGGAATACAAGCGCTGGCCCGGCATGAACCACGGGTTCTTCTTCTGGGTTGGCGTGGTGGACGAGGCCGGCGTCGCGATGCGCGAAACCTGCGATTGGCTGCGCGGCGTATTCGGGAATTAGAGCGTGATGACCGGCCGGTGTGGCCGACCCGGTGGCCCACTCGCAATGACGCGTTCCGCGCGGCCACCCGAGTCCGTCCTTCGTTCGATGCGGCAAAGCGTGGGCGGCCGGGCCATGACACATCGGCGCATCGGTCAATATTTCCGCCCGCTGGCATGACGGATCTGCTCAATCCATGAACGGCTCGATCGCCCGCAGCAGCAGATCCAATTGCGACCGCCAGGTCATGGTCCGCATGAAATCCGCAGCGCGTGCGCCCAGGGCGGCGGCGTCGGCACGGTCGCGCCATACCGTTTCCAGCTTCTCCAGTGCCTCCTCCACATCGCTCTCGCCCCAGTCCGTCGTGTCGTAATAATCGCTCTCCGACGTGCCCTGCCGCTCCAGCTTCAGCGCGACATGTGCGTGCCGCAGCAGGTCCAGGTGACCGGTGTTCCCCGACAGGATCGTGGGAATGCCGCAGGCCATGCATTCCATCGCCACCAGATTGGTACCGCCCTCGGCGCGGTTCATGAACAAGGCCACGTCCGCCTCGCGCACGGCATGCGGCATGGCGATGTTCGGCGTGTGGCCGACCGAGACGACCGCGTCCTCCGGAATGCCATTCTCGACCGCCCAGCGCACCACGTCCGGGCTCCCATCGGGCGCGCGCTCGGGCGTTGTCAGCCCAGGGTGGCCCACCGCGCGTGCCGCCAGGTCTGACCAGGGCGAGTGCCAGGCCGTCACCAGCAGTGCCTCGGGATGGCGCTGCTGGAACGCGCGAAATGTCGCGAGCACGAGGTCCTGGCCCTTGCGGAATTCCAGCTTGCCGCCGGAGAACACCACGAACCGCCCGGGAAACATGCCGAAACGCGGTGCCGGATGGTACAGCGTCGGGTCCACGCCCTGCAGCACCGTCGTGACATTGCGGATGCCCTGGCGGCGCAGCACGTCCTCGTTCCAGTGCGATCCCGCCACGATCAACGCGAACCGGTCGGCTCGCGCACGCTCCGCCAGGCTCAGGGTCGCTTGCTCCAGGAACAGTACGCCGATCGACGGCCGGCCGGACAGGTACTTGCCATGCACCATTGCGGCGGAGCCCAGTCCGTTGCCGAGACCTTCCAGCACGGGATGATCGACCTCGATGCCGTCGCCGTGGACGTTGCCGAGCGCGGTCCAGACTGGCGAGGAGAGGTGCGCCATGGCTGCCAGGCGGCGCTCACGCAGCGGGTCCACCACCAGGTCGGCGGGCCCGAACTCCAGCCCGCAGAACGGCACGAACTGCGGGTGATCCGCGAGATGCAACATAAGGTTCATGCCGTACACGCCCCAGCCGAAAAAGCTGGAGACGCCCCAGCAGAACAGGATCGGCTGGCGCGAGTCGGAACGCTCAATGGAGAGGAGGGGAACTTCGCTCATCGGAGGACGCATGTCTTGCCGCAACGGGGCCGGTCGGGCAATCGCGGAAGGCGTCGGGGGCTTTGCCCCATAGGCGTTAAGATAGCACGGCCAAAGCGTTCGCTGCCTTTGTGTCATGTCCGGCCTACGGGTCGCGCCGAAGGCGCGCCCGAGGACAGGCTCCGGCCGGCCATGACACGGGGAATCCAGGCAGCGGCGCGGCGCTATCTTAACGCCTATGGGGCTTTGCCCCCAATCCCAGGTCATAAACGGCGCGCATCCGCCAATCCAGGCCGCGACACATCGCAGCGAATAGCCGCTGCAACCCCACGCCACCGACAGGCGTGGCAGGTCGGTGCCGGACCGGATCCCACGCGGGCGCAAAAACGCCTGCGTCTCCCGGGCGACAGATTCAATGTCCAGCCCGCGCCCCACTCGCGCCAGGAAGGCCGGGAAACGATCGATAGGGTCGCGGGATGCTTCGGCCATCTCAGCGAGGAATCATACCCCGCCGAGCCGTGTCACGAACTGGCCTGGTGCCTACGGGGCGGAGCCCCGTTCCTTCCCTCGGTTACCGGCTGATCACCGAACGTTAAGACAAATGTGCGCATGCTGTGGCCTCTGGTTGAGGCAGTGGTCAGATGCGCGGCAAAAGTGACAGGAAAAACAACAAGGGTGACGTCGTCATCCGCAAGGAAGAGGTAGTGGAGGGTGGCCATCACGGCGGCGCCTGGAAGGTGGCCTACGCCGATTTCGTGACCGCGATGATGGCGTTCTTCCTGCTGATGTGGCTGCTGAATGCGACGACCGAGGACCAGCGGAAGGGCCTTGCCGACTATTTCAGCCCCAACAACCTGCTGAGCCACGCCTCATCCGGCACCGGCGATCCGTTCGGCGGTCACACCGCGTTCGACGACGGTGCGCTGGTGTCCGACCGCGGCGCAGTGCAGGTCGCCGAGGGCAAGCGGCCGGTGCTCGAAGACGCCGAGGAGGGCCAGGCGGCATCGCAGAACACGTCCGGCCCTAATTCGGGCCGTGCCGGGTCCGCGGATCATCCCCCGGCACCAACTGCTCCGGCCGCCAAGCCGCAGCCGCAACCGCCGCCAGCCGGCGTTTCGGTTGCGGGCCCAGGGCAAGGCAGCCATGCACCCACCGAGGCCGAGATCAAGGCGGAGCAGGAGCGCCAGGAGAAGGCGGCGTTCGAGCAAGCCGCGCAGCAGATCAGGGATGCGGTGCGCAACGATCCGGCCCTGGCGGTGCTGGCCAAGCAGCTCGCGATCGACATGACGCCGGAAGGGTTGCGCATCCAGATTCTCGACCAGGACAACCAGCCGATGTTCACCACCGGCTCGGCCATTCCCAATGACTGGGCACGCCTGCTGCTGGAAAAGGTCACGCCCGTGCTGCTGCGGCTGCCGCAGCAGATTTCCATCTCCGGCCACACCGATGCGGCGCAGTACCCGGGGCCCGACCGCACGAACTGGGAGCTGTCCACCGAGCGCGCCAACGCAACCCGCCGGCTGCTGGTGGAGACCGGGCTGCCGGACACACGCATCAGCACGGTCACCGGCCATGCCGACCACGATCTGCTGTTGCCGGCCGATCCTCTGGCCGCCGCCAACCGGCGCATCGCCATCGTCGTGCTGCGCGAGGCAGGCACCAAGCCCGTCGCGGCAACGTCGCCGAGCCCGCCACCCGTGGCGGCGCCCGTTGCACCACCGGCGAAATAGCCGCGCGCCATGCTGCCGATCGGTGCCTTCCTCTTCCTGCTGATGTGCGTGTTCGGAAGCTACCTGTCTTCCGGTGGCTCGACCGGTCCGCTGATCGAGGCGCTGCCGTTCGAGCTGTGGACCATCGGCGGCGCCGCGATCGGTTCCTTCGTCATGGGCAACAGCATGCACGACCTGAAACACGCGGTCGGCAGCTTCAGCAAGATCGTGAAAGGCGCGGCGTTCACCAAAGCCGACTATACTGACCTGCTGTGCCTGCTGTATTTCCTGGTGCGGCTGGCCAGCACCAAGGGCAACATGGCGGTCGAGCCGCACATCGAAAAGCCGTCCGAAAGTTCGGCGTTTCAGAAATTTCCGCGCATCATCGCCAACCACCACGCCAGCACGATCATCTGCGATTACCTGCGCATGGTGGGGATGAACGCCGACGACCCGAACCAGATCGAGGACGTCATGGCGCGCGAGCTGAAAAAGACACTCAACGAGGAGCTGCACGGCGCGCATGCGTTGCAGACGATGGCGGACGGGCTGCCGGCGCTGGGCATCGTCGCGGCGGTGCTCGGCGTGATCAAGACGATGTCGCATATCGACCAGCCGCCGGCGATTCTCGGCGCGATGATCGCCAGCGCGCTGTGCGGCACGTTCCTGGGCGTGCTGCTGGCGTACGGCCTGGCGGGGCCGTTCGCCGATCGGCTGAAGGGCGTGGTGGAGGAGGAGGCGAAGTACTACGAGGTGATCCGCGCCGTGCTGGTAACCCACCTGCATGGCAACGCGCCGCAGGTCAGCGTGGAGTCCGGCCGCAAGATGGTGCCGAACCAGCACATGCCTAGTTTCCAGGAACTGGAGGAGGCGGTGCAGTCCGTGGAGGTGCATTGAACGTGCTGGTCAGCCTGTCGTGCTGGTCAGCCTGTCATGACGGTCAGCCTGTCATGTGGGTAAACCTGTCATTGCGAGTTGCCCACCGGCCTTCGGCCGACCCGCGACTGGATGAAACGGCGTCGACGGCCTGACGTAGGTTCCCCCCTCCCCTTGAGGGAGGGGTTGGGGGAGGGGTGCGTACATCCACCGACCGCGGATGTACGCACCCCACCCCCAACCCCTCCCTCAAGGGGAGGGGGGAACCTACGGCAGGCCGTCGACGCCGTTTAATCCAGTCGCGGGTCGGCCGAAGGCCGGTGGGCA
>DASXFW010000016.1:0-1669 GCA_036489395.1 Acetobacteraceae bacterium | reverse complement strand
CTACGCGTCGCCAACGTTGGCGACGCGTGGTCCTCCGGCCCTGTGCCCCCTCCCCGCCACCCAGCGAAGTAAAGGGTCCCAAGGGCAATGCCCTTGGCGGGGATCCAAGGGGCAGCGCCCCTTGGTCGGGGTCCGGGGCTGAAAGCCCCGGCCTTTCTTTCGTACGTGATTCCTGCCAAGGCGAGGACAACAACAGGCACCGCGTCCCGGCATGACCTTCGATCTGGAAATCCTGATCGTCCTGCTGTTGATCCTGATCAACGGTCTGTTCTCCATGGCCGAGCTGGCCCTGGTGTCGGCCAGGCGCGCGCGCCTCGCGGTACTGGAGCGCAAGGGCCTGGCCGGTGCCGCGCTGGCCCGCACGCTCGCCGACGACCCGCAGCGTTTTCTGCCCACGGTTCAGGTCGGCATCACCCTGGTGAGCGTGTTCACCGGCGTGTTCGGCGGCGCGCGTATCGCAGCGTATGTGGAGGCGTGGCTGGACCGTTTCCCAGTGGTCGCGCCGGCGGCACCCTCGCTGTCGCTGGCGATCGTGGTCGTGGTGACGACCTACCTGACGCTGGTGCTCGGCGAGCTGGTGCCGAAGCAGTTGGCACTGCGCCGCCCAGAGCATGTGGCGGCACGGGTGGCGCGGCCGATCTCCTGGATTTCGCGGGGTGCGGCGCCCGCGGTGTGGTTGCTCGGCAAATCCACCAGCCTGATCCTGCGTGCGTTCGGACTGAACCGGCCCACCAGCCGGACGGTGACCGAGGAGGAGCTCAAGGCACTGCTCTCCGAGGGCGCGCAGGCCGGCGTGCTGGAGGCGGAAGAGCACGACATGATCGAGCGCGTGCTGCGCCTGGCCGACAAGCCGGTGCGCGCGATCATGACGCCGCGCACGGAGCTGGCCTGGCTGGACCTGAGCGATCCACCGAAGGAAATCGCAGCGACCCTGAAGGCGGCGCCGCATTCGCGTTTCGTGGTCTGCGACCAGTCGATCGACAACGTGGTGGGCGTAGTGCAGGCGAAGGACATCCTGGACCGCATGCTGGGCGGCGAGCCGCTGTCGCTGCCCGCGGCGCTGCGTCAGCCGATCGTGGTGCCGGACACCGTGACCGCGCTGGATGCGCTGGAGCGGCTGAAATCCGATCCGTTCGGCATGGCACTGGTCATGGACGAGTACGGCAGCTTCGAGGGCGTGGTCACCGCGGCCGACGTGCTGGAGGCGATCGTCGGCGAACCGACCGACGTGGCGACGCAGCCCGGCGACGGGAAGACCGAGGGCGAGTCGGCGTTCGTCATGGATGGCATGATGCCAGTGGACGAGCTGAAGGCTCGGCTCGATTTGCCTGACCTGCCGGCGGAGGGCAGCTACCACACGCTCGCGGGGTTGATCCTGGCGCTGCTGCGGCGCGTGCCGCGGGGCGGCGACCGGATCGTGTTCGCCGGCTGGCGGTTCGAGGTGCTGGAGATGGATGGGCGGCGGGTGGACAAGGTGCGTGCCAGCCGAGAACCGGCGGCGGAGGGGTAGGGCAGCGATGGCGGTGGGGACGGGGCGCATGTCGAGGGAAAGACGCGGCGTCCGTCATTGCGAGTTGGCCACCGGCCGGCGGCGGCCAACCTGCCCTGGATGAAACGGCGTCGGCCGGAGCGTAAGTCCCCCCTCCCCTTGAGGGAGGGGTCGGGGGAG
>DASXFW010000012.1:0-15762 GCA_036489395.1 Acetobacteraceae bacterium | reverse complement strand
ACCCGGCCATCCACGCACGATCGACCGTGCGAAGATGGCCGGGTCAAGCCCGGCCATGACGTGTTGAGCATCGGCGCGCTTGCACTTTGCTTGGTACGATCGTTACCGCGCACCATTCTATCCGTGTTCATCAGTGTGCATCTGTGGCTGACAACGCTTACTTTACTTCGGAACGCACGACATGACCCAGCTATCCCGCAACGAAATCATCAAGTCCGAAAGCCGCTTCCTGCGCGGTGGCATCGCCGACGGCCTGCAAGTGCAGGTCACCGGCGGCATCGCCGAGGACGACCAGCAGCTCACCAAGTTCCACGGCATCTACCAGCAGGACGACCGCGACCTGCGTCCCGAGCGTGCCAAGAAGAAGTTGGAAAAAGCCTTCATCTTCATGGCGCGCCTGCGCGTGCCCGCCGGCGTGCTGACCCCCGCACAGTGGATCGCCATGCACGACCTGACGGCAGAGCATGGCAATGGCACGCTGCGCCTGACCACGCGGCAGACCATCCAGTTCCACGGCGTCATCAAGTCCAACCTGCGGCCGGCGATCCAGGCGATCCACGCGGCGATGCTCGACACCATCGCGGCGTGCGGCGACGTCAACCGCAATGTGATCGGCTCGGTCATTCCGTGGCACCCCGCCGTGCACGAGGAAGTCGTCGCACGCGCGCGGGCGATCAGCGAACACCTGCTGCCGAAGTCGAACGCCTGGCACGAGATCTGGATCGGTGACGAGCAAGTGGTGGGCAAGGACGAGGATGAGCCGATCCTCGGGCGCACCTACCTGCCACGCAAGTTCAAGGTCGCCATCGCGGTGCCGCCGCTGAACGACGTCGATGCCTTCGCGCACGAGGTCGGCCTGATCGCCATCCTCCGCCGCGGCCGCGTTACCGGTTATAACATCGCCGCCGGCGGCGGCATGGGGATGACGCACGGCGAGCCGGACACATTCCCCCGCACCGGCGACATGCTCGGCTTCTGCAAGCCAGACCAGGTGGTGGATGTGTGCGAAAAGATCGTCACCATCCAGCGCGACTGGGGCAACCGCTCCGATCGCAAGCATGCGCGGTTGAAATACACCATCGAGGCGCACGGCCTGGACGCATTCCGCGCGGAGCTGACCGCACGCCTGGGTTACCAGCTACCGGCGGCGAAACCATACCGCTTCGAACGCTCCGGCGACCAGCCCGGCTGGATGCAAGGCGAGGACGGGCGCTGGCACTTCGTGATGTTCATCGAGAACGGCCGCGTGCACGGCCCGCTGCTGCAGGCGCTGCGTGCGATCGCGGAAACGCATGACGGCCGTTTCATCCTCACGCCCAACCAGAACCTGGTGATCGCGGATGTGTCCGCAAAGCATCGCGCGGCGATCGACGCGGTGCTGACCGCGCACGGTGTGGGCACGCCGGGCGTCCTGCGCCGCAATGCCATGGCCTGCGTCGCGCTGCCGACCTGCGGCCTCGCGCTGGCGGAGAGCGAGCGCTACCTGCCCGACCTCATCACCGCGCTGGAAGCGGAATACGAGCGCTGCGGCCTGCGCGATAACGAGATCACCATCCGCATGACCGGCTGCCCGAACGGCTGTGCGCGGCCGTATCTGGCGGAGATCGGTCTCGTCGGCACCGGGCCTGGTCTCTACAACCTGTATCTCGGCGGAGCGTTCGACGGCACGCGGCTGTCGAAGCTGTATCGTCGGCAGATCGGCCACGATGCCATCGTCGCGGCGCTGGCCCCGCTGTTTGCGGCCTATGCGACGGACCGAGCCGAGGACGAACGGTTTTCCGATTTCGTCATCCGCATCGGCGCCGTGGCGGCGACCACGGCGGGGAACCGATTTCACGCCGATGTCGCGGCGGACGCGGCAGCGTAGGGCGGTCTGGCCTCGTCAGGAGTGCAGCGGGGCAATCACGGCCAGGGAGATCGCTCCGGCGCGGTGTGTTTCCCCCCGAGTTTGCCAATGCACCCGAGTTTGCCAATGCACCCGAGTTTGCCAATGCATCAGTGCAGCATGCGCGACACGGGCATCGTCGTCGATGCGTGGGAGAGCAGCCGGCCGCGCAATTCCTGGGCCACGGCGCCGATGTCGGCAAACCGGCCGACGCTGCTGTAGCTGTCCCAGTGCAGTTGATCGAGGCAAAGCATGTGCCCCTCGCGATGCACGAAGTAGGTCGGTCCGATGTCATCGTCCGCGTCATCCGGCATGATGATGATGGTGCCGGTCCCGGGCATGTCGGAGTAAAACTCGACGCACCAATCGGGCGCGGCACCGGCGATCGCGTCGGCGATGTAGAATTGGTGGGTCACGCCGAGCGGTTCCGCCACCGAGTCCGGGGATCGGCGGGTGTTTTGGTGCGGGGCGAATCTGGCAGCCGGCATCGAACGGTCTCCATCGGGGCGGTACTGGGCGCGGCCGGCCTTATACGCCATCGTGTCGCCGCAGCAAGAATAAAAACATGATACAATTCGCAAAAATAGTACAGTGGTATTCGAAAGCGCTTCATCCTGCCAAGGACCCCAAGCATCAGCTCCCAACACACTGTAGCGAACGTAAATGCGTCGTCCTTCGGCGCGGCGCATGCGACCGCGCGTTACCTCTTGGTTGCGTGCTTGCGCTGATCCCGCGCAGTCGATGTATTCCATTTGTCAGAATACCCGCTTTCAGTAATGCACCGACCCGTCACTTACGCATAGGTTGTATGACCCCGCCGGCCAGGAATTTCTGGTGGCGATCGTTGCAACGCTGGTGATGGGCAGCGTTATCGGCGTGATCAACGGCTGGGCTATCGACTGGCTCGGCATACCGCCGTTCATCGTCACGCTGGCAGGCCTGCAAGGCTATCGCGGCCTAACAAGACACAAGGCCTCCCCTCCCCTTGAGGGAGGGGTTGGGGGAGGGGTCGATTTGTACGCTTCGACCCCTCCCCCAACCCCTCCCTCAAGGGGAGGGGGGACCTACGCTCCGGCCGGTGGCCAACTCGCAATGACAGAGTGCACGATGACAGGAACACTTACACCTTCACCGCCTGTCCCGTGCGTGCCGACTCCGTCGCCGCGTCCGCCAGCAGCAACGCGCGCAATCCATCATCGCCATCCGGCTGCGGCGCGGTGCCACCCGAGACCGCGCCGATGAACGCGTCCAGCTCGGCGCGATAGGCCTCGGCGTACCGCTCCAGGAAGAACGGCAACGCCGGATCGGTATGGAAACCGCTGCCATCCGCACGCTCTACCGTCGTCGCGGTCATGTTGCCCGCACGCAGCAATCCCTTGCTGCCATGCAGCTCGATACGTTGGTCATAGCCGTAGGTGGCGCGACGGGAGTTGGAGATCTGGCACAGCCGCCCGCTCGCGGTTTTCAGCGCCACCACCGCGGTATCGACATCGCCCGCCGCGCCGATCGCCGGATCGACCAGCGACGACGCGGCGGCAAACAGCTCAACCGGTTCCTCGCCGAGGAAATGCCGAGCGAGGTCGAGATCGTGGATCATCATGTCGCGGAACAATCCGCCGGACGTTGCGATATAGCCGAGCGGCGGCGGCGACGGGTCGCGGCTTGTGATAGTCAGCAGTTCCAGTGTGCCGATCTCTCCCTCATCAAGGCTGTGCTTCAGGCTTGCGAAGTTCCGGTCGAAGCGGCGGTTGAAGCCGACCATCAGCGGAATGCCGGCGCGGCGCACCGCGTCCAGGCAGGCGCGAACGCGCGCGGCCGAAAGGTCGATCGGCTTTTCGCAGAACACCGGTTTGCCCGCGGTGGCGGCGCGCTCGATATAATCGGCGTGCGTGGTGGTCGGAGAGCAGATGAGTACGGCGTCGGATTGGAAGGCGGCGTCGAGGCTGATCACGCTGCATCCGGTGGCCTGCGCCAGGCGTTCTGCCGCCGCGTGATCCGGATCGGTGATGCCGGCAAGCTGCGCGGCCGAATGCGCGGCAACATTGCGCGCGTGAATCTGACCGATCCGCCCGGCGCCGACGACAGCGATGTTCAGCCTGGCCATTACACAATCCTTCCGCGGCTGCGGTTTGACAGAGCCGATGTTGTCGCGCCTTGATTCTCGCGGCAACCGGGCAGAGAGGAATGTCTGCGCATGAGCACGATCCGGCTGACCCTGGCGCAGGCGCTGGTGCGTTACCTTGCGGCGCAGCGGACGATTGTCGCCGGCAGCGAAACGACAATCTTCCGGGGAGTCTGGGCGATCTTCGGCCACGGCAATGTCGCGGCGCTCGGCGAGGCGCTGTATGGCGTGCGCGACACGCTGCCGACTTTCCGTGCGCATAATGAACAAGCGATGGCGCACGCGGCCATCGCCTATGCGAAGACGCTGCGGCGGCGACGCATGATGGCCTGCACTTCATCGATCGGACCCGGTGCCACGAACATGGTCACCGCGGCGGCGCTGGCGCATGTCGATCGCCTGCCGGTGCTGCTGCTGCCAGGCGACGTGTTCGCCTCGCGCCGGCCCGATCCGGTGCTGCAGCAGGTGGAGGACTTCGCCGACGGGACGGTTTCAGCCAACGACTGCTTCCGTCCCGTGTCCCGCTATTTCGATCGCCTGTCGCGGCCGGAGCAATTGCTGGCGTCGTTGCCGCGTGCGTTAGCGGTGCTGACCGATCCCGCGGCCTGCGGGCCCGTGACCCTGGCGCTGTGCCAGGACGCGCAGGCTGAGGCGTTCGATTACCCCGACAGTTTCTTCGCGCCGCGCCTATGGTTGCCGCGCCGGCCGAAGCCGGATGCGCGCGAACTCGATCAGGCGGTTGCCGCGCTGCGTGCGGCCAACGCGCCGCTGATCGTCGCCGGCGGCGGCGTGATCTATGCGGAAGCCGAGGTGTTGCTCGCCCGCTTTGCCGAAACGCACGGCATTCCCGTGGCGGAAACCCAGGCGGGTAAAGGGACTTTGCGGCACGAGCATCCGCACAATCTCGGCGCGATCGGCGTAACTGGCACTGCGGCGGCCAACGCGATGGCGGCGGAAGCCGATGTCGTGCTGGCGGTCGGCACACGGCTGCAGGACTTCACCACGGGCTCCTGGGCATTGTTCGGCAATCCGGCACGGCGGTTGATCGGGCTGAACGTGCAGCCGTTCGACGCGGCCAAGCACCACGCGCTGCCATTGGTGGCCGATGCGGGCGAAGGACTTGCCGCGCTGTCCGCGGCGCTCGGATCGCATCCCGCACCGGAAGAATGGACGCGGCGCGTGCCGGAGCTGTTGGCGACGTGGCGGCGCGATGCGGCCGCTGCCACCGCGCCCGGAAACGCAATGCCGCCAGGCGATGCGCAGGTGATCGGCGCAGTGCAACGATCGGCGCCACGCGACGCGATCGTGGTCTGTGCCGCGGGCGGACTGCCGGGCGAATTGCACAAGCTGTGGCAGGCGCAGCCGGGCGGCTACCATCTGGAATACGGCTATTCCTGCATGGGTTACGAAATCGCCGGCGGGCTCGGCGTGAAACTGGCCGCACCGGATCGCGAAGTGTTCGTGCTGGTCGGCGACGGCAGTTACCTGATGCTGAATTCCGAAATCGCCAGCAGCGTTGCGCTGGGACTCAAGCTGATCATCGTCGTGCTGGACAATGGCGGGTTCGGCTGCATCAGCCGGTTACAGCGTGCGACGGGCGGCGCGCCGTTCAACAACCTGGCAGACGCGCCGGGCGCGGTGGATTTTCGCGCGCATGCGGAAAGCCTGGGCGCGATCGCGGAGAAAGTTGCCGGCCTTGCGGAATTGGAGGCGGCGCTGGCGCGAGCGCTCGCCGCGACCCGCACCAGCGTGGTGGTGATCGAGACCGATCCGTCGGTCGGAACCGAGGCCGGCGGCCATTGGTGGGATGTGGCGGTGCCGGAAGTGTCGGATCGCGCGGAGGTCCGGAATGCACGCGCTGCCTATGAAGCAGATCGGGTCGCGCAGCGGTTGGGGGATTAGCGTGTGTCCTCTCTGTGATTGCGAGTTGCCACCAGCGGAGGCAGACCCGCCCTGGATGAAACGGCGCCCTTCTGTCATTGCGAGGCCGCCTGGCCGAAGCAATCTGGTCCGAGACGAACTGACGGCGGCTCGTCACGAACGAGATTGCTTCGGCCAAGCGGCCTCGCAATGACAGAGGGGCGCCGGTTTCTTGTTAGCGATTCGGAACAATCACGGTCGCGCAGTGTGCGAAGGCCTGACCGGGATAGCTTCGTTGCGCTCGCAATGACAGCACAACCACGGAGCATCGGTAACGCATGAGCATACGCCTTGGAACCAATCCGATCGCCTGGTCGAACGACGATCTGCGCGAGCTCGGCGGCGCAACGCCATTGGAAACCTGCCTTGCCGAGGCGCGGCAGGCAGGCTTCGCCGGCATCGAGCTCGGCCACAAATTCCCGCGTACCGCGCCGGAGCTTCGCGCCGTGCTGCAACGACACGATCTGGCGCTGGTGTCCGGCTGGTACTCGGCAGCGCTGCTGACACGCGATGCGAGCGCGGAGATGGCGGCGATGCGCCCGCATCTCGACCTGCTGACGGCGCTCGGGTGTTCTGTGCTGATCCTCGCGGAAACGTCCAACGCCGTGCATGGCGATCGATCCATGCCGCTGGCGCAACGCCCGAGGCTCGCTGCGACGGAATGGCAGACCTTTGCCGACCGGCTGACACAGCTTGCGGACATGACGGCGGCGGAGGGCGTTGCAATCGCCTATCATCATCACATGGGTACCGTCGTGCAGAACGCCGACGAGATCGACCGGCTGATGGCAACGACCGGACCGGCGTTGAAGCTGCTGCTGGACACCGGCCATGCGACGTTCGCCGGCGCCGATCCCGTTGCTCTGGCACGCCGCTGGCGCGAGCGCATTGCCCACGTGCATTGCAAGGATGTGCGTCGCGACGTGATGCAACATGCGCGGCACCCGGCCTCGAGCTTTCTCGATGCGGTGGTAGCGGGCGTGTTCACTGTGCCGGGAGACGGCATGGTGGATTTTGCCGCCGTGCTGCGAACGCTACCCGGTTATGATGGCTGGCTCGTGATCGAGGCGGAGCAGGACCCGGAGAAAGCCAATCCGTTGCGGTATGCGACGATGGGACGAGAATATCTGGCGCGCGCGGCGGCCGACGCGGGGCTGATATAGCGGCTCGTGCGGCCCCCTCAGACAGGCCGCAAGTGGGAGACCGGACAACGACCCGAGCGTGAACTCACTGCGGCTGCTTCCTTCCGGACCTGACCGGGTTGGCGAGGCGTCCGTCCACCGCCGATCTCCCAGTGGCTGCATACCACGTCCCGGGGGTAGGGGGGCAAGCCAGCGTCCGGTGGGTTCCAATTCCACCGGGGGCTATAGTGGTCCGCACCAACAGAGCAGGATGCGCCCATGCCTGAGCTGCCCGACGTCGAACTCTTCAAGCGGATTGCGGAACAACACGGCCTGGGCCGTCGCATTGCGCGGGCGGATATGGTGGATCCCGGCAGCCTCGATGACGCGACACCCGCCGGCCTGCAGCGACAATGGCACAACCAGCCTCTGCGAACGGTGCGCCGTCACGGCAAGGTGTTGTTCCTCGAAGCGGGCGACCTCGTGCTGGCGATGCATTTCGGTACCAACGGCTCCTTGCAGTACCTCGCGGACGGCGAGGCGGAGCCTGGATCGGTTCGCCTGTGGCTGCACTTCGCGGACGGCGGGAGGCTCGCGTATCTCAATCCGAGGCGCATCGGGCACGTGCAGGCCGTGCGCGGCATCGACGCGTTCATCAAGGAGACCGGGCTCGGTCCGGACGTGCTGGAGGCCGCCTTCGATCTTGCCGCATTCGCCGCGGCGATCGATGGCCGCAGACAGGCGATCAAGCCGGTCCTGATGGACCAGCAGCGCATGGCCGGCATCGGCAACATTTACGCCGACGAGATCTTGTTCCAGGCGAAGCTGCACCCCGCCACGCCTGCCAACGCGCTGGACAAGGCGACCGCTCGACGCATGTTCCAGGCGGTCCGCTCGGTGATGCAGACGGCGATCGACTGCGGTGCTGGCGCGGAGAGCTTCACCGACCGTTTGCCGAAGGGCTTCCTGCTGCCCGAACGCCATGCCGGCGGCCGCTGCCCGCGCTGTGGCACGGCCATTCAGTTGGAGAAGCGTGGCGGTCGCACCGGCTATTTCTGTCCGAAATGCCAGCCGCCGCCCGACTGACCGTTTGACTCAGATCAATGCCGGCCTCGGCGCGCGCCCGTAGGAGCGAGTCAACCCACTCGGGAGTGTTCTGAAGCGGAGAGGAGCCGGCCATGCAATACATCCATAGCCTCATCGACAATCTGCGGGCGCCACCCGATGAGGAAACCACGCCGATGGGTGCGGCAATCACGGAATTGCTCGACGGCGAGCGCGGATCGCTGCCCGAGCTGGTGGACCGCTTCGTCGCGGCCGGCCTTGCCCGCATCATGGCATCCTGGATGGGCGAGGGCCCGATGCTGCCGATCAGCACGCGGGATTTGCGCAATGTCCTGGGAGAGGAACGGTCCGAGGACCTGGCGACACTGGCCGGCCTCACGTCCGAAGAATTCCTGACCCACCTGGCCCGTTTGTTACCGGCAGCAGTGCACGACGCGGCACCCGCGCGCGAGACGGAGTGACCGCCGGGCCGGTCTCGTGGGGGTGACGGCGCGGGCGGCCCTACCCGCCCGTCACGCTCATGTGCCGCGCCACCGCCGGCTGGTCGTGCCGGCGGTCGATGATGAAATCGTGGCCCTTCGGCTTGCGGCTGATCGCCTCGCGGATCGCGTCGTCCAGTTCCGCATCCGACGCGCCGGAACGCAGCACCGCGCGCAAATCCGCGTCGTCGTCCTGGCCGAGGCACATGAACAGCGTGCCGGTGCAGGTGAGGCGCACGCGGTTGCAGCTTTCACAGAAATTATGCGTCATCGGCGTAATGAAGCCGATGCGCCGGCCGGTTTCCTTCACGTTGAAGTACCGCGCGGGACCGCCGGTGCGGTAGTCGGTGTCCTCCAGCGTCCAGCGCTTGCGCAGCCGGCCGCGCACGATCGACAGCGGCAGATATTGTTCGGTGCGGTCCTCGCTGATTTCGCCCATCGGCATGGTCTCGATCAGACACAGGTCGAAACCATGTTCGCCGCACCAGGCAATCATGGCGTCGAATTGGTCCGCGTTCACGTCCTTCATCGCCACGGCGTTGATCTTCACCGCGAGACCGGCGGCCTTGGCGGCGAAGATGCCGTCGAGTGTTTGCTCGATCTTGCCCCAGCGGGTGATGGCGGTGAACCGCGCGGGATCGAGTGTGTCCAGCGACACGTTGACGCGCCGCACGCCGGCGGCGGCCAGCGCCTCGGCGTGTTTGGCGAGCTGGGTGCCGTTGGTGGTGACGGTCAGCTCCTTCAGCCCGCCGTCGCCGATGCGCGCGCCCAGGCTGGAGAACAGGGACATGACGCCGCGGCGGACCAGCGGCTCGCCACCGGTGAGGCGGATTTTCGTGGTGCCCAGGCGGATGAAGGCGGCGCAGATGCGGTCGAGTTCCTCCAGCGACAGCACGTCCTTCTTCGGCAGGAAGTGCATGTCCTCTGCCATGCAGTACACGCATCGCAGGTCGCAGCGGTCGGTGACCGAGACGCGCAGGTAGGTGATGGCACGGCCGAACGGGTCGATCATGGTGGGCGCGGTACTCCTTCCGCCCAGACTTGCGCTATCGCAGGGCTGTGTTCAAGGGCTGGCGGCGCTTTGGAACAGCGCGATGGGGCGGGAATGGACCGTTGGCGTCAGTCGCTGTTCGCGGCCGGCAGCCAATCTCCCCGTATCTGCGCTTCACTGTACGTGACCAACCGGATGTCGGTCCACGGTTCCTGTCCGTGCAGTCTGAGCACTGCCGCGGCAAGGCGCCGCGCGCGCGGCCATTGTCGGGCAATCGCGGCGCCGAGGGACGGGCTGAGGCTCCCAGCCGGCGCGCGGTTCAACGGCCGGAGACGTTTCCAACTTGATCAGATGCTCGATGACGTTGGCGATGTGGCTGGACAGCGCCGCACGCTCCGAGCGTCCCACCGCCGCAATCTCCTCAGCAATGTTCGGCCAATCCAGGTCGGTGTCGTTCAGGCGCTCGCCGTCCGCGAGGCGGTGCAGCAGCGCCGACTGCCGCTCGCTCCAGGCGAGGATATCGCTGTCATAGTCGCTCACGAGCTTATCTCCTCGCCGCCCCGCCGCGCGATCACCGGGCAGACAGATTAGCAGGCTGCCGATCCACGGACGGATGGCGGCCCGCCCCTTCAACCGGCAGCCGATGGTGCATCCAGACAGCTTCCGAGAATTTGTTCTGGATCGACACGCAGAATCTCACATTGATCGACCAAAATGTTGGCGAAAACGTCGTCCGGATACCGGTGACGGTCTGTCGTGATCACACGGACCAATTGCGCCAGCACGCGGTTCTGCGCTTCGTTGAACGCTCGGAGCCGCACATTGTCGGCTACCCCGCCGGTTGCATCGTAGGTGTCCCTCGCCAGCAATGTAAGGCGATCGGCTACACGCGCCAGAAGTACAGCTTGCCGCTTACCGTCCAATGCCGCGTATCGCGCGGCAATTCGTTTCCTGGTTTCGTTCACCGGTTCGCTGATGGCATTCATGGGTAGGGCACCCGCTCCAAGACGTTGATGTCAACACCACGCTGCTCGAGAATCAAGACTCGCGTGTTTCCTTGCATTACCGTTCCGTCCTGCTTGGCCCTGAGGGGCTCCTGCGTCCCTGGCCTCAGCGATTCGATGATCTCCTGCATGTTCTGCGAACACCAGTACCGATAGGATGACTGATTACTCGTCATGATCGTCACGTCGGAGTGCAACCGTCGCAACTCCGGCTCATGAGCTGGATCCGGCAAAACATTAATTTCAAAGGTCACACCTGCGAATACCCGGACCCCGGCGTATCCACACCCCGCCCCACCGCGTCGGTAATCCAGCCGAACTCCAGCAAAATCTGCTGGCTGTAAGTCACCCGGCCGTTCACCTTCGCCGCGCCCTCACTCGCCAGCAGCAGCGCGGCGCGCGCCATGAACGACGGGTGCTCGCCCTTCGGATCGTCGATGCCGGTGACCAGCTTGTGGTGCACAGTCCCCGGCGTCGGCACCACCTTCGACGGCGACACCGCCGCGACGCTGATGCCCTCGTACTGCGCAAGTTCCTGCGCCACCCCTGGGTGAAACGTTCCAGCGCGGCCTTGGTCGCGCCGTACATCACCCCGCCGCGCACCATCTGGTCGGAATAAGGACCGCGCCCCGGCCCGATCGCCGCGCCGGAACTGATGTTGACGATCGCGCCCGACCGCCGCGGGATCATGTCCTTCAGCACTTCCTTCGCCAGCATGAACGGCCCGTGCACGTTCACCGCGAAGCAGCGGATCCAGCGGTTCGTCGGATAGGTCTCCGTCGGCAGGTAGTAGTTCAGCGCCGCGTTGTTCACCAGGATATCGATCGGTCCGTACGCCGCGCGTGCCTGGTCAACCAGCGCGATGCAGTCCGGCTCGGTGGAAACGTCCGCTGTGACCGCCGTTGCCTCGCCGCCCGCATCGCGGATGCGCGAGACGGTGCGCGCCAGCGAGCCTTCCAGCATGCGGTGATCGCCCTCGTTCAGCGTGCGCGCCGCGCAGACCACCTTGGCGCCTTCCGAGGCGAACAATTCGGCGATCGCCTCGCCGATGCCGCGGCTCGCGCCGGTGACGATGGCGACCTTGCCGGTGAGCTTGCCCATAGCGGCGTTTCCCCTGTTGTGCGGCGCGCATTGTCCGGCCGCAGGGGCATGGCCGCAACTGGCTGGCGCGCCCTGCCGGTCCCCACACCCGCCGCTCGCCGACGCCTACGTCGCGATCTCTTCCAGCCGCTGCCCCGGCTCGATCTTTGGCAGCAGCAGTGCGGTCCATTGGCCGAAGCCCAGCGCGACCGCGACGATCGCCCATGTCACCCTGGGCGAGGTCCAGCCGATCAGCCCGGTCCAGAGCAGCGTGCCGATGATCAGCCCCGCGGTGAACATCGCGCCCAGCCAGCCGATTGCCGTGCCGCGCACGCGCGTCGGGAAGCATTCGGCCCAATAGGCGTAGCCGGCGCCGGACCATGTGCCGTTGGTCGCCTGGAAGATCAGGAAATACACCAGCGCGACGGCCGCCGTGCCGTGCACGAACATGAACAAAAGATTCAATGGCCCGGTGACGATGCCGGTCCAGACCAGGACTTCGCGTCGCCCCCAACGCTCGCCCAGCCAGCCGCCGAGGATGTAGAAGAAGAATCCCACGCCGCCGCAGACCAACAGCAACCGTCCGGCGCCGTCGGCGGTCCAGCCAAGGTAATGCGTCAGCCAATAGGTGATATAGACGTTCGTCGCCACCCATGACGTGGCATAGAACAGCCAGACGACGGTAAGCAGGCCGAGCCGCCGGCGCACGACACCTGGTGTGGCGAAGACCTGGCGCAATGTCGCTTTCGTCACCTCGGCCGCATTGACTTCATATCGCGTCATCAACTGGTTGAGTTCGGATTGATCGCCGCGTTGCGCCGCTTGCCGTACCTGCCGCAAATGCAGGAAGCGATCCGATTCCTTCACCCAGAAGCGTCCGACGATCACCGCAATGATCGGAATGACGCCAAACAGGAACACAGTACGCCATCCGAAACGATCGAACAGCAGATAGACGGCGGAGGCGAGGAACACGCCGACCGGCCAGCCGCCCTGCACGATCGAATACAGCAATCCCCGCCGTGCCGACGGCACCTGCTCGTTGACCAGCGTGATGGAAATCGCCAGTTCCGAATTGGCAAAACCGGACGCGAGTGCGCGCACCACTGCCAGTTGCCAGTAGTTGTGCACGAAGAATGTCAACCCGGTGAACACCGCCGCGGCGGTCAGGCAGAACATCCACATGCTCTTGCGGCCGAACCTGTCCATCGACCAGCCGGCGGCGAAGGTGATGACGAACATTGCCGCGTAGATGATGAACCCGAGGAACCCGACCAGCGTCGGCGACAGGTGCAGGCCGTGCGATATGTCGGGAAAAGTCAGGACCAGCAGGTTGAAGTCGTACGACGCAAGCGACCATCCAGCCAGCGCCACGCAGACGAGATAGGTCGTGTAATGGCGCTCGAAGAATGAGTCCTGTGCCGCACCAAATGGCGGATAGCCATCGCGCATCGCATCCATCGCGGTTCCTCCCGGGCATGACCGTTGGATGTGACATCGCGCTGCCGCCACGGCAGCGGTCCGCACGAAACCGATAGCTCGCATCGTATTGAGAATGCTCGTGCGCGCCGCCGGTAAGTTGGCAGACGATAAGAATCAATCACTTCGGATCTTCAGCCCTTCGGTCCGGCTTCCCCCAGTGTCCCGCTTCATACCTTTGCGTTGTCGTTCATCGCGGCGGCGCGTGCTCGTCGCCATCGTGGGCGGCGCATCGACTTATACTGGGGGGCCGGCAGCACCGCTTGCTCGAGGACAGGCAGGAGCCCTCTGACCCGAACGCAAAAAGGCCCGGGACTGGCCCGGGCCTTTTGGTCGATCCGAACGAGGGTGCGGTTGGGGAGGGGAGGCCGCCCGCCCCGCCCGGATCGCGCGCCGCCAGCCCTCAGGCCGACTTCGCGAACTTCTCCACCGCCAGCGTCATGCGCGCGGTGATCGGCGCCATCGCTTGCTCGGTCAGCTTGAACGACGCGTCGGTCAGCTTGCCGGATTCGGACATCGTCTTCTCCAGCGCGGAGCGAGCCAAGCCGGCCTGCAGGTCCATCGCGTCCTTCAGCGACTTCACCGAGCTCAGCGCCTTGAACGTCGCCATCGCCTCATCGTACGACGCCTGCGCCGTCGCAGCCATCTGCTTGGAGAGGTCCTGCACGCCCGCCGTCCAGATCTGGCTGCACTTCATCATCGCCTCGACGTTGCCCTGGCCGAACGCCACGAGCTCTTCCGCCGTCTTCATTGCCTTTTCCATACCTTCCTTCACTTTCGCCTGCGTTTCCGTGAAGCCGGCGGCCGCCTTGGCCATTCCGTCCTTCAGGTTGCTCACGGTTGCCTCGATTCCTTTGGTCGCGGTCGCCGTTGCGACGTCATCAGCCGCCATCGCCGCGTCCATCGCCTTCGTCGTCTTGACGCTCATTGCTCCGGTCCTTGCAGGGCGCCCGCGAGGGCTGCGCGCGCCGGTTGGTTCGTTATGCTGCAATGCAGCAACGTCCGGCATATAGGCTGCGCCCGCGGACCGATCAAGCAGTTTTTTGTGCACTGCACAATATTCATTGGACGAGCCCGCGGAACGTCCCGCGCCAACCGTTAACGTCGGCAGCTAACCCGTTCACTTTTTTTGGTTTTCCGTCGTTTTCAGACTGGACAGACCGGCCCGTCGCCTCATAGGGTTCCGCTGACGGCTGGACGGGGGATGCAAAATGGCTGCGAGAGCATGCCGTGGCGGCAATTTATTTGCGCGTGCCCTCGCGGTGGCTCTTCTCTTAGCCGCCAGCGTGCTCGCGCCTACCCAGCCGGCCCGCGCCCAGGTCGGCACCGACCGCTATAGCTCCATCGTGGTCGATGCCCGCGCCGGCAAGGTCCTGGAATCCGACAGTCCGGACGCGCTGCGCCACCCCGCCAGCCTTGCCAAGCTGATGACCCTGTACCTGACGTTCGAGGCGCTGCGCGATCGCCGCATCACCCTCGATACGCTGGTGCCGGTCTCGGCGCATACCGCCTCGATGGAGCCGACCAAGCTGGGCCTCGTCCCGGGCGAGCGCCTGACGGTGGAGCAAGCCATCCTCGGCATAGTCACCCGCTCGGCCAACGACGCCGCTTGCGCGTTGGGGGAGCTGCTGGGCGGCAGCGAGGCCCAGTTCGCGCAGATGATGACGTTGCGGGCGCGGGCGCTGGGCATGACGCACTCCACCTTCGCCAACGCGTCGGGGCTGCCCGCATCGGATGAGTGGACCTCGGCGCGCGACATGGCCGTGCTGGCGCGTCACCTGATCACCGACTTCCCCGAGGACTATCACTATTTCAGCACGCCCAGCTTCATGTTCCGCCACCAGGTGATCTACAACCACGACACGATGCTCAAGAGCTATCCGGGCGCGGACGGCATGAAGACCGGCTTCACCGACGCCTCCGGTCATAACCTGGTGACCAGCGCGGTGCGGGATGGGGTGCGGCTGATCGGCGTGGTGCTGGGCGCCAATTCCAACGTCCAGCGCAACATCCACATGACCGCGCTGCTGAACCAGGGCTACACGGAAATGGACGTGCCGATCGGCCGCCCGGCGCCGCTGCTGGCGAGCCGGCTGAGCTTCATCGGCACCGCGCATGCCGAGACGCTGCACCGTCCCGTGCCGCCGTCGGAGCGTCCCCATCCGGCAGCGCCGGCTGATGCGGAATGGGGTATCCAGGTCGGCAGCTTCGGCACCGAGCGGCAGGCGCACGCGGCGGCGGTGGAGGCACACCGCTTCGCGGAGAGCGGCGAGGTCCGCGTCGAGGCCGCTCCGGCGAAGCGCCACACCTATTGGCGCGCGCAGCTCACCGGCCTGACGATCGCCGAGGCGCGCAGTTCATGCTCTGCGCTGGAGCACCACCGCATGGGTTGCTTCGTGCTGCGCACCGAGCCGGCGGCGATTAACAGCCGGGTGGCGAGCCGATAGGCGCGATAATCGCGCCTGAGCATTTCCACGGTGGCCGAAATCGCGACGTGTCTGTCATTGCACGTTCCGCCGGCCGGCCGCCGACTCGCCCGGAATGAAACGGCGGTGGCGGCTTGACGTAGGTTCCCCCTCCCCTTGAGGGAGGGGGTTAGGGGGAGGGGTCGATGCT
>DASXFW010000409.1:0-3875 GCA_036489395.1 Acetobacteraceae bacterium | reverse complement strand
CACGCCTTCCTCCGCTGCGGCACTGCAAGACGTGGATGCCGACCGGAGCCTGCCACCGGGCACTTGACCCGGTGGTCGGCATGACGGGGCAAAGGCCGGTGCCTCGCTCAACCGATTCGATTATTCGTCAACAGTGCCTTACCTCCGTCAGCCTGGACATGTCCGTCGGCGATCCGATCAGCGGAGTTTTTCCTTCGACACGGCGGACATATCCGGCGGTGTCGGCACCAACACGCTGACGATCAACGTCACGGACACAAGGACGCACCAGAGCTGGCCCTTCACCGACGGCGGCGCCGGCGGGTATTTCGGCAATGCGAGCTATTTCGTGCCGGCGGCCGGTTCCTACGACGTGGAAGCCGCGAGCGGGTCCGTCGATTCCGTGTCGCAATTTGCGCTGCTCGACTTCATTTCCCCGGCATCCGGAACGGGGTCTATGCACAGAGCTTTTCCATCGGGTCGGGCAGTGGCTCTTATGGTCAGCTCTACGGCGACAATCTTGACGGATTGCAGGACGGGTCCGTCGATTTCTCCATCAACGCCGCAACCATGTCGGCGCCGTCCGTGCCGGAGCCAGCCAGTCTGAGCTTGTTCTGCCTCGGGCTGCTCGGCCTCCGGTACGCCCGGCGCCGGGCAATTGGGTGAACATCGGACGTTTCACCCCAAGCGCGGCAAATCCCTACGCCCCGATCGGCTGCACCCGCGCGTCAATCTCCGCGCCGAATTCCGCCTCCGCCCGCGACAGGTCATAGGCGGTCTGCAGCCCCAGCCAGAACTCCGGCCGCGTGCGGAAACAGCGCGCCAGGCGCAGCGCGATGTCCGAGGTCATTGGCTCCTTGTCAGCGATCAGCGGCGCGATTCGTCCGGGCGCCACGTCCAGGGCGCGCGCCAAGCCGTCGGCGTCCAGCCGCATCGGCCCCATGTATTCCTCGCGCAGCACCCGGCCGGGATGCATGCGCCTGCCCGTGCGCGTCATTTCGACACCTGTCTGCTTACGATGCGGCGCAGCAGATACCCCGACAATGGCAGGAACAAGGCAACATCACGGCGGCGTGAGGCCGATTCCGCCGCGCCGGTCGCCTTTCGGGCGCAACGATCTCCCCCTATGGTCGCCCGCATGCGTGTACTGTTCATTATCCACGAACTCGCCCTCAACGGCGCGGTCACCGCGCTGCTGCGCCAGGCGCGCCACATGATCGCCCGCGGCGACCAGGTGACGGTCGCCACGCCGGAGCTCGAGGGACCCGCCGCGGCGCTGCTGCCGCAATTCCAGGAAGCCGGCATCGACGTGGTACGCACCGTGCCGTGGGCGCAGCACGACATCACCGTCGGCTGCACCGTGTTCTGCGGCGCGGTGCTGCACGGCTGCATCGGCAAGACGCCGACCGCCTGGTGGATCCACGAGGGCCGCGTCGGCGTGACCATGCTCATGTCCCGCCCCGCCGCGCGCAACGTGCTGCAGAACGTCGGCAGGCTGATCTTTCCCAGCGCCGGCGTGGTGGAGCGGCTGTGGAGCCCGCTGATCGGCAACCTGCCGCCTGGCCGCGTGGAGGTTATTCCGCCTCTCGTGCCGCCGCCGCCCCAGGTGGAGCCGATGCCAAAGACGCCGGGCCATGCGCGCGTCGTCTGCGTCGGATCGATCTATCCGCGCAAGCGCCAGGTCGATCTGCTGCGTGCGGTGGCGATGCTGCGCGGCGTGCCGGTGGAATGCGTGCTGATCGGACCGCGCGTTTCGCTCGAGGCGCCGGGCGACGACATCGTGGCGTCCGATCCGCAGCGATTCATTTTGCCGGGTGGGCAGATGCCGGACGAGGTGCATCGCTGGTACCGCTCCGCCGATGTGTTCTCCCTGCCGTCGGGCGATGAGAGCATGCCGATCTCGCCGATCGAGGCGGCACAGCAAAACGTGCCCGTCGTGCTGACGGATCTTGAATGTTATGAGCGCATCTGGCGGCACGGCGTGAATGCGCTGATCCATCCGGTCGGCGACGTGGACATGCTGGCGTGGTACCTGCGCATGCTGATCGAGAGTCCGCGCATTCGCGGGCGTCTCGTGACCGCCGCGCGTTCCGTCGCGCTGCGGTTCAGCGAGCAGCGCGCGGGGGCGCTGTTCGATGCGGCGCTGGCCGAGACGGTGGCGGCGTTCCGGTAAAGTGGTGCGGGCGGGATCGCCAATCCTTTGGCAATATTTTGCTGCGAGAAAGGCCGGGAGAAAAAGGGCCGCAAATGAACGCGATTGGACCTGTGCTGGACGCGCTGTCCAAGCGAATCAGGCGATTCTGGTCGAACTGAAAACAGTACGGGCGCACGACATGGCGCACCGGAAGCAGTGCCTGAATTATCTCCGCGCGACCGGCAAATATCTTTGCCTACTGATGAACTTCGGCCCGCCGCACCTCGAGGTACGGCGCGTCGTCCCGAAGCTGTAAGGCGCGTCCCGCAACCACGAACCGCCGCGCTCCATTCGCGTTCACCCCCGGCTTTTTGCGTTCATTTGCGTTACATTCTTCCTTCGAACCGTGGGTCCGCATAGTCGATGACCCGCACCTCATCCGTCGCCGTATCCAGCACCGCGCAGCTCAGCATCCGCCCGTTGTTCGGATCGCGCGCATCGCCGGCGGACCCCGGGTTGATCACCAGCACGCCCCCCACCCGCCGCACCACCTGCGCGTGCGTATGGCCATACAGCACGAAATCCGCATCCGCCTCGGCAAACTGCGCCAATCGGGCGCTGTGCGGGAACACATACTCCCCGCGCGGCTCCCACGGCGTGGAGTGCACCATCAGCAGCGTCTTGTCGCCAAACCGCAGCGTGCGCCGCGCCGGTTGCTCTGCCAGCCAGTGCATCAATTCCGGATCCAATCCCGGCCGTTCGCGCGCGCGCACGCCGGCGGCGGAGAAAAATACCTCCTCGTGGTTGCCCTGGATCACCAGCGCGCCGCGTTCCTGCAACAGCGCGACCACGTCGTTGGAGAACTGGTATTCGTAAATGCAGTCGCCGCAGCACAGCACTTCATCCACGTCGCCCATGACATCGAATGCCCGGCGCAGACCGGCGGCGTTGCTGTGGATGTCGGAGACGATTCCGAGCTTCACGCGGGGGCCCCCGACGCGGGGCGGCAACGCAGCAGGTAACGCTGACGACCCTCCAATACCAGTTCGCCGCGCTGGTTGTGCACCGTGCTGCGCAGCCCGACGACGCCGGTGGAGCGGTTGGGCGTGATCTCGTCCACTTCCAGCGCTGCGTACAGCGTATCGCCGGAGAATACCGGTTTCAGGAAGCGGCTGGATTGTTCGAGGAATCCCAGTAGCGAGTCCTCCGTCATGAACGGGAACAAACCAGCGCCGGCGGCGGTCTGGATCAGCGTCTGGTAGCCGTGCGCGAGCATCCCGGGCATGCCGTGCGCACGGCAGTACTCGGCGTTGTAGTGCACCGGATGATTGTCGCCGCTGGCGGCCTGGAATGCGAGGAACACCGCGTCGGTCATGGTGCGGCTGGGCAGCACGAAGCGTTCGCCGAGTGCGAAGTCTTCGAAGTAACGCTGCACCGGAACAAGCCGATGCGTGGCCGGATCGAAGTCGGTCATGCCAGGTCTGTTTTCGCTGTCATTGCGAGTTGGCCACCGGCAGGGAAGCCGACCCGCCCTGGATCAAACGCCGATCTCCCGTCATTGCGAGGCCGCCTGGCCGAAGCAATCTCCCGGGGGGATTGCTTCGGCCAGGCGGCCTCGCAATGACGGGAGCCGGTCCAGTTTCTTGTCAGGCCGAGTGGGCCTAACAAGAAACTCAAGGTTCCCCCCTCCCCTTGAGGGCTTGGGCCGCGAAGCGGACCGAGGCCAGGGGGAGGGGTGCGTACATCCACTGACCGCGGTTGT
>DASXFW010000384.1:0-8810 GCA_036489395.1 Acetobacteraceae bacterium | reverse complement strand
GCCGGATCTTGACCCCGGCACCGGAGCCGAACTCGATGAGGCGCACCGCCGGTCCCAGCCGCGCCGCGATGTCGCTCGCGCGCGCCGCCAGAATGCGGCACTCGGTCCGCGTCGGGTAATATTCCGGGAGCTCGCAGATCTTCTCGAAGAGCCGCGACCCCTCGGCATCATAGAAGAACTTGCACGGCAGCGTCTTGCGCCGCGCGGCGAGCCCGGCGATGACGCTCGCCCGGAAATCGTCGACCGAGGGCTCGAGATCCTGTAGCCGATGCAGCGTGCTGGGGGGGCTCATGCGTCCTCCGCGAGCCGGAAGCCGCTGAACTGCCAGCGTGCGCCGGGCGGGAAAAAATTGCGATAGCTCGGCCGGTCATGGCCGGGCGGCGTGGCGCAGGAACGGCCGCGCAGCACCATCTGGTTGACCATGAACTTGCCGTTGTACTCGCCGACCGCGCCGGCCACCGGCCGGTATGCTGGATATGGGCTGTACGCGCTGCTTGTCCACTGCCACAGATGATCGGTCATTTCGTACAGCGCCGAATGGTCTGATGCGGCTTCCCATTCCGCCTCGGTCGGCAGCCGCGCGCCGGTCCAGCGGGCGAACGCATCCGCTTCGTACCAACTGACATGGCGCACCGGCGCATCAGGTTCCAGTGGCGCCAGGCCGCCGAGCCCCATCTGCCACCACGCGCCGTCGTGTTCTTGCCAATACAGCGGCGCGGACCAGCCCTCGGCCTGCGCCTTTGCCCAGCCGTCCGACATCCACAGCGTCGGCGTGCGATAGCCGCCGTCGGCGATGAACTCCAGCCACTCGCTGTTGCGCACCAGGCGCGACGCGAGTGCGTAGTCGCGCAGCAGCACCTGGTGCCGCGGCGTCTCATTGTCGAAGCAGAAGCCGCCGCCGGCATGGCCAACCGGCACCACGCCGCCGGCAATGCCGACGAACCGCGTCGTCGCCGCAGCACCGCCGGCCGGTTCGCGCCAGCCGGGAATCGCAGCCGGCATCAGCGGATTCTGTGCAAACGCATGCAGAATATCGGTCAACAGCAGCTCCTGATGCTGCTGCTCATGCTGCAAACCGAGTTCGACCAGAGCCGCCGGGTTCTCCGGCATGATCGGGATCAGCCGCGCCATTGCCGCATCGACGTGCGCGCGATACGCCGCAACCTGGTCCGCCGAAGGCCGCGTCAGCAGCCCGCGCATCGGCCGCGGATGCCGCGCCCCGACGGTTTCGTAATAGGAATTGAACAGGTAACAGAATTGCGGATCGAAGGGCGTGTAGTCGGGGAGGTATTCGCCCAGTACGAATTGCTCGAAGAACCACGTGGTGTGCGCGCGGTGCCATTTCGCCGGGCTGGCGTCGGGCATCGACTGGACGCACTGGTCCTCGGGCGACAGGTGTGCGGCAAGGCGTTCTGTATGGGCGCGCACTGCGGCGTAGCGCGCGGCCACCTCCGCCTTGCTGCCCAGCGCTTCCACGCGGAAGGCGACCTCGTCCATGCGCGTTCCCCGGCAATTGAACGGATAGGTGGCATGTGGCTGCCACGAGTATGGCAGGTCGTTTCCCCGGCCGGAAGATCAACTGGACAGCCTGTATCACGGAACGGTGAGGCCGGCTGAACCGACCCCACCGCGTCGTCATAGCCGATCTTACGCGTTGAACTTGTAGCTGGGCATCTGCTCCAGCGATGCCTTCGTCGCACCCGGCATCACCACCTTGTCGGCGTGCACCTTGAGCTGATCGATCGGCACCGACACCAGCTTGCTGCCCATGCCGAGGAAGCCGCCGACCGACAGCACGGCCGTCGTCGCCTTGCCGTCGCGGCCCATCAGAACGTCATCGACCGAGCCGATCGACTGGTTCTGATCGTTATACACGCTGGCGCCGACGACCTTGCCGAGCCGGATCTGGCCATCGGACGTGGTGTATTCCGGCGTTGACTGCGCGGTTGTCGAGGAGCCGGCCATCGGCGTGCTGCTGCTCGCGCTGTGGCTTGCCGGCATGCCGGCCGACATATTGTTCGGCGCCGGGGTCGCCGCCGCGGGGCTGGTCGCAGCGGGGCTGGTCGCCGCCGGGCTGCCGCCGCTGGTCACGTCGGTCGCGGCCAGTGCGGGCACCGCCAACAGTGCGGCGGTCAGGATCATTGGAGCAATCGCATGTCTGGACATTCACTCGCCTCCTTTTGCCAGTGCAGGCTGGTTGCGCACCAACGGCAAAGCCATTCCGCGGTTGCACTCACCCGCAGAAGCGTGAACCCGTCGCCGTTACGTGATAGCGTGCCGCGCGGTATCGTGACGGTTCGCCAGGCGGCACGGCGGAGATCGAGATGCCATCTCCGACCCGGGCGCATGGTGTTGAGAGGGAGGCAAGGATGGCGACGCGACCCATCTGGCGCGGGCATTTGCGCCTGGCACTGGTAACCTGTCCGATCGCGCTGCACAGCGTGGTGCGCGCCAGCGGCGATCTGCACTTCCACTACATCAACCCGAAGACCGGCCATCGCGTGCGCATGGTCACGCTGGATTCCGAAACCGACGAGGAAGTATCGCGGCGCGAACTGGTGAAGGGCTACGAGTTCGAGAAGAACCGCTACGTGCTGCTGGACGAGGAGGATTTCGAGCAAGCGCGGATCGAGACGTCATCCACGCTGACAGTGGGAAAGTTTGTCGAGCGTGGATCGATCGATCCGGTCTGGTTCGACAACAGCTATTATGTCACGCCGGATGGCGAGGCCGGCGAGGACGTGTTCGTCGTGCTGCGCGACGCGCTGGAGAAGTCCGGCCAGGCGGCGCTGTCGCGCGTGGTGATGGCGCGGCGCGAACGCGCGGTGGCGATCCTGCCGATGGGCAAGGGCATGGTCTGCCACACCTTGCACGAACCCCGCGACCTGTACGACTCCAAATCGCTGTTCGATGCGATCCCGAATAAAGCGTCCGATGCGGAAATGGTAAAGCTCGCCGAGCAACTGATCGAGCGCCAGGCTGGTGAATTCGAACCGGCGGACTCGGAGGATCACTACGAGACCCGTCTGCGCGAAGTGATCGACGCGAAGCTGCGCGGCGAGGGCATCACGCCGCAGGCGGAGGAAGAACCCGGGCGCGACAACGTGATCGATCTGATGTCGGCGCTGAAGGCGAGCCTGAAGAAGTCGGATCAGGGCGAAGCCAAGCCGGACGGCCGGCGCAAGGCCGCGCCGGCAGCGCGCAAGGCACCGGCGAAGCGTAAGGCAGCAGCACGACGACGGGCGTAGGCGTGTTCCCTGTCGTTGCGAGTTGACCACCGGCCGGCGGCCGATCCGCTCGGGATGAAACGTTCGGCGCCGCCCCCCGTCATGCCGACCTTCGCCGGCATCCACGCCTTGTCTTGGGCTGCGGCACTCCGACGTCGATCCGTCCGTGTTGTCGCGGCGTGAAGGCCCCGCCATTGTGCCCGTCCCGATTGGCTCGGACGCAATCCTGGCAATGACAGGTGAGAGGCCTCAGTCGCCGCGCGTGCCGGTACTGCCAAACCCGCCGCTGCCGCGTTGCGTTTCATCGAGGTCCGTCACCTCATGCCAGCGGGCCCGCACCACCGGTGCCAGGATCGCCTGGGCGATGCGGGTGCCGCGCTCGATGGTGAATGGCGCATCGCCGGCGTTCAGCAGGATAACCTGCAGCTCGCCACGATAGTCCTCATCAATCGTTCCCGGGCTGTTCGGCAGCAGAATGCCGTTGCGCAGCGCCATGCCGGACCGAGGCCGGATCTGCAACTCGTACCCGGGCGGCAAGGCAATCGCCAGGCCGGTGGGGATCAGCGCGCGCTTGCCCGGCTCGATCGTGACGGGAGCATCGATCGCGGCGAGCAAGTCCATGCCCGCGGCGCCCGCCGTGGCGTAGGACGGCAGCGGCAGGCCCTCACCATGCGGCAGCCGGCGGACGCGAATCGGAGTGCTCATGGAGCGATGATGCGGCGAGGCGGCGATCCCGGCAACGGAGTTGAAGCCGGGTGACGGTCCTGTCGCGCCGCCTCGTTGATCTGGGTCAATGCACACTGCCGCTACGTCGGCATTTTGCCCGGACGGAATTGAAAATCCAAAGGCGCCGACTTCTTCAAGGGGCGGGCAGGATTCTCAACGCCGGCGTTTTGACCGCCCAAGGATGACCAGAATGGACGTCGTTGAACTTTCCCGCCTGCAATTCGGCTTGACGGCCATGTACCACTTCCTGTTTGTGCCGCTGACGCTCGGCCTGTCGGTCATCCTGGCGATCATGGAGAGCATCTACGTCACCACCGGCCGCACCATCTGGCGCGACATGGTGCAGTTCTGGGGCACCTTGTTCGGCATCAACTTCGCCCTCGGCGTCGCCACCGGCCTGACGATGGAGTTCGAGTTCGGCACCAACTGGGCGTACTACGCGCACTATGTCGGCGACATCTTCGGTGCGCCGCTGGCCATCGAGGGCCTGATGGCGTTCTTCCTCGAAGCCACCTTCATCGGTTTGTTCTTCTTCGGCTGGAAACGCCTGACCCGCGTGCAGCATCTGGCATGCACCGTGCTGATGGCGCTCGGCACCAACCTGTCCGCGCTGTGGATCCTCATCGCCAACGGATGGATGCAGAACCCGGTCGGCGCACGCTTCAACATCGCCACCATGCGCATGGAGGTCAGCGACTTCTTCGCCGTGGTCTTCAACCCCGTGGCGCAAGCCAAATTCGTGCACACGGTGTCCGCCGGCTACGTCACCGGCTCGATGTTCGTGCTGTCGGTCAGCGCGTTCTACCTGCTGCGCGGGCGCTATCGCGGGCTGGCGATCCGCTCGATGACCGTCGCCGCCAGCTTTGGCCTTGCGTCGGCGCTGTCGGTCGTCGTGCTGGGCGACGAAAGCGGCTACACCGCCGGTCTGAACCAGAAGATGAAAATCGCCGCGATCGAGGCGATGTGGCACACCGAAGCCGCCCCCGCGTCGTTCACCGTCGTCGGCATCCCAGATATCGACACGCACGAAACCAACTACGCCGTGCGAGTCCCCTGGGTGCTCGGCCTGATCGCGACACGCTCGATCAGCGGCCAGGTTGAGGGCATCGACAACCTGGTGTCGGACGCCGAGCAGCAAATCAAAAGCGGCATGATCGCGTACGCCGCAATGGAGACACTGCGCACGCACCCGACCGACGCCACCGCGCTCGCCGCGTTCAAGGCGCATGTCGATGACCTCGGCTACGCACTGCTGCTGAAACGCTACACGCCCACGGTCACCAACGCCGGCGAGGACCAGATCGCAGCCGCCGCGCTCGACACGATCCCACCCGTCCTGCCGCTGTTCTTTACCTTCCGCATCATGGTCGCGCTCGGCTTCTACTTCATCGCGCTGTTTTCTACGATGTTCGTACTCGCCTCGCGCCGCAGGCTGGAAAGTCGCCGCTGGCTGCTGCATGTCTGCCTGTGGTCGCTGCCGCTGCCCTGGGTCGCCGCGGAGCTCGGCTGGGTGGTCGCCGAAGT
Organism: Acetobacteraceae bacterium; assembly: GCA_036489395.1. Lineage (GTDB taxonomy): Bacteria > Pseudomonadota > Alphaproteobacteria > Acetobacterales > Acetobacteraceae > JASHVB01. Next base: position 3,333 of record DASXFW010000384.1, on the reverse strand, counting down.
CGGCCGCCAGCCCTGGACGATCGACGGCGTGCTGCCGACGTTTCTCTCGGTTTCCAGCGTGCCCGCCTACAACGTCTGGATCTCGCTGGCCGGCTTCGTGTTGTTCTACTCGGTGCTGGCGGTGGTCGAGGTGTACCTGATGCTGCGCACCATCCGGCACGGGCCCGATTTCGGACCGAGCCCATCCAGACCCGCCATCGCCGTCGCCGCGGAATAGGAGCCGACCATGTCCGAATATGAATTCCTGCGGCTGCTGTGGTGGGCGGTGCTCGGCGTGCTGCTGATCGGCATCGCAGTGATGGACGGCTTCGATATGGGCTCCGCCATCCTGCTACCCTTCGTCGGCCGCACCGACATGGAACGCCGCGTCGTTATCAACACGGTCGGCCCCGTATGGGAAGGCAACCAGGTGTGGCTGATCCTGGGTGGCGGCGCGATCTTCGCTGCCTGGCCGCCACTGTACGCTGTCGCATTCTCCGGATTCTACCTGGCAATGCTGTTGCTGCTGTGCGCGCTGATCCTGCGCCCGGTCGGCTTCAAGTACCGCAGTAAACTGGAGGGCACGCGCTGGCGCAACATCTGGGACGGCGCGTTGTTCATCGGCGGCCTGGTGCCCGCGCTTGTGTTCGGCGTCGCGTTCGGCAACGTGCTGCAAGGCGTGCCGTTCCGCTTCGACGACACGCTGCGCATGACCTACACCGGCAACGTGTTCCTGCTGTTCAGTCCGTTCGCGGTACTGTGCGGCCTGGTCAGCGTCGCGATGATAACGATGCACGGCGCCACGTGGCTGGCCTGCAAGACCGAGGCGCCCGTGCGTTATCGTGCCCAACGAGCCGCGGTCATCTGCGGCATTGCACTGACCGTGTTGTTCGTCATCGGCGGCCTTTGGGCCTCAAGGCTCGATGGCTACGCGGTGCAATCCTTCGCCGGCGTCGATGCGCCATCCAATCCGCTGACCAAGCACGTCGTCCGCCAGGCCGGCGCGCTGATGGCAAACTATGGCGCAATGCCGATCACCGCCATCGTGCCGGTGCTCGGCATCGTGTGCGCCATGCTGTCCGCGGGGTTGGCGTCGAGGGGCCGCGCCCGCGTCCTGGCTTTCGTCAGCAGCGGCCTGTCGATCGCCGCCATCATCGCCACCGCCGGCATCAGCTTGTTCCCGTTTCTGCTGCCGTCATCGATCGATCCCGACTCCAGCCTGATCGTGTGGGACGCATCGTCGTCGGCAACGACATTGCTGGTGATGACCGTCGCGACCGCCATCTTCCTGCCGATCATCCTCGCCTACACCGCCTGGGTCTATCGCGTGCTGCGCGGCCCGGTCACGGAAAAGGACATCGAGGCCGATCCGCACATGACTTACTGAAGGAGAGATCGCATGTGGTACTTCACCTGGGTGCTGGGACTGAGCTTCGCTGCCGCCTTCGCCGCACTGAACGCGATGTGGCTTGAACTTGCGCCAGGAAAGGGGTTGCCGGATTAGTCCCTTCCGTTATTGCCGTCCTCTTTGTCATTGCGAGTTGACAACCGGTCGAGATAGACCCGCTTTGGATGAAACGTCGGCCTCCTGTCATTGCGAGGCCGCTTGGCCGGGGGCGGACCCGCCTTGGATGAAACGCTCGGCAGTACCTGCTGTGTCATGGCCGGGCTTGGCCCGGCCACCCACGACTGTGTCCCGGCCGGCAAAGGAAAGACGTGGGTGGCCGGGACAAGCCCGGCCATGACACGGGTAGTTTCTTGTTAGGCCGCCTGGCCGAAGCAATCTCGTTCGTGGTAAGCGTTCGTCGGCTCACCGCGAACGAGGTTGCTTCGTCGCTCCGCTCCCTCGCAATGACAGGAAAGGCATGACAGAAGGATCCCGCCATGACCGATCCGCAGCTTCTTCGCTCCTCGATCAAGGTCTGCATGTTCGACCAGTACGGCACGGTCGTGGACATGCAGTCCGGCCTGGTCGAGGTCGCAACGCCGTTCCTGAAAGCGAAGAACTGGTCGGGCAATCCGAACTCCTTCGTCACCTGGTGGCGGCGCACACATTACGAGAACTCGATGATCGACGCGCTGCTCGGTCGCGAGCACACGCCGTACCGCGAGATCGGCGAACGCGCGGTATCCTTCGTGATGGATCGCGCCGGCATCGCCCACACGCCGCAGGAAGCGCACGACCTTGTCGCGGCCATCGAACGTTTGCGGCCATTCCCGGAAGTGCCCGCCGCGCTGGACCGGTTGCGCACGCGCTACAAGCTGGTGGTGCTGTCGAACGGCGACCCCGACATGCTGGAGACGGCGCGGCAGCACCACGGCGTTGCGTTCGACCACGTGATAAGCGTTGCCGCTGCCGGCGCGTTCAAGCCGCACCACGCCACGTATGAAAAGGCCGCCGAGCTTGTTGGCGTGCCGCGCGACCAGATACTGTTCATTGCCAACCACGCCTTCGACTGCATCGGCGCGAAGGCCACCGGCATGCACACCGCATTCATCGATCGCCGCCGCCGCCCGTTCGGCGCCACGCCGCATCAGCCGGACCTGATCGTGCCGAACATGACCGAACTCGCGGCGCTCATGGCGTGAGGCCGCTAGGTCCGTCCGGGCAGCCACTCGGCGATCAGCGGGAAGGCAATCGCGGCGTGCATGGGTGGGGCACTACTGACCCGGAGCCAGGCTGGCGATCTCCGGCCTCCGCGCCCGGGACGCCAAACTTTGCGCTTCCGAGTACGCAAGAGAGACGAGCGTTTCGCGCGTGCCTTTCGGAAGCACGCCGACAAGGTAACTCAAGTACCGCGCGAGCCGCCGCCGCCGTCCCCGCCAGTAGCCGAGGAAACCTGGCAACCAGAACAGTACTGCGCCCCCAAGCCAGGCAACCAGGAACACCTCCATCGATGCGGGTTCGCCGAGCACGGTGCGAAGCTCGGTGCCTGATACAATAGAGAAGTCGAACAATCTCGTAATGCCGCTGCCAGCGAGGCCGACGATAACGATCGTTGCGAGACCATGGCTCGCGCAGCGTGTGCCAATCATCCGACCTACCAGATAATTGGCGACCACGACGACGGGTATGGTGATGGGAGCCATTTTGCTTACGAGCAGTTCGTCGGAGCCGCCAATCAACGCAACGGTCATTCCCGCGTAGCCTGAAGCCAATTCCATCACGCCGAACAAGGTCATAGTCCCGAGCACAACTGCCCATTTCCAGGACATCACTAGTGTCCGGTCAATTCCCCCATAGTTTCAATTGGTTAGGGTTCATGTCGGTCTCGGATTCGTCGGCGGTATGAGAAAGTGCTGATTTTATCCCGATCTTCTCAAACACTGTGACTGAAATCACCTGGAGCAATG
>DASXFW010000369.1:0-8186 GCA_036489395.1 Acetobacteraceae bacterium | reverse complement strand
CGGATTGCTTCTTCGCCTCGGATTGCTCCCCACCCCACCTCGCGATGACGCAGTTACCTCTGGCTTCAGGCTTGGTCGGTAGGCCCAGGATGGACTTGCACCTTCCTGACAAGGCACGCTCACGGACGCACGGTGGCCGGGACAAGCCCGGCCATGACACGGGTAGTTTCTTGTTACGCCGCCTGGCCGAAGCAATCCCGTTCGTGACGAGCCGCCGGCAGCTCGTCACGAACGGGATTGCTTCGGCCAAGCGGCCTCGCAATGACAGGGGCGGCGAGACGGCTACGGGCGCCCGCGAGTACGTCGAACTTTCCGATATTTGGTATAACACGGACGTCCATTACGCCCGCAGTAGCTCCTCAAGTTGCTCCGCCGCTGCACCACACGCACCGCGCATCTCGGCGTACTTCGATATCGCGGCGGGTGCATCGCCACACCGCACCGCGGTCTCGATGCCGCGCGCCAGGCCGCTCACCGCGCACGCACCGCAATGCCCGGCCAACGAGACCAGATCGTGCGCATCCTGCGCAGCACGCTCCATGTCGCCGGATGCCAATCGCTCCCCCAACCGCCCGATCAGCACACCCAGATCGTGCAGCGACTCACCAATGAACCGGTTGAATTGTTCGCCATTCATGAAGCCACGCAGCCCGTCTATCGTCGCCCCATCGACCGTCGGCGCGCTCATCGCGCATGGCGGGTTCTCACGCCGTGCCAGCGCATCCAGCGTCGCCATCAGCGTCTGCACCGACAACGGCTTGCTGAGATAGCCGTCCATCCCGGCGCTGCGATAACGCTCCTCCGCGCCGATCAGCGCATCGGCAGTCAGCGCGATGATCGGCACCGCATCGGCCGGCGGCGGCAGCGCGCGGATGCGGCGCGTCGCCTGCACGCCATCCATGACAGGCATCTGCACGTCCATCAGTACCGCGTCGTAGCGCGTGTGCAGCACCGCCTCGACCGCCTCGCGACCGTTGCGGACGACGTCGGCGGTATGGCCGGCGGTCTGCAGCAGCGCGGTGACCAGCCGCTGATTGATCAGATTGTCGTCGGCCACCAGCACATGCAGCGAACGTCTCGCCGCCTCGGTCGCCGGCACTGCGCGTGGTGATGCGGGGGCCGGTGTGCGGGCCGGTGCCAGCGGCAGCGACATGCAGAATACGCTGCCGCGTCCGAGTTCACTCTTTACCTCGATCGTCCCACCCATGAGCTCGACCAGCTCGCGGGTGATCGCGAGGCCCAGACCGGTGCCGCCGAAGCGCCGCGAGATCGAGCTGTCCGCTTGCGAGAACTTCAGGAACAATCGCGCCTGGGCCGCGTCGTCCATGCCGATGCCGGTGTCGCGGACCTCGATGACCGCGCGCCGCGAGCCGTCGGATGACGGCTCCGGCTGCATCCTCGCGCTCAGCTCGACGCTGCCGTGCTCGGTGAATTTCACGGCATTCGACAGCAGGTTCAACACCGCCTGGCGCAGCCGCAGCGCATCGGCATGGACTCGCTGCCGCGCCGACGCGTCGATCCGCACGGTCAGCGCGATGTCCCTGGCCTTGGCGTTCGGCGCCAGCAGGCTGGCGCTGCCGGCCAGAATCTCGCCCAGGTCGAAATCGACCGGATCGAGTTCCACCTTGCCGGCTTCCAGTTTGGAAATGTCGAGCACGTCGTTGATCACGCGCAGCAGCGCGGTCGTGCTGTCGCGCACAGTCAGTGCCCATTCGCGCTGGCTGTCGGTGAGCTCCGAGCGTAGCAGCAGATCGTTCATACCGATGATGCCGTTCATCGGCGTGCGAATCTCATGCGACATGTTGGCCAGGAAGTCGCTTTTTACCTGGTTCGCACGCTCGGCCTGCGCGCGCGCCGCCTCGGCGCGTTCTTCCGCCGCCTTGCGTTCGGTCATGTCGGTGTAGGTCCGCACGACGCCGCCGCCTGGCAGCGGGGTGGAGCGAATCTCTACGATCGTGCCGTTCGGGCGCGGCCGTTCATAGACGTGCGGCGTATCCAGGATGCCGCCCGAACGGATGAACTCCTGAATCCGGTCCGCGGTAAATTCGAATTCGTTCGCGTGCCATTGATACGCCAGCACATCGGCAAAATGCGGCTGCGTCGCCATCAGGTCGCGCGGCAGATCCAGCATCTCCATCGCGCGGGTGTTGCAGACCACGACCCGGCGGTCCGCGTTCACCATCATGATGCCCTGCGCCATGTATTCCAGCGTGGTCTCCAGCACCTCGGATTTCTCGGCCGCGTCGGCCTGGGTCTGCCGCAGCGCCGCCGCGGTGGTGGTCAGCGCGTCGGCCTGGCCCTCCAAGCGGACGCGCGTGGCTTCCAGCTCGGCGTTGCGTTCGCCGAGCGACGCCTCGGAGCGCGCCAGCCGGCGGAACTGGGTCACCAGTGCGGCGAACAGCAGCATCAGGCCGGCGACCACCGCCACCGTTGCCAGGATCAGGGCCGTGGTCTCCCGCCGCCACTCGCCGAGCGCCGCTTTCTCCTGGAAGCCGACATCGACGACGAGATTGTAGTCGGCCAGCGGATGCACTGAGACCCAGCGCGGCGCCCGTGTGATCTCGCCGGCCGAGCGGTAGAGGCCACCGCCATGCGCCACGGTCCGATACCATTCCGAGCCCGCGGGTATTCGCTGCCCGATGAAGCTGTCGAGATCGGGGTAGCGCACCAGGATGCTGCCGTCGCTCCGCAGCACGGTCACCGAGCTGGCCGAATTGGTGGTGATCGCCTGGTAGAAATCGGCGAAGTACCGCAGCGAGATCGCGCTGGTGACGAAGCCCAGCGTGGTGCCGTTCGGCGCGACGATGCGGCGGGCGACGCATACGGTCCAGACATGCGATTGCTTGCCGATCACCGGGGCGCCGACGAACAGCTTGTCCGCCGGATGGTCCTGGAACCACTGGAAGAACTCACGGTTCGACAGGTCCAGGGACGGGTGCTCTTCACCGCCGGATGTGACGAGGCGCTGCCCGGCGGCATCCACCAGGCCGAATTCCCGCGCTTGCGGCAGGTTGTCCAGGCGGTGCGCGAGCATGCGCTCCGTCGCGGGATTGGCCGCCAGGGCTGCGAATTGCTGCGGCGTCGCCACTCCCTGGTCGAGCACCTGCTGGCGCACCGACTGCAGCACCAGATCGACACCCTGGATCGCGCGCGAGGTTTGCTCCGCCAGCACGTAGCCGAGGTCGTTTTCGGTCTGGGCGTATTGCTCGATCGCCTGGTCGCGCTGGTCCCAGATCGCCACGCCGGACGCCGCCACCCTGAGGACGATCAGGATGGCGCAGACGACGATGAGCCACCGGCCGGTGCGGTCGTACCGGGCGGGCGATGGTGCGGCGGGAGGCGAGTCGGACATGAAGAACCCGCGGAAATACAATCCGTCCTACATCGGACAGTCTATGCTACGCCAAGGTTACCGTTGGCTTCTACGATGCGGGCGGCCGGCGGTTTTTCCGCCCGAGAACGACACCGCCGCACCGGCGCAGATCAGGCCCAGCGTTGCCGGCACCAGCCAGGCCGGCCGGATCAGCACGGGCATGGCGAGGTCGGCCCAGATCCATTCCGCGAGGTGCCGACCGACGAAGGCGTGCACCGCGTCGGTCGCGTCGTGATCGAGCATCAGCAGCACCTGGCCGAACGGCAGGTCGGGCGGCTCCAGCGTGGCGAGCGCCACCGCGCCCACCAGCAGGGCGGCCGCCAGCACAGCCATGATGCGCCGCAGGGTCACATGAACAGCTTCTCTTTGCTCCGGTCAGCATAGAGGCTGGCGACGAATTCGCCATAGCCGTTGTAGATCACGGTGGGCACGATCTCGCTGGTGCCGATCAGCCGCTCCTGCGCCTGGCTCCAGCGCGGGTGGGGGACAGCGGGGTTCACGTTGGCCCAGAAGCCGTATTCCGTGGGCGCGATCGCCTGCCAGAAATTGACCGGCTGCTTGTCGGTGAAGGTGACCTTGCCCAGCGCCTTGGCCGACTTGAAGCCGTATTTCCACGGCGTGGTCAGCCGGATCGGCCCGCCGTTCTGCTTCGGCATCGGCTTGCCGAACAAGCCGGTGGAGACGAACGCCAGGTCGTTGGCAGCCTCGTCGATCGCCAGGCCCTCGATGTACGGCCAGGGATAGAACGGGGAGTCCAGGCCGGGCATGTTCTTGGGTTGCTCGTTCGTCTGGAACACGATGTATTTCGCGGATGCCAGCGGGTCGCAGATTTTCACCAATTGACTGAGCGGGAAGCCGGTCCAGGGCACGGTCATCGCCCAGGCCTCGACGCAGCGGTGGCGGTAGATGCGTTCCTCGAACTGCACCTGATGGAACAGGTCCTCGATCGCGATGGTGCGGGGCTTGGACACCATGCCGCCGATCTGGATCGACCACGGGTCGGTCTGGATCTTCTGGGCGCCCTGCCAGATGTCCTTGCTTTCGTCGATCTCGTAATAATTGTTGTAGGTCTCCGCCGCCTTTTCGGCGGTGAGCGCGCGGCCGGGCTTGTACTTGGCGTTCACCGGTCCGGCGGCACCGAGCGGGGCCGCGGCTGGAGCAGCCGCCGGCTTGTCATCCGCCAGGGCAGGGGTCGCGGCGGCCAGCGCCAGGGCACCGCCGAGCACGCTGCGGCGGCTCAGCACGTACGCCTCCGGCGTGACCCGGTGTTCGGGGATTTCCCAGCCGCGGCGTCGTTTGATGTGCATCCTTGTCTCCCGTCTCCCGTTGAAGCGTGACCGGTTCGCCGTTGCGCCCCCGCCAGCCATTGGCGATGTGGGCGCGGTCGGTCCGGCCGCAATTGTCGGACGCGGCAGGATGGAGAACATTACACCCCGCCCGCCCGATTTCGGCGGCAATTCGCGTTTCGATGGAGGCTTGCATGCATCTCGCCCGGTTCCCCCGCGTCCGGATGTTCCCCACCCCGACCCCGCTGGAAAAGCTGGAGAACCTGACGCGCCACCTTGGCGGGCCCGAGATCTGGATCAAGCGCGACGACTGCACTGTGGTGGCGACCGGCGGCAACAAGATCCGCAAGCTGGAATGGCTGGTCGGAGAGGCGCGCGCCCAGGGTGCCAACCATCTGGTGACCCAGGGCGCGGTGCAGTCCAACCACGTGCGGCAGACCGCGGCGGTGGCGCGGCGCTATGGCATGAAATGCACCGCGCTGCTGGAGCATCGGGTTGAGACCAACGATCGCGACTACCTGAACAGCGGCAACGTGCTGCTGGACAAGCTGTTCGAATGCGAGATCGAGTACCGCAAGACCGGGCTGGACATGAATGCCGAGGCGGTCGCCAAGGGCGAGGCGCTGAAGGCGGAAGGTGCGAAGCCGTACGTGATCCCCGGCGGCGGGTCGAACCGGGTGGGCGCTTTGGGTTACGTGTCCTGCGCGCAGGAGTTGGTGGCGCAGGCCGACGAGATGGGGCTGCGCATCGACCGGCTGGTGACCGCGACGGGCAGCGCCGGCACGCATGCCGGGCTGCTGGTCGGTCTGCAGGGCTGCAACGCCGGCATCCCCGTGCTGGGCATCGGCGTGCGCAATCCGAAGGACCGGCAGGAGACGATGGTGCACACGCTGGCGGAGGCCACCGCGGATTATGTCGGCGTGCGCGGCGGCATTCAGCGCTCGGCGGTGGAGGCGAACTGCGACTACATCGGGCCGGGATATGGGCAGCCGACCGAGGGGATGACCGAGGCGGTGCTGATGCTGGCCCGGCTGGAGGGGATCCTGCTGGACCCGGTGTATTCCGGCAAGGCGATGGCCGGGCTGATCGACCTGGTGCGCAAGGGCAAGATTGGCAAGGGCGAGACGGTGGTGTTCCTGCACACCGGCGGGGCGGTCGGGTTGTTCGGCTACACGGGGGTGTTAGAGCAAGCGATGGGGTAACAGGTCTGTGTCATGGCCGGATACTTCTGCGTCATGGCCCGCGAAGGCCGACCACCCACGACTTTCCTTCATTCCCAAGCGTCACAGGCGTGGGGGGCCGGGTCGGGCCTTGCCATGAAACATAAGCGCATCGGTCAATCATTCTGCAACCCGGTATAACGGATAGGCTCTTGTGGCATTGGCTGTTGGTGACGGGGCGTTGGGTTGCTGAGTAGGGCGGAAAAGCGGAGCGCATTCCGCCGCCGCACGATGGCGGAAGGCGCTGCGCTTTTCCGCCCTACTCAGCGACCCAACAGCCCAACGACCGCTCACCGACAGCCAACGCGACAGGACTCACCGGATTTCGATCAGCGTCTCGCCTGCGGCAAAAGAGGCCAGCAGTTGCGGCAGCAGTGGAAGGAAACGCCGCAACAATGCGCGGCGCGTGGCATTCCCGACGCGTATCCAGACGATACGAACACGCTCCGGTCCGCGCCTCTGCCGCGCGATGAAATCCTCGTCTTCGTTATGATTGTCGCCCCGGTGGCATGGGCATGTTGCCAGATCGCTTCGTCGTTCGCGTCCAGCAGCCCAACATCGCCCACATGATCTGCGGAATGTCCCGCTTCAACAAGCGCGCGCCAAAGCCGGAGGCAGTTGGGCATCAACAAGAAAACGGACCAGTTGCGTCGTCCTGGCCGCACGCCGCGACGGAACCCGCCGGCGCACGACGCTCACGACTATCGTGGATTCGAAGTGAGGATCATGCCCTCACTCCGCCGCCGGTAGAACCGGATGATCCATCTCGATCGCGGCGAAGGCGAGGCACGCGCGAATGTCTTCCCGCTCCAGGTAAGGATAGTCAGCCAGGATTTCGTCCTCCGATATCCCGGCCGCCAGCAGTTCAAGCACGTCCTTGACCCGTATGCGCAGACCCCGGATACAGGGCCGTCCGCCGCACTGCGCGGGATTGAACGTGATACGCGACGTTGCCGCACTCATGACTCGCCCTCTCGCCTTGCGGCAATATAACACATGACCGCACGGGCCACACCCAGCATCCCACGCATTGGCACGACGTGCCCAAGAGCCGGTCGGACACCCTCCGACCGGGGGCAATAGCAGGAGGAACTAACATGGATCTCGGACTCAAAGGCAAGAAGGCCATCGTCTGCGCGGCGAGCAAAGGCCTCGGTCGGGCCTGCGCGATGTCGCTGGCGCGCGAGGGCGTGGAGCTGGTGATCACCGCGCGCACAGCGGCAGACCTGGAACGCACGGCCGACGAAATCCGCAAGGAGACCGGCGCGAAGGTCACCGCGGTGCCGGGCGACATCACCACCGACGCCGGCCGTGCCGCGGCGCTGGCGGCGTGCCCGAACCCCGACATCCTGGTGAACAACGCGGGCGGCCCGCCGCGTGGCGATTTCCGCGACTGGGACCGCGACACGTGGATCAAGGCGGTCGATGGCAACATGCTGACGCCGATCTTCCTGATCAAGGCGGTGATCGACGGCATGATCGAGCGGAAGTTCGGGCGGATTGTGAATATCACCTCGGCGTCGGTGAAGTCGCCGATCCCCGAGCTGGGCATGAGCAATGGCGCGCGGGCCGGTTTGACCGGATTCGTTGCGGGCCTGGCACGCCAGGTCGCGCGGCATAACGTGGTGATCAACAACATCCTGCCTGGTCCGTTCCTCACCGATCGGCTGCGCGGCGGCTTCGCCGAGGCGGCGCGCGCGTCCAATCGCTCGGTCGATGAAGTCGTCGCAGACCGGTTGAAGACCAACCCGGCCGGCCGTGCCGGCGATCCGGCGGAATTCGGCGATGCCTGCGCCTTCCTGTGCTCTGCCAGAATCAGCTTCATCGTCGGGCATAACCTGCTGCTGGATGGCGGCGCGTTCAATTCATCGATTGCGTAGGGGAGCAGTACCGTAGCCTCCTCCTCCCATAGGCGGAGGGGGAGTCGCGGTGCGAAACAACCATGGACCTTACTTTCCACTCCGCTACGCAGCTTGCCGCCAGGCTGCGGGCGCGCGAGATCGGCTGCCGCGAATTGCTCGACCATTACATTGCACGTGTCGAACGCCTCGACTCGCGCATCAATGCCGTGGTGGTGCGCGATTTCGATCGCGCGCGCGATCGCGCGCGGACGCTGGACAACGCTACCGATCGCAGCGCTCCATTGTTCGGCGTGCCAATGACGGTGAAGGAAAGTTTCGACGTCGCCGGCCTGCCGACCACGCGCGGCCATCTTGAATTACGTGATCAGCCGGTCAGAATCTCCTCGCTGCCGATCCGGCGCCTTGAGTCCGCCGGCGCGGTGGTGTTCGGCAAGACCAACGTGCC
>DASXFW010000247.1:0-2730 GCA_036489395.1 Acetobacteraceae bacterium | reverse complement strand
CCGTCACACGCCCGCGCGCGGAGCTGCACAGGGCATGAACCGCAGGAGGGTCAGGGCTCCGCCCTGAAACCCGCCAGGAGGCTCTGCCTCCTGGACCTCCGGCCCTCGGGTCAAGCCCGAGGGCAGGCGCCGGCGTAGCCTTTGCAATCCGTCTGTTTCGCTGGATGGCGGGGAGGGGGCACAGGGCCGGAGGTCCAGGAGGCAGAGCCTCCTGGCGGGTTTCAGGGCGGAGCCCTGACCCTCCTGCGGTTCATGCCCTGTGCAGCTCCGCGCGCGGGCGTGTGACGGTGCGGCGGCCGCGCTTAAACACGGCAAGCGGCGGGGTGATCTCCGCCACAGCTTGCTCCGGCGTCGTCGCATCGACCACCACGATGTCGGCGGGGTTGCCGACGCGGATGCCGTAATCGGTCAGGTTCATCAGCCGTGCGGAGCGTTCCGTCAGCATGGCGAAGCACTCGCGCAGCCGGTGGGCCTGGCCGATCTGGCAGACATTGGCTTGCAGGTTCGCCATGCGCAGCAGCGAGCAATCGCCCAGCGGGGTGAACGGGTTCAGCACGTTGTTGGTGGAGATCGAGCAGTTGACGCCGTTCTCCACCAGCACGTTCACGTCGGCGACGCCGCGGCGGACGTTGTGGTCCTGGTCGCGGCCCATCATGAACAGATCGGTGGCGGGAAGCACGGTGACGGCGACGCCGGCGACGGCGATGCGGCGCGCCAGGACCTTCAGATCGGCGGGCGGCATGGAGGCGTATTTGCAGCCGTGGCCCACGGCAACGCGTCCGCCCAGCCCGTATTTCTCCGTCAGTTCGCACACCAGGTGAATGTCCATCGCATCGGGCGAATGGCCGGAATCGAGGTGCATGTCGATGTCCACGCCGAATTCGCGCGCGAGTTCGAAGATGCGATGGATCTGGCCGGCGTGGTCGGGATCGTAGTTCGGCGCGGCGCCGATCGCCTTCGCGCCGCGTTGCAGCGCCGCGACCAGCAGTTCGTCGGCGCGCGGATTGTTGGTCAGGCCCTCCTGCGGGAAGACGCAGATTTCCAGGTCGATCGCCCAGGCGTAGTCGCGGCGCAGCGTGTCGATCGCCTCGAAGCTGCGGAGCTCAACGCCGGCGTCGAGTTCCAGGTGCGTGCGCATGCGCGTGGCGCCGTGCTTCAGGCATTTCTCCAGCGTGCGGCTGGCGCGGTCATACACGTCCTGGGTGGTGAAGGTTGGCTTCACCGCGGCGACGCGCGGGACGGCGTTGGCCTGGCGGTCGGTCTCCGGCGCGCAGCGGTCGATGATGCAGGATTTGTCGAGGTGGATGTGCGTCTCGACGAAGCCGGCGCAGACCAGGTTGCCGGCGGCGTCGAATTCGGGGGCTTCGGCGGGGAGGGATGGCTCGATGGCGACGATGCGGCCGGAGGCGACGCCGATATCGACCGGCGGGGATTCCGGTGCGGTGGCCAGGCGGGCGTGGCGAACGATCAGGTCCATCGGGCTGCGTCTCCGTTGCCGCGGATGGTGCGGCACGGGGGCGGGGGGTGCAACGGGTTGGGGGGATCAACCTCCCCAATAATACTACGCGTTCACGGTCAGGCAGCCCTATCGCGCGAATGCCGCAAGCCGCGACCACGCTCATGCCTCCACTGCTCCCCGTACGGAACCCGGGATGACGTGCCGTCCCACCGGGCGCAGTATCCCTCCAACGGCAAAGGGGGAAACGCCATGCAGCTCAACCGCGAGGAATTGCTCCGCGCCTACCGCACCATGTGCACCATCCGCCGCTTCGAGGAGCGTGTGCAGGAGGAATTCTCCAAAGGCGGCATCCCCGGTTTCGTGCATCTCTATGCCGGTCAGGAGGCATCGGCCGTCGGCGTGTGCTCGCACCTGACGGCGAAAGACAGCATCGCCAGCACCCATCGCGGCCACGGCCACAGCATCGCAAAGGGCTGCGACGTGCAGTCGATGATGCTGGAGCTGTTCGCCAAGGAAGGCGGGCTGTGCGGCGGCAAGGGCGGCTCGATGCACATCGCCGACCTTGACCAGGGAATGCTCGGCGCCAACGGCATCGTCGGCGGCGGACCGCCGCTGGTGGTCGGCGCGGCACTGACGGCGAAGACGCTGGGCACCGGCAATGTCGCGGTGTCGTTCACCGGTGACGGCGGATCGAACCAGGGCACCACGTTCGAGGCGATGAACCTGGCCGTCGTGCTGCAGCTTCCGGCGATCTTCATATTCGAGAACAACGGTTACGGCGAATACACCGGCGCATCCTACGCGGTGGGGAGCCGCGACATCGCCGGCCGCGCGCGTGGTTTCGGCCTGCCGGCGGTAAAGGTGAACGGCGACGATTTCTTCGAAGTGCACGAAGCGGCGAACGAGGCGGTGGAACGAGCGCGTGGCGGCGGCGGGCCGAGCGCGATCGAAGTCGATACCTGCCGCTTTTACGGCCATCATTCCGGCGACGCGCAGCTCTATCGCGGCAAGGACGAAGTGCGGAAGCTGCGCGAGGATCGCGACTGCCTGAAGCATTTCCGCCGCCGTGTGGGGGAGGCGGCATTGCTGGAAACGAGCGAACTGGATGGCGTGGACAGCGAAGTCGCGGCGTTGATCGACGCAGCCGTTGCCGCGGCGCGTGCGGCGCCCCCACCGGACCCGAGCGCGCTGCTGACCGACGTATACGTGTCGTACTGAAGCGAAATGCCAGGCGAAATCTCCCCCTCCCCTTGAGGGAGGGGGTTGGGGGG
>DASXFW010000299.1:0-2878 GCA_036489395.1 Acetobacteraceae bacterium | reverse complement strand
GCCATACCAGCCATACCAGCCATACCAGCCATCCCAGCCATACCAGCCATACCAGCCATACCAGCCATACCAGCCATGTTGGCCAGCAGGTCGTCCCCGAGGTCCTCCTCCAGCACCAGTCCGTCCGCTTCATCGGCCGCGATAATCTCCGGCGCGGACAAACCAATGCCGGACAGGTGCGCGGCGATGCGCAGGAACGGACGCACATCCTCGGGCGGCGGAGCGTCCATCAGCACCGCCGGACGCGGGCCGCCGGTCAGGCGCAGATAACGCCGGAAGCTCGCATCCTGCGCCAGCGGCACCGCGCGCGCGCCGGCATACCCATGACGGGCGAGGAACGCCGCGATCAGGCGCTGCCGGCTCATGCGAGTCGGCCGATCCGGTCGGGCCAGCCGTACAGGACGGCCGTGCGCGCGTCCCCCAATCCCGGCCGCAGCGCCACGGTCAGCGCGTCGTCCGGCCGCAGCACGCCGAGCCGGTCCGGCCACTCCACCACCACGATGTCGTCCCGCGCCTCATCCCAGCCGAGTTCGCCCAGCGCCGCCGGCCCGTCCAGCCGCCACAGGTCGAAATGATGCACCGGCCCGAGCCGCGTGTCGTACGCCTGCACCAGCGTGAACGTCGGGCTCGGCACGTCCAGCGCCGGATCGCCGGTCGCGGCACGCAGGAACGCACGCGCGAATTCGGTCTTCCCGGCGCCCAGCGGGCCGTCCAGCAGGATCGCATCGCCCGCGTGCGTCAGCGCCGCCACCCGCGCGGCGAGGCCGATGGTGGCGGACAGGTCGGGCAGTGCATGGAGCACGGATTGGCTGGGAGCAGACATCGCGGCCAATCTGCCTCAGCAGAGGAGTCGCGAACAACCTTGACGCCAGGGCAATCGGGTGAAGCGAAGGAAAGGCCGGGGCTCCGCCCCTGGACCCCGCCAAGGGCGTAGCCCTTGGAACCCTTTACCTGGCTGGATGGGCGGGAGGGAGCCGCGGTGCCGACGGATGGATCGCAAAGGCCACGCCGGCGCCTGCCCTCGGGCTTGACCCGAGGGCTGGGGATCCAAGGGGGCAAAGCCCCTTGGCGGGTTGCAGGGCGGAGCCCTGACCTTGACGCCGCCGCGCCGCTGGCGGAACGTGTGCTTTCGCCAAGGAGCAACGCAATTGGGTGTCCCCCTGAAGGTGTTCTGGCAGCCTGGATGAACGAGCTGCCTGAGACTCAAAGAGTTTCTCTCGGTCCGTGCGATCGAGTTCGAATCCATCAATGTGCTGGAACACCCGACCGGGCTGGATGAGCTGCGGCGGCTGGGTGCGCGCTCGGTTCCCGTGCTGTCGCGCGGCGACGAGTTCGTGTTCGCGCAGAACATCGCCCACGTCGTCAAGTTCCTCGGCCTGAACGAGGCCACCGGCCCCGCCCTGTCGCCGGCCGAGCTGATCGCGCGGCTGGATACGTTCCTGGCCGCGGCGCAGCGCTTCGTCCCGCAAATGCCGGACGACAAGCTGGAAACCGAGGTGCCGAACCGCCCGCGCAGCTACCGCGTGCTGGCGCATCACATGTTCCGCATCCCCGAGACCTTCATGGAAGTGGCCGGCGGCGAGGATCTCGCATACGAAAGGCTGACCGCACGGCCGCCCGACGACATGCGGACCACGGCGGACATTGTCGCGTACGGCACCGACGTACGGGCACGGTTGAACGCCTGGTGGGACGCAAAAGCGGACCGGACGGGGCGGCAGACGGTGCAGACCTATTACGGCCCGCAGCTCCTGCACGAGTACCTGGAGCGCACGACCTGGCATGTCGGCCAGCACGTGCGGCAGTGGATGATGCTGCTCGGGATGGTCGGGGTCGAGCCGAACCACCCGCTCGGCCCGGAGGCGTTCGCCAGGCTGCCGATGCCAAGCAGCGTGTGGGACGGTTAGAAAAAGCGTTCCCCCCTCCCCTTGAGGGAGGGGTTGGGGGAGGGGTGCATATAGCCGCTGAACCGCGGATGTACGCACCCCTCCCCCTAACCTCGGTCCGCTTCGCGGCCCAAGCCCTCAAGGGGAGGGGGGACCGCTACCCCCCACGTCCTCTACCTCCCCTACTTCACCGTCACCACCGGCGGCGAACGCAGCGTCTGTAGAATGACGCAGTAACGTTCGGTCGTCGCGATCATCCGCTGCAGCCTGGCCGGATCGGCGTCGCAATCCACATCGAACGACAGCGTAATATCGGTCAGCCCGACAGGCGCGGTGCGGTCCACGCCCAGCGTGCCACGCGCGTCCCAGTGGCCTTCAGCCACCACCCGGCCGTCGCGGATCGTCACGCCCATCGCCGTCGCCACTGCGCGCAAGGTGACGCCGGCGCAGGCGACCACCGCTTGCAGCAACATATCGGCAGAACATGCGAGCTCGCCCGAGCCACCGGTGGCAGGGTGCAGGCCGGCATGCGTATCGCCGCCCCAGCCAGGCACAGTGCAGGCCACGTCCGACGGGTCGAGCCGTGCCTCGGCCCGCGCCGGCACACGCGCCGTCTCGGGCGCCTCGCGATAGCGCTGCTTCAGCGGCGCCTGCGCGGCGCGCAATTGTTCTGCATCCATCCTGAACCTCCTGGTCTCTGCGCCCCGCACCAGCGCCGAGGCACGCACGGCAGATTGCTTCGCCGCTGCACGGCTAACAAGAAACCGGGGTTCCCGACGAAACCTTTCCTGCCCAACCTTGCAGGGCAATCGCATTTGCGGCCGACTGCCGGGGGCAACTGGCGCACGGCGGGGGCGGATCGTTGCCTCGTTTGATTCGCACGGAGGAAGCGCGGAGGACCACGGGGATCACGGAGGTCCTGTGCCCGTCACCCCGCCGCGTGCATCGGCACGGCAGACACCTGATTCCTGGTGTCGGGGCATTCGTTGCAG
>DASXFW010000223.1:0-41183 GCA_036489395.1 Acetobacteraceae bacterium | reverse complement strand
GTACCTGTTGTGTCATGGCCGGGCTTGGCCCGGCCACCCACG
Source organism: Acetobacteraceae bacterium (assembly GCA_036489395.1). Taxonomy (GTDB): domain Bacteria; phylum Pseudomonadota; class Alphaproteobacteria; order Acetobacterales; family Acetobacteraceae; genus JASHVB01. Next base: position 41,141 of record DASXFW010000223.1, on the reverse strand, counting down.
ACTGTGCCCCGGCCGGCAAAGGAAAGACGTGGGTGGCCGGGACAAGCCCGGCCATGACACGGGTAGTTTCTTGTTAGGCCGCTTGGCCGAAGCAATCTCGTTCGTGGCAAGCTGCGTGTTTGCCACGAACGAGATTGCTTCGGCCAAGCGGCCTCGCAATGACAAATGCAATGACAGACAGTCGCAATGACAGACGGTCGCAATATCCGGCCAAACGCGCCCCGCCAAACAGGTGCCGCCGCCACCTCTGGACCCAAACCCTCACAGACTCCAAAATCCAAACTCCATGTCCTTCCCGCTCACCCTGCTGAACCTCGCCGGCGCCGTCGCTCTGCTGCTGTGGAGCGTCCACATGGTGCAGACCGGCGTACAGCGCGCGTTCGGTGCGAAGCTGCGCAGCGTTCTGGTGGGAGCGCTGCGTAACCGCCTCGCCGCCTTCGCCGCAGGCCTGGGCGTGACCGCGATCCTGCAAAGCAGCACCGCCACCGGGCTGATGGTCACCGGCTTTGCCGCGGCGGGACTGGTGGAGCTGGTGCCGGCCCTCGGCATCATGCTCGGTGCCAATGTCGGCACCACCGTGATCGTGCAGGCGCTGTCCTTCAACGTGGTGGCCGGCGCGCCGGCGTTGATCCTGATCGGCGTACTGATGTTCCGCCGCGGCAGCACGGTCACGCGCGACCTCGGCCGCGTCTTCATCGGCCTCGGCCTGATGCTGCTCGCGCTGCAGCAATTGCTCGCCGTCGCCACGCCGTATGAGGACGTGCCCAGCCTGCGCGTATTGCTCGGCGCCATCACCACCCAGCCGGTGCTGGACCTGATCCTGGCGGCGGGGCTGACCTGGGCGGCGCATTCCTCGGTGGCTGTCGTATTGCTGGTGATGTCGCTGTGCGCCAAGGGCGTGGTGCCGCCGGACGCGGCGTTCGCGCTGGTGCTGGGCGCCAATCTGGGCACCGCCATCAACCCGGTGCTGGAGGGCGCATCCGGCGACGATCCCGTCGCGCGCCGCGTGCCGCTCGGCAACCTGCTGGTGCGCTGCGCCGGCGCGGTGATCGCCGTGGCACTGCTGTCGCCGATCGGGCGGGCGATGGTGGTGCTGGAGCCGGACAACGCCCGCGCCGTCGCCGACTTCCACACGCTGTTCAACATCGCGCTCGCGCTGGCCGGGCTGCCGCTGCTGACGCCCTATGCGGCGCTGTTGCAGCGAATGCTGCCGGCGCGTGTCGATCCGGCCGATCCGTCGCGGCCGATCCACCTCGATCAGTCGGCGCGGCAGACGCCGGCCGTGGCGCTCGGCGGCGCGGCGCGCGAGGCGCTGCGCATGTCCGACGTGCTGGAGGCGATGCTGATGGGGCTGCGCGATTCGCTGGCGCATCGCGACCGCAAGCGGATTGCCGAGACGAAGCGCATGGACGACGTGCTCGACCGGCTGAATGCCGCGATCAAGACCTACCTGACCAGCCTGGATCCCGAGGCGATGACCGAGGCCGACCATCGCCGCCTGACCGAGATCCTGATGTTCGCCACCAACCTGGAGCAAGCCGGCGACGTCGTGGAACGGAACCTGCTGGCGCAGGCCACCAAGATGACGCGGCGTGGCCTGGCGTTCCCGCCCGACGTGCAGGCCGAGCTTCTCGCCCTGATCGATCGCCTCGCCGCCGACCTGCGCATGGCCGCCTCGCTGTTCGTCACCGGCGATCCGCGCGCGGCGCGGCTGCTGGCGGCCGAGAAGGAGGCGCTGCGCGACATGGAGGCGCGGGCGACGGCGGCGCATTTCGCCCGGCTGCGCGCCGGCCAGGCGGATGAGGCGCAGACCAGCGGGCTGCACCTCGATCTGCTGCGCGACCTCAAGCGGCTGGGCTCGCACCTGGTGGCGGCGGCGGCGTATCCGGTGCTGGAGAATGCCGGGGAGTTGCTGCCGAGCCGGCTGCGGCAGGGGTAGCCGCCGGCGGCGTCGGTTGCCGCCGAGCGCGCCGGCCCACATGGCACGACACGACCGGGTTCCTGGCAGTGGCCGGCTTCCTGTCATTGCAAGGCCGCTTGGCTGACGCAATCCCCCGGGAGATTCTTCGGCCAAACGGGCTAACAAGAAACAAGGTTCCCCCCTCCCCTTGAGGGAGGGGGCCAGGGGGAGGGGTGCGTACATCCGCGGTCAGTGGATGTACGCACCCCTCCCCCAACCCCTCCCTCAAGGGGAGGGGGGAACCTACGTCAGGCCGCCGACGCCGTCTCATCCAGTGCGGGTCAGCCGCCAGGCTGGCGGGGAACTCACGATGACAGAATGGCGCCGCGGTCAGGCCGGCAGGCGCCGGTCCGGGCGTGATGCGGCTTCGATCTCCGACGCCAGCATCTCAAACCGGCCGGCCAGCCGGAGCAGGGCATCGTAGGAACCGGCCATCCGCGCGGTCTCGGCCATGGCGCGGTATTGCTCGGCCCTGGTGCGGAGTTCGGTGAGGTCCGGGGAAGACGGGTCTTGCATGACGGCGTTCATAGGAGCCGCCTGGCCGTCTTGCTGTGACGTAGTTCACAGGTTTGGCCTGTCCAGAAGATATGCAGCCAGCGTCTGCGTCTGTTGCTTATCAAAACGCAAGCCCAGTTTGCTGCGACGCCACAGTATGTCGTCCGCCGTACGCGCCCACTCGGTCCGCACCAGCCAGTCCACCTCGCGCTGGGTCAGATCGGCGCCGAACACCCGGCCGAGGTCCGCGGCGGATCGCGCATCGCCCACCACGTCGGCGGCCAGGGTGCCGTAAGCGCGCACCATGCGCCGTGCGGTGTGCGCTGGCAGGAACCCGTAGCGGGCTTGCAGCGCCGCCTGCACCTGGTCGATGCCGTCCCAGGGAAAGTCGCCGCCCGGCAGCGGCGCGGTCATGGTCCACGGACCGCGGGCGGCGGGAAAGGTTGGCCGCAGCTTCGCCAACGCCGCCTCGGCCAGACGGCGGTAGGTGGTGATCTTGCCGCCGAACACCGACAGCACTGGCGGGTCGCCGTGCACCTCAAGCACGTAGTCGCGCGTCGCCTCCTGCGCCGAGCTGGCACCGTCATCGCGCAGCGGGCGAACGCCGGCATAGCGCCAGACGATCTCCTCCGACTGGATCGGATCACGCAGGTACTCGCTGACGGCGGCGCAGAGGTAGGCGTCGTCCTCGGGTGTAGCGGCCACCTGGGCAGGATCGCCGTGAAAGTCCTCATCGGTGGTGCCGATCAGGGTGAAATCGTCGTGGAAGGGAATGGCGAAACAGACGCGGCCATCGGCGTTCTGGAAGATGTAGCTGCGATCGTACGAGAACAGCCGCGGCACAACGATGTGGCTGCCTTTCACCAGGCGGACCGGCGTCGGTGACGGTTGCCCCAGGACGCCAGACAGCACCTGCGACACCCACGGCCCGGCCGCATTCACCAAGACGCGCGCGCGCGCGGCGTTGCCACCTTCCAGCGTCAGCGACCAGGTGCCATCGGCCGGGCGCGCCGCGATGCACCGAGTGCGGGTGCGCACGTCCGCGCCGCGCGCCGCCGCATCGCGCGCGTTCAGCACCACCAACCGCGCGTCATCCACCCAGCAGTCGGAATACTCGAAGCCGCGGGTGAAGCCGGGCCGCAGCGGCGCGCCGGCTGGATCGGTGCGCAGGTCCAGCGTGCGCGTGCCGGGCAGGATCTTCCGGCCGCCGAGGTGGTCGTACAGGAACAAGCCGGCCCGGATCACCCACCACGGCCGCAGGCCCGGATGGTGCGGCAGCACGAAGCGCATTGGCCCGGCGATGTGCGGCGCGGCGCGCAGCAGCACCTCGCGCTCCGACAGGGCTTCGTGCACCAGGCGGAACGCGTAGTGCTCCAGGTAGCGCAGGCCGCCGTGGATCAGCTTGGTCGAGGCGGACGACGTGGCGCCGGCGAGGTCGCCTTGCTCCAGCAGCAGGACGGACAGGCCACGGCCGGCGGCATCGCGCGCGATGCCCGCGCCGTTGATGCCGCCACCGATGACGGCCAGGTCAAACAGCTTGGTCATGGTTGCGCCGGGTTAAGGTCATGAGGACATGAAGGTGCTCCCCCTCCCCTTGCGGGGGGAGGGGTGGGTACATCCACAGTCAGTGGATGTGCTCCCCCTCCCCCCATCCCCCTCCCACAAGGGGAGGGGGAGCCATTACGCCGCCACCTTCAGCACCATCCTGTCCTCATTCCTTGTCCGCCGGTCCCGTTATGACGGTGCCGGAGTAGGGTTCCACGAATACCAGGTGGTCGTTCACCCGCTTCACGCCGGGCGTATTCTCCGCCAGGACGCTGATCGCGCGGCGTTCGTCCTCGTTGGTGATGGTGCCCCACAGATCGACAACGCCGTCGGCAACCGTCACGTTCAGCGTGGTCATCGGCGTCCAGGACTGCTTGTCCACCGCGTCCAGTACCGCCCGACGAACAGAACGATCGTCGGTCGCGACAGGCGCATCGTTGCGGCTGGACACCACCAGTGCGCGCAACAGGTCGGCGCGCGACACCACCCCGACGACGCGATTCCCCTCGGTCACCGGCACGCGCTTGATGCGGTGCTGCTCCATCAGTTCGACGACTTCCTCCAGCGTGGCATCGGCGGCCACCGTGACGACGCGTTCGGTCATCACGTCGCGCACGCGGCGGCCGTGCGTGCGGGTGAAGTCCAACGCCTGGCGGCCGGGCGAGACCAGCAGGCGCAGCCACCAGGGACGGTTGCGCTCGGTGCCGAGTTCGTCGCGGCGGAGTAGATCTCCCTCGGTGACCACGCCGGCGAGGTCGCCCTTGGCGTCCACCACCACCAGGCCGGAGATGCCGCGTTCGAGCATCTGTTTCGCGGCGCCCTCCACACTGGCGTCCGGCGATACCGAGATCACGTGGCGGGTCATCACGTCGGAGGCGTTCATCGGGCAGGTCCCTTGCCAATGGCGCGGTGCAAGCCGACGCACAGACGCTCGCCGGTCAGCCGCATTTGGACAAGATACACCACGGCAACGGCCGCGAGACCATGCCCGGCAGAGAAGGCGCCCGGCAGAGAAGGCGCGGACCAATTGGCCGGGCACGCACGTGCGCGCGACGACCGCCGCACGGCTCGCCCGAAGCCTGGGGACACTCCGGCCTCCCCAGTGTTTGGCCGGCGGTAATTCTGGAGAACGCCGGCCCGGTCAGCAGTGCCGCCGGGCGCGACGAAGAGCACTCACCGAGCGCCGGCGGCAGCCAGCAGGCGTTGGTGCACGGTCGGGTCGGCCCGTGCGGTCTGCACCACCTGGTCGAACTGATCCACCGACAGGCCGTGCCGCTGGACCGCCGCCACTTCCTCTTGTTCCGCCTGCTGCGACAGTTGCTGGCGCTGATCAGGCGACGCCAACTGCATCTGTTGGCCGTAGTTCGACTGGATGCCGGCGACGTCGCGCAACGCCCCCCCGACCTTGCGGATCGTGTCATCCGACGGTGTCGCGCTGCCCGGCGCGGCATTGTTGAGTGCCGGTCCGCGCCCGGCATCGCCTGGACCTGTCTGAGCCACCGCCGGGGTGCTCCCCAGCGTCAGCGATAACAGGGCCACTCCCCCACCCAGGGCCGTCATGAGTTTGCGATCGATCACCATGCTCTCCCCCTGTTGTCCCGCATCGTTCGCATTGCGTCACGTGCGCGCATCACCGCTCGGCCGGCACGGCGGCGAGCACGCGCTGCTGCAGATCGGGATCGTCATCGGCGGCGGAGACGACGGCATTGTATTCGCTGACCGACAGCCCCTCCTCGCGGATCACCTGGACGGCCGATTGTTCTGCCCGGCTGGTCAGGCCCTCCTTCTCTTCGTCGGTGCGGGCGGATTGCACCTCGCGCGTATAGGCCTGCTGGATCGTGACCACCTGGGCGACCGCCCGGCCGACCTTGGCGACCGTGTCATCCGAGAATCCGGGATCGTCCCTGGCCGCAGTCTGGGTCTTGTCGCGTGACTTCGCCATTGCTGGTTCCCTCTTGTCGTGTGGGCGCAGCCGTCAGGCCGCACCTCTCGGGAACGAGCCCAGGCGAATCGGGTTCGGGTTAAAAATGCGTCGCCGCGAGGTGGCTGCAGAACCCGACGATGGAGCATGCCCGTGGGAGGAAATCCAACGCTTCACGGGGCCACGAGAGGTTACACGCTTCAGCGAATGGATGGCGGAACAAGTGACATGCGGCTCCGCCACCGAATTGCCCGCACCAGCCGACAAGGAGGCTCTCGGGTGGCGCTATTTCAGACACGCCGCATCGGGCCAGGTTTGGCAACTGACCACCCTGGACGGCCCACTGGTGCCAAGCTTCCGTCCGGTGGTGAGAAACCCATCGACGATGCAACGCATCGAGCCACACGAAACTGAGCTGACCGGGAACTGGGTTGTTGAGGAAGGACGCGTCCGCGGTGACGCCGTCTGTGAGCGCGTGAAGTGGTTGACGCAACACTTGGTGGTCAAAGTTGGCGACAGCAGACGGAGCGGCGGATGGGAGACGCTCTACCAAGACCCCAATGACGGCAGACTGTGGGAACGAACCTTCCCACAAAGCGAGATGCATGGAGGTGAGCCGCCCCGATTGACGTTGCTCACACCGGAGGAAGCGGCCAATAAATATGGACCCTTCATGAGATCGAGTGGGTGATTATCAGCGCCAAAGCGACATAAACCTGCGTGCGCCAGGACGTTCCGAACCTTCGAGCCGCCCGGCAGAACAGCATGGCACCATGATACAACAGGCAGCGGCGGCGTCCGTTGGTGACTTGGTGCCCCGGATGCCCGGAGCAATCGACGATCCACCGAGACCAGCCAGCCAGCATAAGTACTTCCGGCCCCCGCTATTCCACTACCGCCGATTTTATCTGTGTGCATCTGTGGTTCCAATTCTTGGTGTCTGCCCGCCCGCAACAGCGCTACGGGCAGAAAGCAAGAATTGGAACCACAGATGCACACAGATGCACACAGATGAACCGTGCTGCCATGATTGCGTCCCGTTGCAGAACGCTTGAGTTTCGCGCGCGCGGTGCGAAGCGTCGCGTTGCGCTCACATCAACAGCCAACTGCGCGCACGCGCTATCTCCATGCCGGCCTGTTTGCCTCACGACCTCCCGCGAACCAGCGCGCCGCCGTCATCGCCAACGCACCGAAGCAATCCTCGTAACCACACCGCCCCGCACCGGGATTGCCTCGCCGCCTCGCTTCCCCCGATAACAACAAACCGCGGCAGACCGGCTGGAGAGAACAGATGGCGTACGGGTTCAACCGCTTCCTGACGACCCATACCGGCAGCCTGCCCCGGCCGGACGACCTCACCCGCGCGATGTTCGCCAAGGAGGAAGGCGTACCGGTCGATCGCCTCGCTCTGGCGGCACGGATCCGCACCGCCGTCGCCGAATCGGCGAAGCAGCAGGCCGCCGCCGGTGTCGATCTCGTCAGCGACGGCGAATTGTCGAAGCCGAGCTACGCCACCTACGTCAAAGACCGGCTGACCGGTTTCGCCGGCAGCAGCAACAGCTTCGTCTATCAGGACCTCGCACAATTCCCCAACCTGGCGAAGCGGGTGTTCGGCGATCCCGGCCGGTCGCGCCGCCGCACCCCGCCTGCACCGGCGCGATCGCGATTGGCGACCCCGCCGCGGCGCTCGCCGACATCGACAACCTGAAGGCGGCCGTCGCCGGGCTGGACACCGCCGGAGCGTTCCTCAGCGCCGCCTCGCCCGGCGTCATATCACTATTCTTTCGTAACGAATTCTACGCCAGCCAGGAGGCGTACTTGTTCGCGATCGCCGAGGCGATGCGCGTCGAGTACGAGGCGATTGCCGCCTCCGGGCTGACGCTGCAGATCGACTGCCCAGACCTGGCGATGGGCCGCCACATCCAGTACGCCGACCTCTCCATCGAGGAATTCCGCAGGCGCGCACGGCTTCACATCGAGGCACTGAACCATGCGCTGGCCGCGATCCCGCCGGACCGTGTGCGGATGCATCTGTGCTGGGGCAATTACGAAGGACCGCACCATTGCGACGTGCCGCTGGCCGAGATCATCGATGTCGTGTTCACGGCGCGGCCGGCGACGATCTCGTTCGAGGCCGCCAACCCGCGCCACGCGCATGAATGGACCGTGTTCGAACGCGTCAGGCTGCCGGAAGGCAAGATCATTATTCCGGGGGTGATCGAGTCGAAATCGAATTTCATCGAACATCCGGAGCTGATCGCGCAGCGCATCGCCCGCTACGCCAACCTTGTTGGCCGCGACAACGTCATTGCCGGCAGCGATTGCGGCTTCGGCACCTGGGTCGGCCAGGCGGCGGTCGATCCCGACGTGGTGTGGGCCAAGCTTGCGGCAATGGCCGAAGGCGCCAGGCTGGCGACGAAACAATTCTGGGCCGGTTGAGGCGCGTCATACGCCCGCGGTGATGGCGGCATTGTCATGCCGCCCACAGGCGCGCGTCGCCTCACCCCTCGGTCGGCACGGCGGCGAGCACGCGCTGCTCCAGGTCCGGATCAGTGTCGGCTGCGGTGACGACGGCATTGTACTCGCTGATCGACAGCCCCTGCTGCTGGATCGCCTGGACGGCCGATTGTTCGGCCTGGCTGGTCAGGCGCTCCTTCTCGTCGTCAGTGCCCACGGATTGCACCTCCTGGGTGTAGATCTGCTGAATTGTGACCACTTGGCCGAGCGCCCGGCCGACCTTGGCAACCGTGTCATTGGAGTACCCGGAATCCATATCGGCCTCCGCTCGAGCCGTGTTGCGTGACTTCGCCATAGCGTGCTCCCGTCATGTGGTGGCGGCACGGCCGTCAGGCCGCACCTCTCGGGAACGAGCCCGGGCGGATCGGGTTCGGGTCAAAAATGCCATGCCGCGACGGAATGTCGGCACCGCGACGCAAGGCCTTTGCTGACTGTGCGCCGCCGCCGGCCGCCTCCGGCCATCCGCCGATCACGGCGTGCGTCCTTGGTGTGCCGCCGTCAGCCGGTCGATACGCAGGCGCTGGCGATCGTCGGTCAGCCGCATGGCGGTCAGGTAAACCACCACGACGGCCGCCAGCGCCGAGCCGCCCGACAGCAGGAACATCAGCAGGATCTGGTATTTCGCCGCCTCCAGCGGGTCCATCCCGGCCAGGATCTGCCCGGTCATGATCCCCGGCAGCGTGATGATACCGGCCGCCGACATCTGGTTGATGATCGGCAGTAGCGCCCGCCGCACCGAAGCCCGCACCAGCCCACGGATCGCCGCCCCGAATGTGGCGCCCAGCGCGAGCTGCGCCTCGATCGCCGGCCGCTCCCGCACCACGCCCGACAGCATCGAATCCAGCGCCAGGCTGGCGCCGTTCAACACGTTGCCCAGGATGATGCCGGCGAGCGGGATGGCATAGCGCGGGTCGTACCACGGCTGCGGCCGGATCGCCGTGGTCAGCGCCAGGGTCGCCGCCAGGAACGTGGCCAGTGCCACCGCGCTGGCGCCGATCGCGTAATTCCCGATGCGGCCGAGGCGTTGCTCCGGCCGCGCGGCCACCTCGCGTCCGGCAATCGCGACCATCACCACCACCACGGCCAGCGTCACCAGCGGCGACGACAGCGCGAACACGAACCGCAGCACGAAGCCGATCAGCACGAGCTGCACCACCATGCGCACCGTCGCGATCGCTAGCTGGCGATGCAGATTCAGCCGCAGCACCAGCGACAGCACGCCGTCGAGCACAATCAGCACGGCGGAGATGGCGATGTCGCCGGGGGAAAGCAGGATGGGATTCATGCACGCCTCATCGCAGGGCGGACCGGCACCGACGGACGCACGCCGGCGGCGGAGCGAGGCTGATGACCGGGGTACGCCGACTCACGCGGCCACCAGGCGACGATCCCGCATGAAGAACCGCCGGTGGCCGAGCCGCGCGGCTTGCTCCGGATTGTGCGAGACCATGACGACCGTCGTCCCGCCGGCCAGCCGCTCGCGCAGCAGGGTCTCGACCCGCGCCGTGCTGTCCTGGTCGAGCGCGGCGGTCGGCTCGTCCAGCAACAGCACCGGCGGATCGAGCGCCAGCACGCGCAGCAGCGCGATCCGCTGGCGTTCCCCGGTGGAAAGCCGGATTACCGGGCTGTCCAGCAGCCCCGGCGCCAGGCCGAGCCGCTGCATGTTCTCGCGCGCGAATGTCAATGTCGGCCCGGGAAAGTGCTGCATGGCAATGTCGAGCCACCAACCCGGTTCAGCGGCGCTGTACATGACATCGCGGCGCCAGGACGGCGGGCTAAAGTCACGACGGTTGCGGCCGTCGAGTGAGACGTCGCCCTCGTTCGGATCCAGGTCGGCGATCATCCGCAGCAGCAGGCTCTTGCCGGACCCGGACGGACCGGAGACCGCGATGCATTCCCCTGGTGCGACCGCCAGGTCGAACGGTCCGGCCAGATTGCTGCGCAGGCCGGCAAGCTTCAGGCGCGCGATGGATGCATCGATGTGCACGGCCTCTCCCGGGTTCGTGGCGTCCGTCGTTCCGCGCGGCATGACCCGCCCCTTCGCTTGTGTCTCATGGCAGGGCCTGGTCCGGCCATGAGACGCCGGCAGAACATCTGCGCGCAGGAGACGCCGCCGCCCGACAATGGTTAACCAACGCTGGCCTTTCTGCGTCGTCTGGGGCAGGCTACCCGCACCGGGCAGGGGACGGGCGAAACAACCAAAAACATGCCACTGGGACCATTCTGACAATGCACTGTCAGAACCTGCTTCACACAACCCTCGCTTCGGCGCCCCGTCGGGCGGCTGCATCGCCTGCAGAACGCCCGACCGGAGCCTGCATCGTGCCGCCCCGAAGCATCCAGCCCCAGGCCAGGAATCACCCGTAGCATGCTCGCTTATGCCACCCGCCGCGTCCTGAGCACCATCCCCGTCATGCTGATCGTCGCCTTCTGCGTGTTCTCGCTGCTGTACCTCGCACCGGGCGATCCCGCCGCCATCATCGCCGGCGACCAGGCGAGCCCAGCCGACGTGGAACGCATCCGCATCTCCCTCGGCCTGAACCGCCCGTTCCTGGAGCGCTTCGGCGACTGGCTGTGGCAGATATTGCACGGCAACCTCGGCACCTCGATCTTCACCGACCTGCCCGTGGCGCACATGATCGCGCAGCGCATCGAGCCGACGCTGTCGCTGATGGTGCTGACCGTCGTCTTCTCCATCGTCATCGCCATACCACTGGGCGTAATCGCCGCGTGGAAGCACGGCTCCTGGATCGACCGCCTGGTGATGCTGCTGGCGGTGTTCGGCTTCTCTACCCCCGTGTTCGTCGTCGGCTACCTGCTGGCTTACATCTTCGCGCTGCAGCTCGACTGGCTGCCGGTGCAGGGTTTCGTGCCGATCAGCGACGGACTGTGGCCGTTCCTGCAGGATTTGATCCTGCCCACCATCGCGCTCGGCATGATCTACGTCGCGCTGCTGGCCCGCATCACCCGCACCACGATGCTGGACGTGCTGAACCAGGACTACGTCCGCACCGCCAAGGCCAAAGGCATGGGCCAACTCCCCATTCTGTTCGTTCACGCATTGAAAAATGCCGCAGTGCCGATTGTTACGGTCATCGGCAACGGCGTCGCGCTGCTGATCGGCGGCGCGGTGGTGACGGAAAGCGTATTCGCCATTCCCGGCCTCGGCCGGCTGACAGTCGATGCCATCCTGCGCCGCGACTACCCGGTGATCCAGGGCGTCGTCCTGTTGTTCAGCGTCACCTACGTCCTGGTGAACCTGGCCGTCGATTTGCTCTACACGTTGTTCGACCCGAGGATCCGCTATTGAGCACCGCCACCGCCCGAGAACACTACGCCGCCGCACCGGCCCTGCCGGACGTCCTGCCGCCGGCAAAGCAGCGCGGCCGCATCGCCGGCTTCGTCTATCGCAATACCACCATCACCATCGGCGGCGTGTTGCTCGGCATCATGGTGTTGATCGCGATCTTCGCGCCCTATCTCGCCACCGTCGATCCGACCGCCATCGCACCCGCCATGCGGCTGCGCGAACCTTCGGGGGAGTACTGGTTCGGCACGGATATGCTCGGCCGCGATCTCTATTCCCGCGTGATGTACGGCGCGCGCATCTCGCTGATCGTCGGGTTCTCTGTCGCGTTCGTTGCCTCGGCGATCGGCACGCTGATCGGCGTGCTGGCCGGATTCGTGCGCTCGCTCGACTTCCTGCTGATGCGCATCATGGACGGGCTGATGTCCATCCCGCCGCTATTGCTGGCCATCGCGCTGATGGCGCTGTTCCATGCGTCGGTACAGAACGTGGTGATCGCCATCAGTGTCGGCGAGTTCCCTCGCGTATCGCGGCTGATCCGCGGCATCGTGCTGTCGTTGCGCGAACAACCGTATGTCGAAGCCGCGATCGCCTCCGGCACGCGCATGCCGCTGATCATCTGGCGGCACATCATTCCCAACACCCTGGCACCGCTGATGGTGAACGCCACGTTCATCTGCGCCTCGGCGATGATCACGGAATCCATTCTGTCGTTCATTGGCGCCGGCACGCCGCCGATCATCCCAAGCTGGGGCAACATCATGGCCGAGGGGCGCGCGTTGTGGGAGGTGAAACCCTACGTCGTGTTCTTCCCCGCCGTGTTCCTGTGCGTCACCGTGCTGGCAGTGAACCTGCTGGGCGACGGCCTGCGCGATGCTTTGGACCCGCGCCTGGCAAAGCGGCTCTGACGCCAATGCCGCTGCTCGAAGTCGAGAACCTGCAAACCCATTTCGGCACGCCCGATGGCGTGGTGCGCGCGGTGGAGGGCGTGTCGTTCCACGTCAACGCCGGCGAAACGTTGGCGATCGTGGGAGAGTCCGGCTGCGGCAAGTCGGTCACGTCCATGTCGATCCTGCGGCTGATCCAGGAGCCACCCGGCAAGATAAGCGGCCGCATCACCTTCGATGGCCGCGATCTGCTGGCCCTGTCGGAAGCCGAGATGCGCGATATCCGCGGCAACCACATCTCGATGATCTTCCAGGAGCCGATGACCAGCCTGAACCCGGTGCTGACGGTGGGGCGGCAGATCAGCGAAACTCTGCGGCTACATCAGGGACTTTCCGGGCGCGACGCGGAGCAAAAGGCGATCGACGCGCTGACCCTGGTCGGCATTCCGGCGCCGGCGCGGCGGGTGCGCGAGTATCCGCACCAATTGTCCGGCGGCATGCGCCAGCGCGTGATGATCGCCATGGCGCTGGCGTGCAATCCGAAGCTGCTGATCGCCGACGAACCGACCACCGCGTTGGACGTAACGATCCAGGCGCAGATCCTCGACCTGATGCGCGATCTGAAGCAGCGCGTCGGCGCGGCGATCATGCTGATCACGCACGATCTCGGCGTGGTGGCGGAAATGGCCGAGCGCGTCGTGGTGATGTACGCCGGCCGCAAGGTGGAGGAAGCCCCGGTCGGCGAAATCTTCGCCCACCCGCTGCATCCTTACACGCGCGGTCTGCTGGGTTCGGTGCCGAAGCTTGGATCGTCGCTACGGGACGGCGGGCGCGGCAAGCTGGCCGAGATCGCCGGCCTGGTGCCCAGCCTGCGTTCGCGCATCATCGGCTGCCCGTTCGCAGGACGCTGTCCGATGGCGACGGAGCTGTGCCGCGAAGTCGCACCGGCATTCGAAGAGAAGGCGGAGGGCCACGCCGCGGCGTGCCATTATGCCGTCCGCGAAATGGTGCCGGCATGACGCGCACATCTGTCATTGCGAGGAACGATACCCGGAACGACGTCCCCCCTCCCCTTGTGGGAGGGGGTCAGGGGGAGGGGTACGTACCGCCCCAGGCCCTTGAACGTACGCGCCCCTCCCCCTTATCCCCTGCCACAAGGGGCGGGGGGAACCTAAGCGCCTTGACGGTCGCGACCGACCGGTGGCCCCACGCAATGACGATGGGGGCCACATCATGACCGACCGCCCCCTCCTCGAAGTCAACGGCCTGAAGAAGCACTTCCCGATCCGTGGCGGCCTGCTAGGCCAGGAAACCGCCAAAGTTTACGCCGTGGACGGCGTCAGCTTCGACATAAGCCGCGGCGAGACGCTGTCGCTCGTCGGTGAATCCGGTTGCGGCAAATCCACCGTCGGCAAGGCCATCCTGCGGCTTTATGAAATTACCGATGGCGAAGTCCACCTGGACGGCCAGCGCATCGACAACATGTCGCCCACGCGGCTGCGGCGCATTCGCCGGCGCGTGCAAGTGGTGTTCCAGGACCCGTTCTCCAGCCTCAACCCGCGCATGAAGGTGCGCGACATCCTGGCAGAGCCCATCAGCAACTTTGGCCTGGCGAAAAGCCGTGCGGACATGAACGCGCGCATCGCCGACCTGCTCGACAAGGTACGCCTGCCGCGTGACGCCGCCGGCCGCTATCCGCACGAATTTTCCGGCGGCCAGCGCCAGCGCATCGGCATCGCCCGCGCATTGGCACCCGGCGCCGACCTGATCATATGCGACGAGGCGGTGTCCGCGCTCGACGTGTCGGTGAAGGCGCAGATCATCAACCTGCTGGTCGATCTACAGGACGAGCTCGGCCTCGCGCTGCTGTTCATCAGCCACGACCTGGCAATCGTCGAGCACCTTACGCATCGCATCGCCGTCATGTACCTCGGCAAGATCGTCGAACTAACCGACCGCCGCACGCTGTTCGCGAAATCGCACCACCCCTACACGCGCGCGCTGCTGTCGGCGGTTCCCGTGCCCGATCCGACAGCCAAACGCCAGCGCATCATACTGACCGGCGACGTGCCCAGCCCGATCAACCCGCCGAGCGGTTGCCGCTTCCACACCCGCTGTCCGTTCGCCTTCGATCGCTGCCGCGTGGAGGAACCGCTGCTCCGGCCAGTCGGCGACGGACATGTGTCGGCCTGCCACCTGGATCATGTGCCGGGCGGCCAGGTGGTGCCGATGGCGGCGTAGGGTTCCCCCTGTCATGGGGCCTCCCCCTGTCATTGCGAGAAGCGTAGCGACGAAGCAACCTCGTTCGTGACAAGCGGCGGCTCGCGACGACCGGGATTGCTTCGTCGCTACGCTTCTCGCAATGACAGAGGGAGGCCCCATGACAGCGATGCGGTGCGCCGTGGGTGCTGACCGATCGTTGCGCGTTCAATGCCACCGCCGCACGGTCCTCGCTCCCGCACATCACGCCGGAGATCGCGTCGGCACACACGCATTTCCGTCTCGGCGTCTGGTTGCGCGCACATGGCAAGCCAGCGGAAGACGACATGCATCTTGCGTAAGCCAGTCGCCTGCGTCCGGATTCCTGGAACATGTGGCGGCAAGCCGCCGACCTCGATGCGGTGGATGCGATGCGTTCTGGGCGCGCGTGGACGCATTGGGCGCACAACCCCACTATCCACCACCGGACCTGCCGCCATTCGAGCGGCTGCCTTGAACCGCTGCCGGCACGATGGCATATAGCGTTCATGGTGATCACGCCCGAACAAATCCGAGCCGCCCGTGCGCTGCTCCGCATGGATCAGGATGAGCTTGCGCGCCGCGCGCACGTGTCTGTCGTGACCGTGCGGCGCCTGGAAGCCGGGGCTTCCAAAGTGGCGCCGCAAACGGCCGATGAAGTGTGCCGCACGCTGGAAGCCGCCGGCGCCGAGTTCATCGAACACGGCGTTCGGCGTCGCAAGCGAACACCGGAAGAGTTAGAGGCCCGCTATCGCGCCATCATGGAAATTGCTGAGCGAAGCGCAGCCAAGCTGAAAGACGCCCCGCCCTTCACCGAGGACGACCTCTACGATGAGAACGGCCTTCCGGCGTGATCGCCGTCGATACCTCGGCTCTTATCGCCATACTTCAGAACGAGTCTGAGGCTTCAGCATTCGTGCGCTGTCTGAACGAAGCAGACGCGGCGTGCCTTTCAGCGATAAGCTTGCAAGAAGCATCGATGGTCATGGCCGGCCGCACTGGCGATTGGGACGAGTTGGACGATCTTGTGCGCCACGCGAACCTCGAAGTCGTGCCGCACGATCGCGTCTTGGCTGAGCTCGCCCGCGAGGCGTTCCTCCGCTTCGGCAAGGGCCGCAACCCTGCCCGCCTCAACTGCGGCGACTGCGCGTCCTACGCATTGGCAAAATCCCGCCGCATCCCCCTGCTGTTCAAAGGCGCCGCCTTCGCCCACACCGATATCAGGCCCGCAACCGCGGCCCCACCCGCTTGACCATTTCCCACCGTCGCGACCAAACTCCGCCCCACTGACCGTCGGGGCGCAACACCCCGGCGGCCTGACCTGTCGCCACTAAAGCGAGAACAGAAGGGAGCGCGCGCATGCCTCAGGTAACGCTGACGGTAAACGGCAAGCAGCACACGGTGGACGTCGAAGGCCGCACATTGCTGGTCGAGTTGCTGCGCGAGAAACTGGGCCTCACCGGCACCCATGTCGGCTGCGACACCAGCCAGTGCGGCGCGTGCGTCGTGCACGTGGACGGCATCTCCGCCAAGTCCTGCACCATGCTCGCGTTGCAGGCCGAGGGCTGCGCCATCGCCACGATCGAGGGTCTCGCCGCGGCCGACGGCACGCTGCACCCGATGCAGGAGATGTTCCGCGAACACCACGCCCTGCAATGCGGCTTCTGCACGCCCGGGATGGTCATGTCGGCGATCGACATGGTGAACTCGCATCCGCAAGGTCTGACGGAAAAGCAGATTCGCGAGGGCCTGGAAGGCAACCTCTGCCGTTGCACGGGTTACCATAACATCGTGAAAGCGATCGCCGCGGCCTGGCCGTTGATGCACCAAAAGGCCGCTGCGGCCGAATAAGACCGCATCACGCACAGGGAGAACGTCAATGGCATTCGATGGCATCGGAGCCTCGGTTCGCCGCAAGGAAGATGCGCGCTTCCTCAGCGGACGCGGCCACTATACGGACGACATGAACCGCGTCGGCCAGTTCCACGCCTTCATCAAGCGATCCGACCGGCCGCACGCGACGATCGACAGCATCGACACGGCAGCCGCGAAGCAGGCGCCCGGCGTGGTGGCGGTGTATGTCGGCGCCGACATGGCGGCCGATAATATCGGCGGCCTGCCCTGCGGCTGGCAGATCCATAACAAGGACGGCTCGCCGATGGCGGAGCCGATGCATCCGGTGATCGCGACCGGCAAGGCGCGCCATGTCGGCGACCCCGTTGTGGTGGTGATCGCCGAAACGAAGCAGCAGGCCAAGGACGCCGCAGAGCTCGTCAACATCGACTACACCGACCTTCCCGGCATCGCGACGATGCAGGAGGCGCTGAAATCCGGTGCGGCGCTGGTGCACGACGATGCGCCCGGCAACCTCTGCTACGACTGGCACATCGGCGACAAGGCCGTGGTCGATGGCGTGTTCGCCAATGCGGCCAAGGTGGTAAAGCTGGAGCTCATCAACAACCGCCTGGTGCCGAACGCGATGGAGCCGCGCGCCGCGCTGGGCGATTGCGATCCATTCAGCGGCGACTACACGCTGATCACCACCAGCCAGAACCCGCACGTCATCCGCCTGCTGATGGGCGCCTTCGTGCTGCACATTCCGGAGAACAAGCTGCGCGTCATCGCCCCCGATGTCGGCGGCGGCTTCGGCTCGAAGATCTACCACTACGCCGAGGAGGCCATCGTCACCTGGGCCGCGGGCAAGCTGCACCGCCCGGTAAAATGGACCGCGGAACGCAACGAAAGCTTCATGTCGGACGCGCATGGCCGCGACCATGTCAGCACCGCAGAGATGGCGGTGGACGCGGACGGGCATTTCCTCGGCCTGCGCGTATCAACGTTGGCCAACATGGGCGCCTACCTGTCCACCTTCGCCCCCTGCGTGCCGACCTATCTGTACGCCACGCTGCTCGCCGGCGTTTACAAGACGCCGGTGATCTACTGCGAGGTGAAGGCGGTGTTCACCAACACCGTCCCGGTCGATGCCTATCGCGGCGCCGGCCGGCCGGAAGCGACATTCCTGCTGGAGCGTCTGGTCGATTGCGTCGCGCAGGAGACCGGCATCGACCGCGTCGAGCTGCGCCGCCGCAACTTTATCGCGCCCGATGCCTTCCCCTACCAGACGCCGGTCGCGCTGCAATACGACAGCGGCAATTACCAGGCGACGCTGGATGGCGCACTTGCCGCCGCCGATTATGCTGGCTTCGCAGCGCGGCGAGCCGCCGCCAGGACGCGCGGCAAGCTGCGCGGCATTGGCGTTTCGACCTACCTCGAGGCGTGCGGCATCGCACCGTCCGCCGTGGTGGGATCGCTCGGTGCGCGGGCGGGATTATATGAGTGCGCCAACATTCGCGTGCATCCCACGGGCAGCGTGACGGTGTTCACCGGCTCGCATAGCCACGGCCAGGGGCACGAGACGACGTTCGCGCAGTTGGTGTCCTCGCAGCTTGGCGTGCCGATCGACCAGGTGGAAGTCGTGCATGGCGACACCGGAAAAATCCCGTTCGGCATGGGCACCTACGGCAGCCGCAGCCTCGCGGTCGGCGGCACCGCCATGGTGAAGGCGATGGACAAGATCATCACCAAGGGCAAGAAGATTGCCGCCCACCTGATGGAAGCCTCGGTGGACGACATCGAGTTCAAGGACGGCGTGTTCTCCGTCGCCGGCACCGACAAGAAGAAGGCGCTGGTGGAGATCTCGCTCGCCGCCTACGTGCCGCACAACTACCCGATCGAGGAGCTCGAACCGGGCCTCGATGAAACCGCGTTCTACGATCCCAAGAACTTCACCTTCCCGGGTGGCTGCCACGTCGCGGAAGTGGAGGTCGATCCAGACACCGGCGTGACGGAAGTGGTGAACTTCGTCGCCGTCGATGACGTGGGGCGCGTGATCAATCCGATGATCGTCGAGGGCCAGGTGCAAGGCGGCGTCGCGCAGGGCATCGGCCAGGCGTTGCTGGAGAGCGCGGTGTACGATGCGTCGGGCCAACTGCTGTCCGGCAGCATGATGGACTACACCATGCCGCGTGCCGACAACCTGCCGAACATCAAGGTGGGGACTGAGATCACTCTCTGCACGCACAATCCGCTGGGGGTGAAGGGCTGCGGCGAAGTGGGCGCGATCGGCTCGCCGCCGGCGATCATCAACGCGCTGGTCGATGCGTTGAAGGAATACGGCGTGCGGCACATCGAAATGCCGGCGACGGCGCCGAAACTGTGGTCGATCATCAACGCGGCACGTCCGCGCATGGCAGCCTGATAGGGGAAGAGAACGATGTACGATTTCGCATATCAGAAGCCCGGCAGCCTGGCCGATGCGGTGGTGGCGCTGGCGGCGGATGCCGACGCGAAGGCGATGGCCGGCGGCATGACGCTGATCCCGGTGCTGAAGCAGCGGCTCGCGAAGCCGACGACGGTGGTCGATCTGGCGAAACTCGGGCTGTCCGGCATTACCGTGTCGGGCAACACGGTGACGATCGGCGCGATGACGACGCACGCGACGGTCGCAGGCAGCGCCGAGGTGAAGACGAAGTTCCCGGCGCTGGCGGCGCTGGCGAGCCATATCGGTGATCAGGCGGTGCGCCATCGCGGCACCATCGGCGGCAGCCTGGCTAACAACGATCCGTCGGCCGACTATCCGGCCGCGGTGCTGGCGACGGGGGCCACGATCAAGACCAACAAGCGCTCGATCAAGGCGGACGAATTCTTCGCCGGCATGTTCACGACCGTGCTGGAGCAAGGCGAAGTCATCACCGCGGTGGAGTTCCCGGTGCCGGATAAGGCGGCCTACGAGAAGTTCCCAAATCCGGCGTCGCGCTATGCAATGGTCGGCGTGTTCGTGGCGAAGACCGCCGGCGGCGTGCGCGTCGCGGTGACCGGTGCCGGCCAGGGCGGCGTGTTCCGTCATGCCGATATGGAGAAGGCGCTGACTGCGAATTTCTCGCCCGATGCGGTGGCGGGGATTGCGACGCCGGTCGCCGACATGAACGGCGACATCCATGCCAGCCCGGAGTATCGCGCGCACCTCGTCGGCATCATGGCGAAGCGCGCGGTGGCCAAGGCGGGCTGAGTACGCTGATGTCGTTTCTGGCGCGGATCGGCCATAACGGCGGTCCGCCGCTCGATCCCGACGACCCGCACGAATCCTGGCGGTTGTACTGCTGGAAGCGTGCGGTGAAGCGAGCGTGGAAGACGCCGGGGCGTGAAATCGCGTTGCGGCGGCTGGCGCGTGCCGAGGCGATCGGGCTGACCTACCGGCAATACACCCTCGAGATCATGGAGCGCGGCGTCTATCTCAGAGCATGATCTGTCGCGGCTGGTGGCAGCGCCCGGTGCGCACTCACAGCCTTATATTGACCCGGCATTTCCCGACCGGCCGCTGACTTTGCACGCGGCGCGGCCACGGCATTTCAACGCGGATACACCGGTCCTGTTCGTGCATCACGGGGTTGGGCGGAACGGCGCGGCGTACCGGGACTATTGGCTGAATTTGGTGGATGAGGCTGGCATTTTCGCGATCGCGGTTGAATTTTCCGAAGAGTTCTTCCCAGACTATCTGCGCTACCATTTCGGCAATATGCACAACGAGGACGGGTCTGCCAATCCGCGCGAACAGTGGACGTACGGGATCGACGAACGCTTGTTCATGGCTTTGCGCGCGCATGGCGTGACCGCGCGGCGCCGCTATGGGCTGTTCGGTCATTCCGCAGGCGGCCAGTTCGTGCATCGCATGCTGTCGTTCGGCTGGCGCGAACATGTTGCCGTCGCGGTCGCCGCCAATGCGGGCACCTACGCGATGCCGGACCTGCAGACCGCCTGGCCGTTCGGGCTGGGGGAAATCGGCATCTCGGCCGAGGCACTGCACGAGCTGCTGCATTTCCGCATCACCGTACTGGCCGGAACCAACGATACCAAGACTACAGGTCGTTTCTTTCCCAAAGGTCCGCGATCGATGCGGCAAGGTGCCACGCGCTTCGAACGCGCACATAATTACGTCCGGGCCGGACGTGATGCCGCGGAGACTTTGCAGACACGCTGCGCCTGGACCGTGATCAGCGTCCCGGACGTCGGCCACGACGGCGCACGCATGTCGATCGCCGCGGCCCCAATCGTCGCCGCCGCGCTGCACGCAAGCGAACGCGCGGACTGGTGACGCGTCCGCTCCTAACAAGAAAATGGCCCGGGCCATTCTGTCATTGCGAGGCCGCTTGGCCGAAGCAATCTCGTTCGTGATAAGCAGCGGCTCATCCCGAACGAGATTGCTTCGGCCAAGCGGCCTTGCAATGACAGAATGGCGCCGTTTCGTCCAGCGCGGGTCGGCCGCCGCCGGCCGGTGGCCAACTCGCGATGACAGAGGGGGTGTTGGCTTCCATCTGGCCCGCAAACCCCCTACACCTTTGCCACACCTGCTCAGGGGGAACACACGCCATGAAGCGTCGCGATGTATTGAAGGCCGGCGCTGCCGGGGCGGCTGCGCTTGCGGCACCGCGTATCGGTTACGCGGCGGAAGCCAAGCTGATCACCTTCACGCCGCACGCCGACCTGGCCTCGATCGATCCGGTCTGGACCACCGCGGACATCAGCCGCAACTTTTCGCTCCAGGTGTTCGACACGCTGTACGGCTACGACGCCGAGTTCAACGTGCAGCCGCAGATGGTCGAAGGCGCGACCACGTCCAGCGACGGCAAGCAGTGGGACCTGACGCTGCGTGACGGATTGAAGTTCCACGACGGCGAACCGGTGCTGGCGAAGGATTGCGTCGCCACCATCAACCGCTGGTCGAAGCGCAATCCGTTCGGCGACGCGCTGATGGCGCACACCGACGAGTTGTCCGCCCCATCGGACAAGGTGATCCGCTTCCGCCTGAAGCGGCCGTTCGCGCTGCTGCCGGCGGCGCTGGCGGAGGTCTATTGCGCGATCATGCCGGAGCGCATCGCGCAGACCGATCCATACAAGCAGATTCCCGAGGCGATCGGCAGCGGCCCGTTCAAGTATGTCGCCGCGGAACGTGTCACTGGCTCACGCGTGGTCTTTGACAAGAATTCCGCCTACGTGCCGCGCAAGTCGGGCAAGCCCAGCTTCAACGCCGGCCCGAAGATCGTCTATGTCGATCGCGTGGTGTGGAACTTCATTCCCGACCCCGCCACTGCTTCCGCCGCGCTGATGCAGAAAGAGATCGACTGGTGGGAGAACCCGCAGCTCGACCTCGTGCCGCAGCTTCGTCGCGACAAGGACCTGGTCCTGACCGTCAAGGACCGCACCGGCGAAATCGGCTGTCTACGCTTCAACTGTTTGCTCGCCCCGTTCGACAATCCCGCCATACGCCGCGTTGTTGTCGAGGCGATGGACCAGAAGGATATCATGCAGGGGGTCGCCGGCTCTGACCCCTCGCTGATCAAGACCGATGTCGGCATATTCGTTCCCGGCACGCCGATGGCGAGCACGGTCGGCGTCAGCATCACCCGCGGCCCGAAGAACTACGACAAGCTGAAGGCCGACCTGAAGGCCGCAGGCTACAACGGGCAGAAGATCGTCATCCTCGCATGCTCGTCCATTCCAACCATCTATGCCGAGGCGCAGGTCGCCGAGGACACGTTGAAAAAAATCGGCTTCAACACCGACTTCCAGTCGCTGGACTGGACCACCGTCGTCGCGCGCCGCGCCAGCCAGCAGCCGCTCGACAAAGGTGGCTGGAACATCTTCTACACCTATCTCGGCGGCTTCAATAACATCTCGCCCGCACCGAACATCGCCATCCGCGGTACGGGCACCAAGGCCAACTGGTTCGGCTGGCCGACCGACGCGAAGATGGAGGAGCTGCGCGACACCTGGTTCGATGCGCCGAATGCCGCCGCGCAGAAGAAGCTGTGCGACGAAATGCAGGCGCAGTTCTGGAAGAACCCGCCCTATGCCCCGCTGGGGATGTATTTCCAGCCGACCGCGTTTCATAAATACATGCACGACGTGCGCGACGGCTGGCCGCAATTCTATGGCGTGAAGAAGATCGTGTAGCCGCGTGCCACAGCACGTCGTCGTCATCGGTGCGGGAATCGTCGGCGCGGCGTGCGCCGTCGAGCTCCTGCGCGACGGTCATCGCGTGACGATCGTCGAACCCGATTCCCCCGGCGACGTGCAGGCCGCCAGCTACGGCAACGGCACGCTGCTCAATCCGAGCTCCGTCATTCCCATGTCGGCGCCTGGCATCTGGCGCAAGGTGCCGGGCTATCTGGCGGATCCGCTGGGGCCGCTGACGATCCGCTGGTCGTATCTGCCGAAATTGCTGCCCTGGCTGTGGCGCTTCCTGCGCGCCGGTGCAACCGAAGCCCGCGTCGCCGCGACGGCGCGCGCGTTGCGTCCGTTGCTGGCCGACGCGCCAGAGCGGCATCGGAAGCTCGCGGAAGCAGCCGGCGTCGGTGAGCTGATCAGCCGCCAGGGCATCTTGTGCGTATTCCCCGACCGCGCCGCATTCGAAGCCGAGGCGCTGTCCTGGCGCATTCGCCG
The DNA here is from genome assembly GCA_036489395.1 of Acetobacteraceae bacterium. Taxonomy (GTDB): domain Bacteria; phylum Pseudomonadota; class Alphaproteobacteria; order Acetobacterales; family Acetobacteraceae; genus JASHVB01. The sequence goes on along the minus strand of DASXFW010000223.1, from coordinate 17,772 downwards.
CGAAAACGGCGTGCGCTGGCTGGAACTTTCGGCGGATGAACTGCGCCAGCGCGAACCGTCCCTCGACCGGCGGTACACGTTCGCGCTGCTGCTCGAGGACAACGGCCAGTGCCACGATCCCGGCGCCTATGTTGGCGCACTCGCTCGACACGCGCAGTCGCTCGGTGCCGCGTGGCAGCGCGCCCGCGCCACGGGCTTTCGCATCGAGGCCGGCAAGCTGCGTGCGGTGCGCACGGAAGGCGGCGAAATCGCATGCGACAAGGCGGTGATCGCGGCCGGCGCGTATTCCAAGCAACTTGCCGCCGCGGTGGGCGATCCCGTGCCGCTGGAAACCGAACGCGGCTACCACGTCGTGATCGAAAATCCTGAGGCACAGCCTCGGCTTCCGATCATGCCGAGCGATGGAAAGATGGCCTGCGTCATGACGCCGCAGGGACTGCGCCTGGCCGGCCAGGTCGAGCTCGCGGGACTGACGGCGGCGCCGAACTGGCGGCGCGCGGACGTGTTGCGCGATTACGCACGCAAGGTGTTTCCGGCGCTGCCGGAAAATTTGCCGGCGGAACGCGTGAAGGTATGGATGGGGCACCGCCCGTCGATCGCCGACGGGCTGCCGTGCATCGGGGCAGCGTCGGGGTGTGCCGATGTCGTGCATGCGTTCGGACACGGACATATTGGGCTGACCGCAGGGGCGGCAACGGGACGGCTGGTGGCGGACATTGTTAGTGGAAAGCGGCCGGAGATCGATCCTGCGCCGTATTCCGCGACGCGGTTCCGGTAGCACCAGCACGCGGGATCGCCGGAACTATAAGTACACATCCCTCGGCAAGACGCCCCATTTTTGCAGCTTCGGAACACCGCGCCGGAGGATCGGCGCGCAACCGCGCAATGTCCTCGCCGTAGCCTTGAACAGCGGGCGCCAACCGCGCGCGGCGAAGCGCAGCGGATAGCCGGCCGCGAGAAGACCCTGGTACAAACAGGCCTCCATCGCAAAGCACTCCATCGCGGAAAGCCGGCGGCGCCAAACAGCGACAGAAGTCTCCGACAGCGGCTGCGGCAGCCGCGCGTGCAGATGCCGGTCGCGCGGCGCGACGAGTTCCGCCCGGTCCTGCCAATCCAGCATCCCAGGCTCGAATATTTCACCCAGGAATGCGCAGATGCGACGCACGGTCGTTTCAGGCTGCCGCATCAGATCCTCGTACCGCACTGTAAGAACCGAATCCGGATGGTGGCCGAGACACGCCATGGCCCGCGGCCACTCGAATCCCGGCTCGTAATAGCGTTCCCACCCTGCGTCGATCCACGATATCGCCACGTCGTGTCCGTCGCGAATCAGATGAATGAACTTCGCTGTCGGATACAGCATCGCCAGCTCCGGCACGATCGCAAAATAATGCGGAGTCTTGTCGCCGACGCGAACCTTGGCGCTTAAACTCAGCAAACGCCGATACACAATGTCGATCAGGTCCACCAGCGCGGGCTGCTCCAGGACGTCGGCCAGCCGCCGAAACTCCTCCTCCCCTACCCCCAGATCATCCCACCGCTCGTGCCGAACCATGATCTCGATCGCGCGTTGTCTTTGCGCAAGCGTCAGCACGCCACGCAGCGGCAACTCGCGCACCAGCGGTTGCAGGAACCACGTCTCGGGTGGAATGTGCAGGCGCGAATGGCCGGTCAGGATCAGCCGCAGCAGCGTGGTGCCCGAACGCCCGGCCCCGATGATGAAGAACGGCGCATGGTCGGCCATGGCCGATCAGCCTTTGTGAAGGGAGAAGCCGATGAACGAGCCGCAGACATTCACCTTCGCCGGTGACGGGGCAATCCCCAATTCGAAATTGCCGCTGCTGGTGTATCGCGCCGCGGTGCCGGCCGACCCCGCCGCGATCGAGGCGCGCTTCGCCGCCAACCGCTGGCCGCCCGCCTGGCGCAACAGCGTGCATCCGTTCCAGCATTTCCACAGCAACGTGCACGAGGCGCTGGGCTGCGCGCGCGGCCGCGGCAAGGTGCAGTTCGGTGGACCAAATGGCCCGGCGGTGGAGATCGAAGCCGGCGACGTGGTCGTGCTTCCGGCCGGGGTCGGGCATTGCCGGCTAGAACGGTCGGACGATTTCCTGATCGTCGGCGCATATCCGGACAATGCGACGAAGCCCGACCAGTACCGTGGCGATCCGGCGCAGCACGACGGCGCGGTGCGAAACATTGCAAAGGTGCCGACGCCGAGCGCCGACCCGGTCGGCGGTGCGGATGGGGCGTTGGCAAGGTTGTGGGGGTGACGGCGTTGCACGTACCCCGTCACGGCCCGCCTTGAGCCGGCCATCTGAGCACGATAGGGCGGAGCGTAGATGGCCGGGTCAACCCTCGGGTCAAGCCCGTGGGCATGGCCCGGCCATGACGACTTGCCGTCGGGCCTCGCGTTACGCCGGCTCGTGCACCCGCAGATCGTTGTTGACCCGATGGTCCCCCGCGACCCAGCGCGCCAGTTCGGAATGCGCATCGGCTCGGCGGATCCTGTCGATCTCCCCGGCATGCGGCGGATCGACGGTGAACTCCACCACCAGCCCGTCCGGTGACTTGGTGTACATCGACCGGCAATAGCCGTGGTCGTTCTCGCGCAGGTCCAGCTTCGACGCCTTCACCCGCGCGACCAGTTCGTCGTACGTGTCGTCGTCCACCTTGAACGCTATGTGGTCGAAGCTGCCGATTTCCGCCGGCTTTTCCGCCTGCGTTTTCTCGTAGACTTCGTCATCGGCAAACGCGAAGAACGCCAGCGCTCCGCCATCGCCCAGCCCGTAGAACGTGTGGCAGAACGACACGTCCCGCTTCACCCACGGACTGAAATGCTGCTCGCACCACGTGGCGACCAGCGGGATGCCCAGCACGTCCTCAAAGAACTGCCGGTTCTTTTCCTGATCCTTCACGACATACGCGTGATGGTGCAGGCGCTCGGGCGGACGGGACAGCAGCTTGGCCATGGGGCGCTCTCCTCCTGACAGGTTGGTTGCCGCCAGCTTGCCCTGCGGCTGTGCAACCCGCAAGCTGCGCGACGGGAGGACCATACGGCCATGCGCATCGAAATACTCTGCACCGGCGACGAAGTGCTCACCGGCAAGATCGTCAACACGAATTTCAGCTACATGGCACAGAAGCTGGAGGACGTCGGCCTGTCGGTGCACTGGGGCACGACAGTCGGCGACGATCGCGAATCCCTGCTGTCCGCCTTCCGCATGGCCGGGGAGCGCGCCGACGCGGTGATCGTCAACGGCGGCCTGGGTCCGACGGTCGATGACCTGTCGCAGGAAATCGCCGCGCAGGCCGCCGGCGTCGAGCTCGAGCTGCACGAGGAATGGCTGACGCGCATGGAGGCGTTCTTCCTGAAGCGCGCGCGCAACATGCCGCCGAACAATCGCAAGCAGGCGATGCTGCCCGCCGGCGCGGAGATGCTGGACAATCCGATCGGCACCGCATGCGGCTTCGCGCTGGACATCGGCCGCGCGCGGTTCTTCTTTACGCCCGGTGTGCCGCGCGAGTTGCGTCGCATGCTGGAGGAACAAATCATTCCGCGTCTGCTGGCGCGCAGCGGCGCGCCAACCGCGATTTTCCTGAAGCGGTTCCATTCGTACGGCCTGGGTGAATCGCATGTCGATCAGTTACTGGCCGGTATTGAGGACATGGTGCCGGACGGCAGCGTCAAACTTGGATTCCGCGCGCACTACCCGCAGATCGAAACCAAGCTGACGGTGCGCGGCAAGGATACCGACGACATCCGCCGCAAGCTTGAACCAGTGCAATCAGAGGTGCGCAAGCGTCTCGGCAATTTCATTCTGGCGGAGGACGACCAGACGCTGGAAGGCGTCGTGCTGGCGGCGCTGCTGGAGCGGCAAGGCACGCTCGCGGTGGTCGAGACCTTCACCAGTGGCCAGATCGCCGTGCGCATCGCGCCGTTGCCGGGCGCAGAACATGTGTTCCGCCGCGGCATAACGGTGCGAGACTTCACCCAATTGCACGGCATGCTCGGGCTGGACCATGTGCACCTCGCCGGCCCACTGGACGAAGCGGCGACAGAAGCGGTTGCCCGCGCGGCACGCGAACGCAGCGGCGCGACGCACGCGCTGGTCGTGCTGATCGAGCTCGACGACGGCCCGGACCGCATCGATTTCGGCGGCACGATCTGGATCGGCATCGCCACCGCGGAAACCGTCGCGCTGCGGCGCTCGCGCGTGCTGGGCGGGCGCGAATGGGTCCGTCTCGGCGCGGCGGAATTGGCCCTGGATTGCCTGCGCCGCTTCCTGCACGGACTGCCGGTGGTCGAGCGGATCGATTTCGAGAAGACCTGAACACATGCAAATGGACGACCGGACGGACGGCCCGTACGCGTGGCTGCGCCTCGGCATCGCTGTGACGCTGTCAGCCATCGGCGGCGTCGGATTCTGGTCGGTGGTGGTCGCGCTGCCGGCGGTGCAGACGGAGTTCGGCGTCGATCGCAGCGCCGCCTCGCTGCCGTTCACGGTCACCATGATCGGCTTCGCGTTGGGCGGCGTTGTGCTTGGGCGGCTGTCGGATCGGGCCGGGCTGCTGCTGCCGCTCATCGGCGGCGCGACCGCGCTGTCGATCGGCTATGTCGCCGCATCCTTCGCCACGAACCTGTGGCAGTTCACAACGGTCTATGGATTGCTGATCGGCATCGGGTGCTCCGCGACATTCGTGCCGCTGCTCGCCGACGTGTCGCACTGGTTCGAGCGACGGCGCGGCATTGCCGTGTCGATCTGCGCAGCCGGCAATTACATCGCCGGCACGCTGTGGCCGCCGGCGGTGGAGCATTTCATCAGTACCGTCGGCTGGCGGCAGACGCATCTGTACATCGGCATCTTCTGCGCTGTGACGATGCTGCCCCTGACGTTCCTGTTGCGCCGGCGGCCGCCCATCCACACGACCGACGGCGTGGCCGCCCGGGCGCACCCGAAAGTCGGCACGATGGGTCTGCGTCCCGGCATGCTGCAAGCCGTGCTCGCGCTGGCAGGCGTGTGCTGCTGCGTCGCGATGTCGATGCCGCAGGTACAGCTTGTCGCGTATTGCGGCGATCTTGGTTATGGCGCGGAGGCCGGCGCGAAGATGCTGTCGCTGATGCTGGGTCTCGGCATCATCAGTCGCATCGGCTCCGGCTTCGTTGCCGACCGCATCGGCGGGATCGCCACGCTGCTGTTCGGCTCGCTGGCGCAGATGACCGCGCTGTCGCTGTACATGATGCTGGACGGGCTCACGTCGCTGTACGTGATCTCCGCGTTGTTCGGCTTGTTCCAGGGCGGCCTGGTGCCGAGCTACACGATCATCGTGCGCGAATGCTTCCCCGCGAAGGAAGCAGGCGCGCGCGTCGGCATCGTGATGATGGCCACGCTGTTCGGCATGGCACTGGGCGGCTGGCTGTCGGGCGCGATCTTCGATCTGACGGGCTCGTACCAGGCGGCGTTCGCGAACGGTGTGGCGTGGAACTTCGCGAACGCGGCGATCGCGGCGTGGCTGCTGATGCGCGTGTCACGGCGTACGCCGCTGCGGCTGGCGGGAGAAGTCCGAACGTAACAAGTTGTCGCGAGGGTCGAGGGCCAACGCGTCCCCCCTCCCCTTGAGGGGGTTAGGGGGAGGGTCAAGGCGTTACGAAAGCCACCCCTCCCCCTACCCCCCTTCCACAAGGGGAGGGGGGATAGATAGCGTCAGAACCCAAACAATTGCTTCGCGTTACCACCGCAGATGGCGGCCTGGTCTTCCGTGGACAGCTTCGCCGTCATGATGTGCTCGATCGGATCGTAGTCCGCCATGTCGTACGGATAGTCCGTGCCCAGCAGAATCTGCTGCGGGCCGAACAACGTCACCAACGCTTCCAACTGATGCGGCGTGAAGACGATCGTGTCGAGGTAGAATTTCTTCAGGTAGAAACTTGGCGGCTTCGGAAGGTTGCCGTGCGAATCGCTGCGCGCGTCCCACGCGTGGTCGATGCGCCCCGAATACGCCGGCAGGAATCCGCCGCCATGCGCGGCAATGATCTTCAGGTTCGGGTACCGCTCCAGCACGCCATCGAAGATCAGGTAGTGCATGGCCACCGTCGTATCCAACGGATTGCCGATGACATTGTTGAAATAGAATCGTGTCAGCCGTTGCGGCTGCGGATAGCCGCTGGGATGGATGAAGACCACTGCGCCCAATGCCTCGACCTTCGCCCAGAACGGTTCGAAATCGGGGTCCGAGAGTTCCTTGTCGCCGACATGGGCCAGGACTTCGACGCCCTTCAGGCCGAGCGTTTTCATCGCGTATTCCAGTTCCTCGGCCGCCGCGGCACCGCCGGCACCCAGCGGCACGCTGCCCATCGCCGCTGGAATGCGCGACTTCTCCTTTGCCATGATCTCGGCGATGCCCTCGTTCACCAGGCGCGCGACCTTCACGCCGATGTCGGGCGGTACGGTGTAGTGGCACAGCCCGGGCGCCGGGCTGATCACTTGCGCGTCCAGGCCCATCGCCTCGAAGTCGCGCATGCGCAGGCCGAGATCCAGCAGGTTCGGCGTGCGGTCGGCGTCCTGCTTGCGGGTGAGGAACAGGGTCTCCTCGGTCAGCAGCTTGCCGCGCGGATCGGATGGCACGTGCGGCTTCGCCAGGTCCACCGCAGCCTGTACGCCGGCGTGCGAATGGATATCCACCGTCAGGCTGCGCGGGCGGAGGTCGCGTCCGGGACGGCCGTGCTGGCGCGCGCCGGTGTTGCGGTAGTGGTTGTACGGCTCGGCCATCGGTATCCTCCCGGTTCGGCGTATCATTGCGAGGCGCGCGGCGCCGAAGCAATCTCCCGCGCGAGATTGCTTCGGCGCGGCGCGCCTCGCAATGATAGATGCACGAAAGGACGCCCCGCATGAACGATGCCCCTGCCCTCAGCCTGCCGACCGAGAAGATGCTCGCGCGCATCGAAGGTCCGATCGGCTGGATCACCTTCAACAATCCGTCGCGCCGCAACGCCGTGTCGCTGGAGATGTGGCAGGCCATCCCGACGATCCTCGACCACTTCGAGAACGACCCGCAGGTGCGCGTCGTCGTGCTGCGCGGCGCGGGAGAGGCGGCGTTCGTCGCGGGCGCCGACATCTCGCAGTTCGAGAAGGCGCGCTCCTCCGCCGAGGGCAACGCGCACTACGATGCGATCAGCGAAATGGCGAGCCGCCGGCTGCATGAATGCAGCAAGCCCACGATCGCGATGATCCACGGCTGGTGCATCGGCGGTGGCGTCGGCATCGCGGTGTGCTGCGATCTGCGCATCGCCGCGGACAATGCGAAGTTTGGCATTCCGGCGGTGCGGCTGGGCCTCGGCTATGGCCACAAGGGTGTCAGGAAGCTGATGGATCTGGTCGGACCTTCATTCACCAAGGAGATTTTCTTCACCGCGCGGCATTTCTCTGCGGACGAAGCACAGATGATGGGCCTGGTGAACCGCGTGCTGCCGGCCACGGAACTGGAAGCGTATGTCCGGGGCTACTGCGCCACGATCGCCGACAACGCGCCGATGACGATCCACGCACTGAAGCGGACCGTGGGCGAGCTGGTCAAAGGCCAGGACGGCGATCTGGCGCTGTCCGACCGGCTGGTGAAGGCATGCTTCGAGAGCGAAGACTACATCGAGGGACGGCGCGCGTTCATGGAGAAGCGGCGGCCGGTGTTCCGCGGGGTGTAGCCGCAGCAGCCATTCTGTCATTGCGAGTTCCCCACCAGCCTGGCGGCTGACCCGCACTGGATGAAACGGCGTCGGCCGGAGCGTAAGTCTCCCCTCCCCTTGAGGGAGGGGCTGGGGGAGGGGTGCGTTCATCCACTGACCGCGGATGTACGCACCCCTCCCCCTGGCCTCGGTCCGCTTCTCGGCCCAAGCCCTCAAGGGGAGGGGGGAACCTTGAGTTTCTTGTTAGGCCGGTTGGCTGATGCAATCTCGTTCGTGACTAGCTTCCGGCCGCTCGTCATGAATGAGATTGCTTCGGCAAAGCGGCCTCGCAATGACAGAATGGCCCAGCCCATTTTCTCGCAACGTCATTGTTCCCGGCGCCGCCGAGCGGCGGTCATTCGAGGGGCATTAACCACTTCTCAAACCTTGCCTGCCATACTGCGCGACGAGCTCAGTTCGGCCTCGTCGCGTCATGTTCGTCCGCGTTCGCACCGCCCTCTCCACCACGTTGGCAGCCCTGCCGCGCGCCCTGGCGGGCGCCATTCAGGTGCTCCGCCAGCCCGGACTGGCGTTCGGCGTACTCGGCATCGTCGTGCTGTGGGTGGGCGTGCTGCACGCGCTGTCGGTCGAGCGGCGCCAGGCGATCGCCCAGGCGTTCGACGAAACCGCAAACCTTGCCAGCACGATCCAGCAGCATGTCACCGGTGTCTCGCGTGCCATTGACCAGACCTTGCTATACGTGCGCGCGTCCTATGCGAGTGCACCGGCGAAGTTCGATATCGCCATGTGGTCGGCGCAGGGCGAGTTCCTGACCGACCCGGCCTTCCAGGTCTCCATCATCGGCAAAGACGGCACGATGGTGGCGAGCAGTACCGGGCCGACGACGCAAAGGGTGGATCTGTCCGACCGCGAGCATTTCCGCGTGCACGTCCACAGCACGCAGGACCGATTGTTCGTCAGCAAGCCGGTGATCGGCCGCGTCAGCCACAAATGGTCCATCCAGTTCACCCGGAAGATCATCGCACCGGACGGAACCTTTGCCGGTGTGGTCGTCGTGTCGCTCGACCCGTTCTATCTATCGCGGATCTATGATGCCGCTGATCTTGGCGACGATGGCGCCGTCGTCATCATTGGCACCAACGGCATCGTGCTCGGCCGCGCTCCGATCGCACGGCAGACGATCGGGCAGTCACTGGCGAACACACCGCTGATGCAGGCTTTCGCGCAAAACCCGATCGGCGGCCTGGCCGCATTCAGCGTAACCGACGGGATCAGGCGTCTGTACAGCTACCGCGCCGTGGACGGCTATCCAATGCTGGTGGCCGTGGGAATCAGCGAGACCAGGGCACTGGCCGCGTACCGCCAGGACCGTCGATCGTACACCGCCGCGGCTGGTCTGGTCAGCGTGCTGCTATTGGTTGTCGTTGCATTGATCGTGCGGCATCGCATCCGTCTCGATCGTGCGCAGCGCGCGCTGCACGCCAGCGAGGCGCGCTATGCGCACAAGTCCCGCTTGCTCGGGGCCACGCTCGAGAATATCTCCCAGGGCGTCATGATGCTGGACGGCGCGTTGACGGTTCAGGTGTGCAACCAGCGCGCCGTCGAACTGCTTGACCTGCCGGGGATGCTGCCGGACACCCAGCCGAACGCCAGGGCATTGCTGCGATTGCTCTGGCAGCGCGGCGAATTCGGTGCGGTGGAATGCGACTTCGAAACCTGGGTCGGCGGCTTCCTCGATTCGCACCTCGCCCGGCTGCACATCGTAGAACACGTCCGGCCGAACGGCACGATCCTCGAGGTACGCAGCAAGCCGCTGGACGATGGTGGCGTGGTTCGCACGTTCACCGACATCACCGAACGCAAGCGCACCGAAGATTCGCTGCGAGCCGCGCGCGACGAAGCGACCCATGCGGCCCAGGCGAAATCTGAATTCCTTGCCATGATGAGCCACGAGATCCGGACGCCGATGAGCGGTTTGCTCGGGATCATCGAGTTGCTGCGCGACACCGGCCTCGACCCGGAGCAGCGGGAGATGGTCGAGTTGGGGCATGGCGCGGGAACATCGCTGCTGCGCGTTTTGAACGACGTGCTGGACTTTTCGAAAATCGACGCCGGCGCGATCGCGATGCAGCCGGAACCGGCCGATCTTCGCCAGCTTGTCGGCACACTGATCGGCTCGATGGCGCCCAGCGCCGCGGCCAAAGGGCTGTCGCTGACCGCCCAGGTCGCCGATCCATTGCCCCTCTGGATCACCACCGATCCGACCCGGCTGGGACAGATCCTGGTCAACCTCGTCGGCAACGCCATAAAATTCACACCCGCTGGATTGGTGCGGCTGTCCGTTGCCCATGCCGCAATGCCTGATGGAGGCGACGGGGTGGCGTTCGCCGTCAGCGACACCGGCATCGGCATCGAGGCCGACACGATCGCTCGCTTGTTCGAACCTTTCAGCCAGGCAGACACCTCTGCAACGCGCACCTTCGGCGGCACCGGGCTCGGGCTGACGATCTCGCGGCGCCTGGCACGCTTGCTCGGCGGCGATATCACGGTGACGAGCAAGCCTGGCCAGGGCAGCGTTTTCACGCTGTGCGTACCGCTGATCGCGGCCGAACCGCCGGCCGCGCAGGAATCGCCGTCGCCCGGGGCGCCGCTGGCCCCACTGCACATCCTGGTTGCGGAAGATCAGGGCACCAATCGCTGGCTGATCGATCGCCAGCTCCGGCGCCTCGGCTGCACCGTTACGGCCGTCGAGGACGGGCGCGCTGCCCTCGCCGCGATGCGGGAGGCTGCCTTCGACCTGCTGATCACCGACTGCCACATGCCCGGAATCGACGGAGTCGCGCTGACCCGGATGGTACGTGCCAGGGAGGCGGAAAATGGCAAGCGCTGCATGCCGATCCTCGGGCTCACCGCGGACGTGACCGCGACGATGCGCGACCGCTGCATGGGCGCCGGCATGCACGACGTGGTCGCCAAACCGATCGACCTGCGCCGCCTGCGCGCTGCGATCGCCGGCCTCGCGCATCGCGATCCCCCGGACGTCGCGGCGGCCGGCCACCCCGGTGAGGGACCGGCGTTCGATCCCGCGAACTGGCGCGAATTGTTCGCCGAGGACGACCCGGAGGGTCGGGCGTGGCTCACCGCCTATCTCGCCACTTCCGCGGAGCTGCTGAGCGAATTGCAACAGTACGGGAGTGCCGGCCAGCGACCGGCGCTGCGCGAAACAGCGCATAAGCTGGCGAGCGCATCGCTGGCCGTTGGTGCCATGCGTCTCGGCACGCTGGCCCGCAGCCTGGAAACCGCCGCACCGCACGCGCCTTGGGCCGAGCTGCGTCACCTCGCCGATGCCGTCGCCGCCGCGTCATGCGGCGCGCGCCAGGCGATAGAGCTCCGCATCGGCGCGCCGGAACCGGTGGCATGAGCAATCTGCACGGCCGCAAGGTGCTGATCGTGGACGACGAACCGTTCATGCGAATCACCATCAAGGCGGTACTGCGCGCGGTCGATCGTTTCGTCGTGGCGGAGGCCGAGGACGGCGATACCGCGCTCGATGCCGTGCTGACGTTCAAGCCCGACGTGGTGTTGTGTGACGTGGCGATGCCGCGCGTGGATGGCCTGGCGTTCGTCGCGCGACTGCGCCAGCACCAGAACATGGTCGTACGGGGCACGCCTGTGGTGATGCTGACCGGCCACGCCGACGAAGAAACGGTGCTCGGCGCCATTCGGCTGCAGATCAGCGGCTTCCTGGTCAAGCCGGTGTCGCCAAAGGCGCTGGGCGCGAAGCTGCGCGGCATTCTGGCGCAGGCCGGATGACGCACCCGGCCTGAGCGTGCGTTTGCAGTGCCGGGTCGATCCCGGCGCCGACCCGGAACCCCCTGCACCCGGAACGCAGCGGCTGACACGCCGGTGTGTGCACGTTACACTCCGGGACGCACCCGATTGCGCCAGAGCCCTGCCATGCCGAACGAAACGAGGATCACCGGCGGCATTGTCCTGACCGGCACCACCGCGGCGCCGGCCGACCTTGTGCTGCATGACGACACGATTGCCGCCATCGTCCCGCCCGGTTCGGCGACCTCAGAATCGGCGGCGCGGATCGATGCCGCCAACCGCCTGATCATCCCTGGCCTGATCAACGCCCACACGCACGGTCACGGCGGCCTGGCGAAGGGCGCCGGCGATGCCTGGTCGCTGGAGACCCTGCTGAACGCCGCGCCCTGGCTGAACGGCAACCGCAGCAACGACGATCGCTACCTGTCCACTCTGCTGTCCGCGGTGGAGATGCTGCGCAAGGGCTGCACCGCCTGCTTCGACCTCGCCTTGCTGCTGCCGCTGCCGACGCCTGACGGATTGAACGCGGTCGCCGAGGCCTATGCCGATGCCGGCATCCGCGCCGTGGTGGCGCCGATGATCGCCGACCGCAGTTTCTACCTGGCGATCCCCGGGCTGCTGGACGCCATGCCGGCCGAGCTGCGTGATCTGGCCGACGCGGTCCGCAGTGCACCCGGCGACGCGACGCTGGCCGCCGTGCGCGACACCGCCCGCCACTGGCCGCACCCGACCGACCGCATCCGCCTGGGCCTCGGTCCGACCATCCCGCTGCATTGCTCTGATTCGTTCATGCGCGGTGCGGCCGCGCTGGCGAAGGATTTCGGCCTGCCGCTGCAGACGCACCTTGCCGAATCGGCGGTGCAGCGGCAGGCGGGGCTGCGCCGCTACGGCACGACGCTGACGCGGCACCTCGATTCGCTGGGCGTGCTCGGCCCGCGGTTCAGTGCGGCGCATGCGATCTGGATCGACGAGGACGAACGCGCGCTGATCGCCGCGCGTGGCGGAGCGATCGCCCATAACCCGGGATCGAATTTGCGCCTGGGCAACGGCATCGCCGACATCCGCCCGGCGCTGACGCGCGGTGTGACGGTGGGCGTCGGCACCGACGGGTCGTCGTCCTCCGACAACCAGAACATGTTTGAGGCGATGCGGCTGGCGGCCTTCGTCTCCCGCGTCTTCGACCGCCCGCCGGAGGCGTGGGTTGGTGCGGCGGAGGCGCTGCACCTGGCGACCGAGGGCAGCGCGGCGGTGCTTGGAATGGCCGACCGAATCGGACGGATCGCCCCAGGCTATCAGGCGGACCTGGTGTTCCTCGATCTGGACCATGTGAACTGGGTGCCGCTGAACAATACGGTGAACCAGTTGGTGAACACCGAGGACGGGAGCGCCGTGCGCGACGTTATGGTGGGCGGCCGATGGGTGTTGCGCAACGGCACGCTGCCCGGGCTGGACTGGCCGCGGGTCGCGGCGCGTGCCCGGGATGCAGCGGCGCGGCTGGCGGCGGCCAATGGTGCAATGCGGGAAGCCGCCGAGCGGCTGGCGCCGGTGGTCAGCCGGTTCTGTGTAGGCCTCGGGCGCTGCGCGCACGATCTGCCGCGCCGGCTGGCGGTGGACCCCGGCGCGTGACGGCTCGGCTGGGCTGGGCTGCTGCACTATCACGGAAATTGTGGCATGGAAATTGTGGAAAATGCATTTCTATCAGTAACACACGTGATGCCCTCGGGTTCGACCGTCTGGACCAACGTCAGGTTGCAAGAGCCGGGAGCGAGCCGGACCAGTGGGACAGCGTCCATTGAGGTGGCGGGTTACCGGCCAGGCACGGACGGCGGCAAGTCGGCATTGTAACGGATTGTTGGTCCCCGCAAGCGGTCGTCACCCTGGATTCGCATCGCGTGGGACGCGTTTCGCGGGCAGGGGTCGCGATTGCAGACGCGAGCCTGGTCGCGCATGTATGCGGGGAGCTTCGGAGCCGTGTGGCACGCTCGTGTTCGTTGTGGCGAAACAAGACAATTTGGCCGTGAGAGGCGGCCGTTTCCGACCGCGGCGACGAAGAATTTTCAGAGGCTTCAAGGAATATCAACGGGTACGATATAGATGGGAGAGGCGCCCGATCGGCCCGCACCAAAGGAAACTGATGCCGTGCCGTTCCGGTCCAGACGAGCGTTCCATATCTTGTGTAATCGTAGATCTCGATGCGGTTCTGGTAACAGTGAAGGCCCCGGATTTCCGCATATGTAGCGGGAGTTCTGCAAGCGAATGGGGAGAGCGTCATACCATGACCAGCTTCTTACCTAAATGACGCAGCAAATGTGGCTGCGTGAGGACTCCATACTGACGCCTTTACGTATTGGGGTGGCCGGAATGCCGGGTTTCGCTATTGCGTGACTCACGGAATGTTTTTGGCTTGAGTCCGGACGTGGCGGCTATATGATGCCTGCGGTCGGCGGGAAGCATGACTGCCGGTTTTTTTGGGATCAGGTCTGATCGCGAGAAATCGGTTGCAAAAAAATTGTACTGGTCCATAATTCGGTGGCCGTAAGGTTTGGGTGACCAGACCGCGGCGTAGCGAGACGGAGAGCACTATGGCTGTTACAGTACCGGGCACGAGTGGGCAGCCACTGACCGTCGGCTCCGGAGCGGGTACGAATGGGCTCCTCGCCCAGGTGCTGGCCAATGCTATCATTCTCGCGGGCCAGGGCAGCGTGCTGAGCTCACAGGGAGCGTCCGTGGGCGGCAGCGTTCCGAGCCCAAGCGGCGGCGCCGGGACCCAAGCGGAATTGGTGCTAAGCGGTTCGGCGAGTGGCACGGCCAGCGTTCCCTCCGGTTACAACTTCATCGTCAACAACGCCACCGCCCCCGTCACGGTTGAGGGTGGCGGGAGCCCCACAGCACTGCTGTCGGGCACCATTGGCGGCACATTCCTGGTCAATGGCGCCTCGACGGTTGTCGCCAGCGGCGGCAGCAACGTCATCTACGACGCGGGCAGCGGTTACGACCTCTCGGTTGGCAACGGCAACAGCACAATCGTCGGCTCCGGTTCCGGCACCATTCAGGGCGGCACCGGCACCAACCTGGTGTTCGCCGGGCAGTCCTCCACCAACTCCAACACCAGCCTGGTCCTTTCCGCCGGCAGCCAGGACACCATCGCGGTGCTCGGTGGCTCGTCCACGGTGAACGCGACCGGCGCCTCGACCCTGCTATTCGGAACGTTCAGCAGCACGGCCGGCGCACTCAGTGTTTCGGTCGGCGGCTCCCAGGCCACCCTGTCCGCTGGCATGAGTTCCGTCACCGTCACCACCAGCGGCGCCAGTGGCCTGGTGTTCGGCGGCTTCGGTTCCTCCAGCGGCTCACTGAGCCAGGACGACACAGGCAGCAACACGACGATCTCGGCAGGTATCAGCAACACGACGCTGACGCTCTCCGGCACGCACGCTCTCGCGTTCGGCGGCTTCGGTACGACCCCAGGGTCCCTGACGGTCCTCGACCAAGGCACGGGCGACACGATCGCGGCCGGCAACAGCGCCACCAGCGTAACCGCGGGCGCCGGCAGCAACGGCCTGTATGTGTTCGGCGGCGGCGGCACCCTCAACTTCGTCGGTGGCGCCGGTGGCGCAACCGTTGTGGGCGGCTCCGGTGCCGAGACCCTTGATGGCGGCTCAGGCCCGCTGGTCTTCGCCGGCGGCTCCGGCAATGCCACCGTCGTCGGCGGCAGCGGCGGAACGACCCTGTTCGGCAGCTCCGGTGGCGTCATCACGTATAGCGGCAGCACCGGCCACGCACTCTACGCCGCACTAGGTGGGAACGAGACACTGAATGCCGGCGGTTCCTCCACCAACAACCAGTTCTTCGGCGGATCCGGCTCGGACTCGATCGTCGGCGGCAGCGGCAGCGACACGTTGCTGGCAGGCGCCGGTTCCGACACGTTCTCCGGTGGCTCCGGCTCGAACATGTTCGTGTTCCTGAAGTCGCTGACAGCGGGGTCAACCGACTTCATCACCGACTTCAACTCCAACGACCAATTGCTGCTGTCCGGTTACGGCTTGGCTTCGGAGCAATCGGCCGTCGGCTCGGCGGTCAGCTCCGGTGGCAGTTCCACCATCACGCTCTCGGACAATACCAAGATCACCTTCGTGGGTGTTTCCAACCTGTCCAGCGTGCTGACCTCGTCGAACACGCATCCGTTCTAAGCCCAACGGTCCTTGGACCGACGCAGCGGGGGCTGTTTCAGCCCCCGTTTTCGTTGTACGGCCCCGGCAACCCGCCTCGGTCCCCAGCCATTCGCTTGCCGTGAGCGTCACCTGATCGGCCGATCGTCAATTCACGCACACGCGCGGATTCTGCTATGCCGCCACCATGTTGAGACTGACCGACCTCGTCACCGCGATTCGCCGCCGGGGCAGCACCGCGCTCGTTTCAGCGGGTGTCAAATCCAGCATCCAGGGCTTTGTCGATGAACGCAGCACGACCCATGTCGCGGGTTGGATGCGCGATCTCCGCAACCCCGACGAACGGCTGGCCTATGAGATCGTGTTGGACCTGCCGGACGCCTCCCGCGTCATCGCCAGCGGTGTCGCCGACCGCCGGGACCCGGCGTTGCAACAGCTTGGCATCGGCGATGCGTGCTACGGTTTCCGAGTCGATTTCCCGACGCCATTGAGCGGGCATGAACGCGACCATGTGATTGTCCGGCCGATGCCGGCAGGATCGCCACTGACGCTCGCGCCACAGTTGCAAGGGTACGTGGACGAACGCAGCACGCACCATGTCGCCGGTTGGGTACGCAACCGATCGGACCCCACCGAGCGTGTGGCGTTCGAAATCGTGCTGCCGGTGCCGGATGGTGAACGGCTGCTGGCGCGCGGCAGGGCGGACGCGTTCAATCCGCCGCTGGCCGAATTGTCGATCGGCGACGCGCATTACGGATTTTGGGTGTTATTCCCGCAGCCGCTGAGCGAGAAGGAGCGCGACCGGATCATCGTGCGACCGCTGGGCAACCGCACACCGCTCGAGCTGGCGCCGGCGCTGCGCACCGGGTTCGAGCCGGTCAGCCACGTGGCGATGGACATCGTCAACAACTGCAACCTGCGGTGCCCATTCTGCGTGTTCGATTATGCCAACACGCGAAGCACACGGTTCATGTCACGTGCGACCTTCGATGCGGCGCTGCGGCTCATTCCCTTTGTGACCGACGGAAATTTCTGGCTGTCCTGCCTGCACGAGGCGACGCTGCATCCGGCGCTGGTGCAGTTCATTGAAAGCGTACCGCGCGAATGGCGGCACAAGATCATGTACACGACCAACCTGGCGAAGCGGATGCCGGATGCGTATTTCGCGACGCTCGCGAACAGCGGCCTGCATCATATCAACATCTCGCTGGAAAGCCTCGATCCACCGCTGTACGAACGGATGCGCAAAGGCGCACGCTGGAAGATCTTCGCCAGCAACTGGGATCGCTTGTTAGCGGCGATGCGGCAAGGTTCGGCGCCGCCGCGATTGCGCTACAACATCATGGCGTATCGCTCGAATCTTGAGGAGATTCCCCGCCTGGTCAGACACCTGCTGACCGACTGCCTCGGGTGGCAGGTGGAGGTGCGCTACACGTACGACATGCCGCATATTCCCGATGGTTTTGGCGCGAATGAATATCTGTCAGCCGGCGACTGGACGTGGCTGGCGGATCAATTGCGCGAGTGGCCGGCGGAACGCGTCCTGCTGTTGGCGCCGCCGCCGGAAAGTCCCGCCGCCCTGGCGACGGATACGCCGGCCGATACCGGCGTCACCGCGCCGGCTGAGGTCTTGCGCGGCATCCCGCGCCCCTTGAACGTTCGCATGGAATGGGATGGCAAGCTGATCGTCTATGGCGAATGGATTGGCCCCAACGGGCAACGCCAGCACGAGAATTTCCTGGTGACCAATATCCATCACGTCCGCGATCCGCGGAATTTTCTGGCATCGCTGTAGAACGTCTCCGGCGCGACCGGAGTCGTCGCGTTGTCTGTGACGTCGCATTCTGTCATTGCGAGTTGGCCACCGGCCGGCAGCGGCCGACCCGCCCAGGATGAAACGCTCGGCGCACCCCCACGTCATGCCGACGAAGGTCGGCATCCCCGACTTGCTGTGCGGGCCGCGGCAAAGGCGTGGATGCCGACTTTCGTCGGCATGACGTGGGGGTGCGCCGAGCGTGCCTCCCATCCGCGGCATGGAAGGCCTCAGTTTCTTGTTCGGAGCGAAGCGACGAAGAAGCAACCTCGTTCGTGTTGAAC
>DASXFW010000181.1:0-8962 GCA_036489395.1 Acetobacteraceae bacterium | reverse complement strand
CCTCCCCCTAACCCCCTCCCTCAAGGGGAGGGGGAAACCTACGTCAAGCCACCGACGCCGTTTCATCCACTGCGGGCCGACCCGCCGGCCGGTGGTCAACTCGCAATGCCAATGTGCGCTTGCCTCGGATAGTTTCCACTTGCCCTTCGCGTTAGTGTATGTTAGTATGACTGACTGCGCCCATTCAGGGAAATTTCAGCATGCACCTTATTGCACCTCCGCCGACCCGGCTTCCGCACCACGCCAGCCGCCATCCGGCCACCCCATGAGCGTGATCCTGCTTTCCCCCGGCCGCACGATGCTGGCCGCGCCCGGCAGACCCGCGTTGTGGCAGCCATTGCCGGGGGCATCTGCCGCCACCGCCCCCAACTCCATCTCCGGCCTGTCCGGCTGGTGGGACGCCAGCACGGCGTCCGGCATTCTGAGCCCCACCGGCACGCCCATCGCCGCGTTCGGCGCATCGGTCGGCAGCGTCGCGGACAAGTCCGGCGCCGGCGCACCGCTGACCGTGTTCCACCAGTCGAGCACCGGCACGGCGCCCATCGCCACCCCGCGCCTGAACAGCGTGCTGGGCGGCGTCGGCCGCAACACGATCATCCCCCCTGCCCTGCCCGCCTCCGGACAGCAGCTTCCGCTGATGGACCCCGACCAGGGCCTGCTGAGCGCATCGATGCAGCTTGGTTCCGGCAGTGCCTGGACGCTCTGTTTCGTCTGGTCGCGGCCGAACTGGCGGCAGGCCTCGACCGCGGCCAGTGCGTTGCTGACCGTTAGTAGTACTACCATCCTCGCCGCCGACAACACCGCCGGCAGCAACCGTCTGGTGCTGTTCCCGGGCGCGCAGCAGACCGTGCTGACCTCCGGCCTGACCCGCCGCCATTCCCACGCCGTTGTCCTGCGCAACAACGCCGGCAGCGGCACCGATGTGTGGCTGGACGGCACGCAGGTGGCGACACTCGCGCCCAACCCCCTGCCCGCCTCCCTCACCGCCCCGCTGATGTTCCTGCACAATGGGGCCGCGAATGGCGGTGCGGAGTGCTGGTTCCACGAGGCGGCGACCTGGCCGCGCGCACTGGCGGCGGGCGAGATCGGCGGCCTTATCAACTACCTGGGCCGTTGGGTGCTCGGCCCGCGCAAGGGCGTGCAGATCCTGGTCACCGGCCAGTCCAATTCCGGCAATGGGCTGAACGACGGCGCCTGGCACCTGCTGGCGCAGGGCGTGGCCTGGCATCTCGGCGCCCTGGCCTACGGCGTGGTCGGTTGCTACGGCAGCCAGCCTGCCGCCACCTGCATCCACGGCGAGGGCATCTACCCCGTGCCGGCGCTGGACCTGACCGGCTCCTTCCTGAACGACCCGGGCGACGGCAGCAATCCGTCCACCTGGGGCCTCGGCGGCGATGGCGACGCGGTGCAGACCTGGCTCGATACCGCATCGTACACCGCGCCTGAGGATGCCGCCGACATCGTCGCGCTCATCTGGCCGTGGTCGGAGAACGACAGCACCCGCCAGTACTCGGAGAAAGCCACCTACGAGGCGGCCGCACGCCGGTTCCTCGCGCTGGAGCGCGGCATGATCGGCCGCACCGCGGCAAACCTGCCGCAGGTCTGGTGGTCGGCGATTCCGTTTGCCTATGGCAACAACGATCCCGGCACGCAGATGCACCGCGAAGTCGTCGCCGACATGGTCGCCGATCCGACGCAGAACGTAACGGTCGTGCTGCCGCAGACCTCCGACAGCCTGCCGCGCGCGCCGACCAGCTACGATCCGACGACCGGCCTGTGGACCGGCGGCGATTCGATGCATCGCGACGTGCCCGACAACCAGCGCTTCGGCATGCTCGCGGCACCGCTGGTGGCACGCGCGGTGCTGGCCGCCGCCGGCGGCGACACGATTTCGACGATCCCAGCCGGCATTCCCGCGGCGGGCGGGCCGGTCGTCTCGCATGTCTGGCGCCAGTCCAGCACGGTGCTGGTGGTGACGGTGCAGCACGATTGCGGCACCGATCTGATCGTGCCGGCGACGCAGGCCGCGGTGGGTTCCGGCTGGGCCGTGATGGACGGCGGATCGGTCGCGTCCCCCGGAACGATCGTGAACGCAACAGCCTGCGTGCGGCTGAACCCGACGCAGGTGCAGATTACGCTGACGCAGCCGTTGGTGAACGCAAGTGCGTCGTGTCGGCTGTTCTATCCGTACGGCACCTACATGATGGGCCGCGGCAATGCGGTCACCGACAATCTGTCCGGGGTGACGCCGCCCGCGAGGTGGAACATCGCGGGCGATCTGGGCAGCGCGTGGGGTTTGAATATGCCGGTGCACGTCCCGATGGCAACGGCATCCGGCGTGGTGCTGAGCGACACACCGTCATGAGCGAAATCCCCCTCCCCTTGTGGGAGGGGGTAGGGGGAGGGGTCGGTATATCCGCCGAACCTCGGAAGTGCCGACCCCTCCCCCTGGCCCCCTCCCTCAAGGGGAGGGGGAAGCTTGTTTCTTGCCAGGAACGCTATGCCTCTCGCGATGACAGTGCCCGCTCCCGCTCGATCTGCATCGCCGCCAGGAACGGCACCAGCGGATGCACCCCCATCGCCAGCAGCGCCGCGCGGTCCATCGTCACCAGCGCCGCCCGCTGCGCGTCGTCCAGCGCGAAACCCCCGGCGTAGGCGGCCGGATCCGCGACCCACGCCCGCCGCGCCGCCGCATCGTGCATCAGCGCATGCAGCGCCCCGGTCAGCGCCACCAGCTCCGGCCGCGTCGCCGGATAATGCGGTTCCGCCGCCGGCGGCACCTCGCTCCACCACCCGAGCGACGCGTAATTGTGGTGCCAGCTCGGATCGAGCTGCACCATGTCCGGCACCCGCTCGCCCAGCACACCCGCCGCGCACGCCCAGCAGCGCAGCTCGATGTTGCCGGTCGCGTCGAGTTCCGCCTCGTCGTAGCCGATCAGCGATTTCAGATTGCCCGTCCGCAGCTTCTCCAGCACGCGCTGGTCCCACGCCAGTTCCGGCTGCGAATACCGGTCGGTCCCGGGGAAATGCGACATGCCGCCGCTGGCCAGAACCACCGTGCGCAGCCCCATCGCACCCACCGCACGCGCCACCGCCTGGCCGAACGCGAAGCAGCGCTCCATCGTCGGCTGCGGCGGCAGATAGGCGTTGACGTAGATGGGCAGCACCGGCGCCGTCAGCCCCAGATGCGTCAGCGGAATGCCGATCGCGTAGTCGATCTTCGCGGTGCTGCTGAACGCCGGATCGAAGCCCTGCCGGTACAGATCGCGCACCAATGCGTGGCCGACCTCGCCCGGCACCTGCCAATGGAAGTCGCGCCCGGCAAAATGCCCCGACGCCTCGCCGCCCACATGGATGGTGAACGCCGGCGCCACATTGTGGAAGAATTGCTCCGCGTGATCGTTGGAGAAGATGATCCACAGATCGGGCCGCAGCGCGGTCAGCCGCGCGCCGATCTGTGCCGCCGCGGCACGCACGCGAGCCACAACGTCCTTGTCCTCGGTATCCGGCAGAGTGAAGAACTGTGGCGCATGCGGCAGCATGGCCCCGCCGATGATCGCTGACGGCATTCCGCCTCCTGTCACGCATCGATACCGCGACGCATGTCCTGCACGCCGGCACGCGTCAAGCGCCCATCAAGCACGCGCTATGATTTCCGCAATGCCGCCCGGAATGAAACGCGTCGGTAACCTCCGGTCGCGCAATGCCTGCGCCAACGGACAAGGGGAGAGCCGAATCGTGTTCGGCTTCGGGAAATCGATGTTCGCGGCGACCCGGCGCAGGCGATCGGCCGAGCGTCGGACGCAGGCCCGCCTCGTGGCGGCGGCAGAACACCTGAACGATGGTGTCGCACTGATCGACGCGGCAGGCCGGATCGTCTGGAGCAACCCGCGCATGACCGGCATGGTCCCGGCCTTCGTCACGGGGGAAATGCTGCCACAGGAATTCGCGCCGGCGCGGCCGGACGGCGAAATGCAGCAGCCCGACGGACGCTGGCTTCGCATCAGCCGCGGCGGCAGCCCCGACGGCGGCTGCATCCTGATCATAACCGACATCACCCTGGCCAAGCGCCGAGAGCTCCGCCTGCGGTCGGCACAGTCGCGCGCCGAATCGGCGGATCGCGACAGGATCGGCGTCCTCGCCAACCTGAGCCACGAACTGCGCACGCCGCTGAACGCAGTGATTGGCCTGGCCGAGATCATTGCCAACGACAAACCGGGATCCCCGGTGCAGCCGCGCTATCGCGACTTCGCGGCCGACATCGTGCACAGCGGCCGGCACCTGCTGGAGCTGGTGAACGACATCCTCGACGTCACCAGGCTCCAGTCCGGCGCCAACACATTGCGACTGCAACCCGTCTGTCTGGCGCGTCTGGCCCACGAAGCGGTGGGCATCGTGCACCGCCAGGCCGAAGCGGCCGGCGTAAAGCTCGTCCCGTGCGCCGTGTGCGACCTGCCGCGGATCGAGGGGGACCATTTGCGCCTGCGCCAGGTCCTGCTGAACCTGCTGTCGAATGCCATCAAGTTCACGCCCGCCGGCGGCACGGTGACGCTGGCCATCGAGTCGCACGCCCAGGGCGTGAAGATCACCGTGCGCGACACCGGGATCGGCATGGCACCGGCGGATATCCCGCGCGCCTTGCAGCCGTTCGTGCAGCTCGACAGCGGGCCGTCGCGCCGCGGCGGCGCCGGCCTCGGCCTGCCCCTCGCCAGGTTGTTCGTCGAGCAACACGGCGGGCATTTCGGCCTGCACAGCATGCTCGGCAGGGGCACGACCGCAACGGTGCTGCTTCCAGTCGCGGTTCCGGCGGGAGAACTGGCCGCCGCCTGATCGTCGGGCCGGCAAGCCATCCGAGCATTTTCACGGACTCCTGCAACGGCGCGCACCGTATTATGTTGCACCCGCGAAGAAACCGGAGGAGCCCGCCGCATGAAACCACGCCTGGTCCTGGCGTGCCTGATGCCGCGCGACGTGATCGCGCGCGCCCGTGCCGAGTTCGACGCCGTCGTGGCCGAGGGCCCGGGCGACATGACCGCGCCGGAAGTGGTGCACGCCGCAACAGAGCATGCCGCCGACGCCATCATGTTCACCAACACCCTGCCGCTGCTGGCCGGGCCGATTGCCGCGCTGCCCGCCAGCGTGCGCGTCGGCGCCACCAGCAGCGTCGGCTACGACCATATCGATGTGGCGGCGGCGAAGGCGCGCGGCCTGATCGTCACCAACACGCCCGGCGTGCTGACCGAGTGCACCGCCGACTTCGCGTTCATGATGCTGCTGGCGGCCGCACGCCGCGCTTACGAGTACGATCGGATCATGCGCAACGGCTGGCGCTTCCGCATCGGCCAGGGCGATCTGCTGGGCGTGCGCGTGACCGGCAAGACGCTGGGCATCCTCGGCATGGGCCGCATCGGCCAGGCGATGGCGCAGCGCGCGCGCGGCTTCGACATGCGCGTGGTGTACCACGCGCGCAACCGGCTGCCGCCGGAGTTGGAGAAGGGTGCGGACTACTTCGCTGACTTTCACGCCATGCTGCCGCACTGCGACTTCCTGTCGCTGCACGCGCCGGCCGGCCCGGCGACCGACAAGATCGTCAATGCGCGCGCTTTGTCCCTGCTGCCGCAGGGCGCGGTGCTGGTGAACGTCTCGCGCGGCGGCCTGGTGGATGAAGAAGCGCTGCTCGACGCGCTGACCACCGGCCATCTGTTCGCCGCCGGGCTGGACGTGTTCCGTGCCGAACCGGATTTCGATCTGCGGTTCAGCAAGCTGGACAACGTGATCCTGTCGCCGCATGTCGGCAGCGCGTCGGTCGAGACTCGCAACGCAATGGGTTTTCGTGCGCTGGACAATATCGCCGCGGTGCTGGATGGACGCGGACCGATCGACCCGCTGTGGAGATGACCTGTCATTGCGAGTTGGCCACCGGCCGGCGGGCCGACCCGCGACTGGATGAAACGGCGTCGGCGGCTTGACATAGGTTCTCCCCTCCCCTTGTGGGAGGGGTTGGGGGAGGGGTCGATTTGTACGCCTCGACCCCTCCCCCAACCCCTCCCACAAGGGGAGTGGAGAACCTACGCTGCGACCGTTTCATCCAGTGCGGGTCGGCCGCGGCCGGCCGGTGGTCAACTCGCAATGACAGAAATGCGCCCGCCACGACGGCGGCAGACCGACGCGTAACGACAGGACCTTACGAATGACCCGACGCATCGCCATCGGCGGCTTCCTGCACGAGAGCCACTCCTTCGCGCCGCGTCCGACGACCTACGCCGACTTCGTCCACCCGGGCGGCTTCCCTCCGTTACAGCAGGGTGACGGATTGCTCGACGCGCTCCGCCCCACATCAGTGCCGAGCGCCGGCGCCATCGCGGTTGCGGAATCGGCCGGCGTCACGCTGGTGCCGCTCGCCTGGTGCTTCGCCAATCCCGCCGGCCCGGTGCAGGACGAGGCGTTCGAGCGGATCGCCGCAGTGATCTGCGCGCGCCTGTCCGCGGCACTGGACGCAGCGCCGCTCGACGGCATCTACCTCGACCTGCACGGCGCCGCGGTGGTGGAAAGTTTCCCCGACGCGGAAAGCGAGCTGCTCCGCCGCGTCCGCGCCATCGCCGGACCCGATCTGCCGCTGACCATCAGCCTCGATCCGCACGCCAACCTGACGGCGCGCATGGTGGCACTGACCGATATTGCGGTGCCGTTCCGCACCTATCCGCACATCGATATGAAAGCCGCCGGCGGCCGGGCGATGCATCTGTTGCTGCAACGCATCGAGCGCGGCACGCCGTGGGCGCGCGCGTTCCGCACCTTCGATTTCTGGATCCCGCTCGGCAGCCAGTGCACGCTGCTGCCGCCGATGCAGGAGATCATGGCCGAGCGCACGTCGCTGGCCGAGCGCATGGATGTCGCCGAGCTCGCGTTCTGCTTCGGCTTTCCCTACGCGGATTTCTACGGCTGCGGCGTCGCCTGCGCCGCGTTCGCCGACACGCAAGCGAAGGCCGACGCCGCCGCGGATGCCTTCGTTGCGCACGTCGCCGCGCGCGAAGCTCTGTTCGTTCAGGACACGCTGCCGGCGGCGGAAGCGGTGGCCGAGGCGAAGCGCCTGGCCGCACGCGCCGACAAGCCGATCGTGCTGGCGGACACGCAGGACAATCCCGGCGGCGGCGGTCACGGCGACACCACGGAATTGCTGGCCGAGCTGGTGCGCCAGGGCGCGACCGGGGCGCTGCTGTGTCTGATCAACGACGCGGAAAGCGCCGCGGCCTGTCATGCCGCGGGAGAGGGTGCGACGGTGTCGCTGTCTCTCGGCGGCAAGTCGGACGGCATGCCGTTCGCGTGCACCGCACGGGCGGTGACGCTGGCCGATGGTCAGTTCACGCTGACCGGGCCGATGGGTGCGGGCAATCCGGGCAATCTCGGGCCCAGCGCGCTGATCGATATCGATGGCGTGCGCGTGGTGGTGGTGTCGCAGAAGATGCAGGCGCTGGATCAGGCGATCATCCGCCATTTCGGGATCGAGCCATCGTCGTGCCCCATCCTGGCACTGAAATCATCGGTGCATTTCCGCGCCGACTTCGCGCCGATCGCGGAACAAATCATCGTGGCGATAGCGCCGGGGCCGGTGGTTGCGGATCCGGCGGTGTTGAATTTCCGCCATGTGCGGGCGGATGTGCGACGGCGGCCTCGGGCGGGGTGACGGCTGCTGCAGTGTGTCGGTTGGATAGCCCGCGTTATGTCAAGTATCGCGCCTGATTGTGCAACGAGATATCTCCGGAGCGCCGCCACCAGCAACGAACCTGTTCCGCAAGCGCGTCGGAAAACCTTACGGGTTGGAAACGAGCGAAATCGGCCGCCAACGGCGAATTCGCCAGTCTAATTTGTGAGACCGTCGGAGAACTTTACACCTCAGCAATCCAACGAAACGTTCGAGCGGCGCAGAGAATTGATTTCATTCATTTTTCCCCAAGGGCATCAAACTTGCGTTACTTGCAAGACAAAGGTGTTGCGGGGAAAAAAGATGAAGACGTTTGCGTCGGCGGTCGGTATCAAAAATCCGACAGCCTTGTGCCTCGGGCGGTTGGGCTGTACCGCCGCCGGCCTTGTCCTGGCCTGCACCGCGATGGCGCACGCTGCAGTAATCCCCATCACGAATCCGGGGTTCAACACGGACCTGAGCGGTTGGAACGTCACCGCCGACTACGCGGCCACGGTCGATCCGACTGGGTTCAACCCGAGTTACCCCGATGGCCTGATGCTCGATCTGAATGCTCCCGATAATACTCCCCTTGAGGGGCAGGGCAGCATCAACCAAATTCTCGCCACGGACTGGGCGGTGGGGAGTTATGAACTGACGTTGACTGTGCAGCAGCCATATTTTGGCCTGCCCGAGCACGAGGGCACGCCTGGAGCGCTCGATGGCGGCGTTGAGGTCGATTTGATCGATGCAACGACTCTGGCGGTTTTGGGAACCACCACCTTCGTGTCCAGCGACGACGCTCTGCACAGCCTCGCGGTGGATGCCACCGTGGGCGCCGGGAATGGCGCCATCGGCGACCCGATCGAAATCGTCATGACCCATACGCTGAACGGCGATACCTGGATCGACGATCTGAGTTTGAACAGCCCGCCGGTCGGCGCTCCGGAACCTGGGTCTCTCAGCCTTCTTGCGGTCGGACTGATCGGAATCGCACGATGATTGCGCAGGAAGGCTCGGTAACAATCGGAGACGTGCGGGCCGCTGTGGCTGGGTCCCGGCTGTAGCCGGTACCGCCGTCGTTTCGGGGCAGGCGAGCCGGGCGCATAGCGTCCGACAAACCAGATCATCACGCGCTAACCCATCTTATTCACCGTACGAGCCGGCCGCTATGTTGTTACGAATACATAATCACTATGCGCACAGTTCGGCACCGCTGGCTGAACCGCATTTCAGAGCATATCTGTCGGGCGCTGGAAGTTGATCAGGCAGGCTTCTACC
>DASXFW010000289.1:0-4136 GCA_036489395.1 Acetobacteraceae bacterium | reverse complement strand
ATGACCTCGTGCGCACCCTGGCCTTCGTCCAGCCACCACCACGACCGCCCTGATCAACGCCAGCCTCCGGCCAACGCCCCGCGCCTTAATCAACCCCATATCCAGCGATAACCGCCGCAAATGCCAAAATGAGAATTGCTGCATATAATCGCAGTAACAGCGTTGTTTGTCTGACAACCGGCGCCATCCCATCCGACTGTGGAAGGAGGCAGCCTTACTGCCTCGCCGACCGCCCGTTGCCCTGCTGCGGCGCCTGCACGTCCAAGGTACAGCGCTCCACCTTCCCGGTCCGCACTACGTCCGCCTCACACTTGTGCAGCACGTCGGCATAGGCGTTGCCCAGCCGGATGTCCTCGCTCAAGACCGCGGCGGAGCCAGGGTCGTTCCGGTCGATGAGCTGGTAGCCCGCCTGCAGCCTGTTGGCCTGCATCAGCCACGCTGCCCAGCCCGCCGACCATCCCCAGTCGTCCGGTGCGTGCCGATTGACCTCCATGAACAGCATCGTGCCGAGCACAGCGCCGATCAGCGCCGCCCCGCCGCCAACTACCCAGAGGATGTTCCGATCGCGCTGTGTGCGCTGCTGGAAGAACGCCACACGCGCCAGCGTCTCCCGCCCCCGCTCGAAACCCTCCCGTGCCGCCTGCGCCTGCTGGGCCTGCCCATCGGCCAGCCGCGCGGCCTCCGTCCGTATCTGCTGCGCGATCGTCGCCGGCGTCACCTGCATTGGTGGCGCGGCTTCGATCGCATCGAGCCGCGCGCCAACCGCCTGCAGTTCCTTGACGATCGCCCCGAGGGTCAGCGCGTAGTCCGGCGCGGCCTGCCCTTCGACAGCCTGGCGCAGCGCCGCCACCTCCGCCCGCAGTGCTTCGAACGCCCGCTCCGCGCCGCCGGTGTCGTCTGCGTCGTCCATCGCCGCGGCTCACATGCTCATGCCGAGGCCGTGCCGCAGCCCCAGCTCGCGCGTCAGCGCGTAATCGAGCTTCTGGCTCTGCACCACCAGCGTCAGCCGCGACCCCTCGGCGATGCCGAGCTGCGCGCCGCGTTGCCGCAACACGCTGTCGAGGTGGGGATCCCGCTTCAGCTCGTGGGCAAACCGCTCCATCTGCGCGCCGAGCGTCCGCTGCGTCCGGTGGTCGTATTGCGCCCCGGCCTGATCGTACGCCTGCTCCAGCTTGGTCCAGGCCCGCACCGCCTCGCGCGCCCGCGCCTCCAGCTTTTCCCGCTCGGTGCGCGCAACCCGCCCGGCCTCGATTAGCACCGCCAATCCCCGATCCGTGCCGGCGCCCTGTACCAGCCGCGGCGCATGGGTCAGTGCCGCATCAAGGTCCCGCCCGAACTCCGGAAGCTGCGCATTGAGCGTGCGGTCGGCCGCCGCCAGCGCCGCCGCCTGGTGCGGCAGCACCGGCAACCCGGCCTCGCGCATCCGCGCCTGGTCCGACCAGGCACGGGCATAGGCACCGACCGACTGCGCCAGCCGGTCCGCCGCCCGGTCCTGCTCCGTCGCGGCCGGCGATACGGCCGGCGCTGGTGCCGCCGTGGGTGGGTCAGCCTCCAGCTTCAAACCGGCGAACATCCCCCGCCGCGACCGGGCGGGCTCGGCGCGCAGCGCCTCCACGGGACGCTCGCGCAGCACGATCTCGCTCTCCGGCACCAGGCCGCGCCGCTCGGCATAGGCCCGCACCGAGTCGGCCGCCGACTCGCGGCGAATCTCCGGTTCGGCCTCCGTTCGTCCGAACCCGTAATCCAGGCTGGTGTCCTTCAGCCGCTCGCGGCCAAGTACTCGGGTCAGCCGCTCCCGGCTGCCCACCTGGTCCTCGCTCCAATGCAGGTCCACCCGCTCCCGGTGCCGGCTCAACCCGACATAGGCCGCGTGCCGGTCCATGTGGCTGGTCGCCAGCACATGCGTCCGGTCCACCGTCACCCCCTGGCTCTTGTGCACCGTCGCCGCGTAGCCGTGGTCGATATGCGCGTAGTCCTTCACGTCGAAGCCGACCGACCGGCCATCGTCCAGCCGCACCACCAGCCGGTCGCCCTGGCCGGGCACATGCCCCTTGCCAGAGGCGCTGCCTCCGATGCGCGCCACGGTGCCGAGCGTGCCGTTCTTCACCCCCAGGCTCCGCTCGTTCCGCAGAAAATACACCCGATCCCCCGCGGCAAACTCACGCGCGCCGTGCTCCGTCGCCACACGGTAGCTTTCCCCCAGTTCGCCGGCGGCCTGCCGCACCGCCCGCGCCCGCTCGTTCAGGTCGCGCACGTCGTCGCGCCGGTACGCCAGCATGATCTGCCGCGCCTGCGGGTTTTCCCGCCGCGCCGCATCCCACCCGGCGATCATCGCGTCCTTGGCCTCGGTCAGCGTGGCGTGCCCCTGCACCATCCCGGCGGCCTCGTACCGTGCCAACGCCACCTCGGTGCGTCCGGTCGCCAACTCCCGCGTCGCCTGCTGCTGCCAGGCCGCGCGCTGCCGCCGTACCTCGGTGATCTCCGCCGCGCCAACCCGCTCGGCGATCGCCCGGAACGCCGCACCGGCCTCGATCGCCTGCAACTGCTCCGGGTCGCCCACCAGCACGACTTTCGCGCCGGCAGCCCCCGCCGCCGTCAACAGCCGCTCCATCTGCCGCGAGCCGATCATCCCGGCCTCGTCCACCACCAGCACGTCGCGCTCGGTCAGCGCCTCGCGCCCCTGCTCCCACTGGAACAGCAGACTGTGCACCGTCCGGCTGGCAATCCCCGCGCCGGCCTCCAGCTGCTCGGCGGCAATTCCCGACAATGCCGCGCCGCGCACCTGGTAGCCCTCGGCTTCCCAGGCTTCGCGCGCCACGCCCAGCATCGTGCTCTTGCCGGTGCCGGCGTAGCCCACCACCACGCTGAGGTCCGGCCCCTGCGTCACGTGCCCGAACGCCAGCCCCTGCTCCCGCCCCAGCGTGGTCGATTCTTGCAAGCGCCGCCGGAGATCCGACCGATGGCCCTGGCGTTCGGCGAGCGTCCCCGCCGCCCGCTCCATGCGCTGCTCGGTCGCCAGCATCTCCCGCGTGGTGAACCGCTCTTGCCCTCGCCCGTCCGTGCCCAGCCGCACCATCTCCGGCGAGGCTTCCACCTTCGCCATCGCCGTGGCGAACTGGTCGAGGTCCGCCGTGTGCCGGTCCACCAGCCGCGCCAGGTCGCGCCGCGTGAATGTCGATTGCTGCCGCGTCAGCGCCGCCAGTACCAGCGACGGATCATCAATGATCCGCTCGCCGTTCCGCCGGGCCAGCGCCTCATGTTCCGCTGCACGCTCGGCATCCTCGCCCCGCGCTTCGCGCCGGGCTCCCGCCGGCCCGATCTTGTTCTGCGGCTCCAGCCCGATGCCCTGCGCCGCGTGCGACCGGTGATCCACCCGGATGTCATGCCCGAGCTCGGCCAGGCGCGCGTTCGCCAACTCGGCCCAGCGCGCCCGCCAGCCCACCAGCACCTCAGTGCGGTTCCACTCCCGCATTTTCTTGCCGAACCCATCCGACCCGACCTCGCGCATCGTCAGCATGACATGCGCGTGCGGCTGGTCCTCGCCGCGCGCCGTGCGGCCCCAATGCACATTCAGGTCCGCCACCATCCCCCGCGCCACGAACTGCTCGCGCACGAAATCCTGCGCCAGCCCGATCGCCTGCGCCTTGGTCAGCTCTCGTGGCAGCGCGATCTCGATCTCCCGGGCAAGCTGCGCGTCCTTCCGCTTCTCAGTGGCCTCGACCTCGTTCCACAAGGTGGTGCGGTCGGCGAGACGCGCCAGCGCGCCCTCGGGCAGCAGGATCTCCGAGTGGATGACGCCGGCCTTGTTGGTGAAGTCGTGCGCCCGGCCGAGGCGTTCGTCGTGCAGCTCTTCAGCCGCCCGGTAGGCCGCTGCAGCCACGGCGCTGCGGCCGTCCGCGCGGCTGATCACCTTCGCCGAGAGATGGTAGATCGCCACAGGTTGAACGGCTCCGATCGGTCGGGTCTGGCGAAGCTATCTGACGCGATGTTGCGCAGCAACGTATAAGCGCGCACTCACGATTTAGCGAGGTTTCGTGCCGGCTCTCTCGGCCGTGAGTGACGCGGTGCACCGGTCTGCTCTATCGTGCCGCGTCACCCTGCGACCGGAGGCACCCCATGCGCAAGCCCGTCGATCT
>DASXFW010000090.1:0-7672 GCA_036489395.1 Acetobacteraceae bacterium | reverse complement strand
CTCCCCTTGAGGGAGGGGTTGGGGGAGGGGTGCGTACATCCGCGGTCGGTGGATGTACGCACCCCTCCCCCAACCCCTCCCTCAAGGGGAGGGGGGAACCTGCGTCAAGCGGCCGACGCCGTTTCATTCAGTGCGGGTCGGCCGAAGTCCGGTGGCCAACCCGCAATGACATAGGGAGCAGATCCATGGCTTCGGACGGCAACGCGGTCCATTGGTTCGTCGATCGCCATCTCGCGGAAGGACGCGGCGACGCGCCGGTGTTCTTCGACCCGTGGCGCTCCCTGACCTACGCGACACTGGCAGAGCACACGCACCGCTTCGCTGATGCGTTGCGCGCCGCGGGTATCGGCCGCGAGCGCCGCATGGCAATGCTGCTGCTGGACACTGTGGATTTTCCCATCGCGTTCTGGGGCGCATTGCGTGCCGGCGTGGTGCCGGTGCCGACCAACACGCTGCTGACGCACGAGATGGTCGGCTACATCCTGGCCGACAGCCGCGCCGAGGCGCTGGTGATCTCCGCGCCGTTGGTGCCGTCTTTGCTGCCCGTGCTGCACAGCCTGCCCGAACTTCGCCGCATCATCGTCGCACAGCCCGATGGCACCGCGCCGGCGCCGATCGACGATCCGCGCGGCGTCGCATTCAACGACTTCCTGGCTAACGGCGATTTGGACGCACCGACCGTTGCGGCATCGCCCGATGAGGTCGCGTTCTGGCTGTATTCGTCAGGCTCGACCGGCGCGCCGAAGGGCGTGCGGCACGTGCACGCCAGCCTGCGGCACACCGCGGACACGTACGGTTCGCAGGTACTGCAAATCCGCAGCGACGATCTGATGTTTTCCGCGGCGAAGGCGTTCCACGCCTATGGCCTCGGCAACGCGATGACGTTTCCGATGTCGGTCGGTGCCGCCGCGGTGCTGCTGCCGGACCGGCCGACGCCCGATGCGGTGCTGGCCACCATCGCGCGCTTCCAGCCCAGCATGTTCGGCGGCATCCCAACGTTGTATGCGTCACTGCTTGCGCATCCGCGCATCGGTCCGAAAGCGGGTTCCGGACGCTTGCGCCGCTGCATTTCCGCCGGCGAAGCGCTGCCGGAAGCGGTCGGCCAGCGCTGGCACGACCTGGTCGGCGTGCACATCCTGGACGGCATCGGTTCCACGGAAATGCTGCACATTTTCATTTCCAACCGGGCCGACGATGTGCGCTACGGCACTTCCGGCAAGCCGGTGCCAGGCTACGAAGCGCATGTCGTGAACGAACATGGCCGTCCGGTGCCGCATGGCGAGTTGGGCGAACTGGTGGTGCGTGGTCCCTCCGCCGCCGAGGGCTACTGGAACCAGCGCGAGAAAACCCGACGCACGTTCCGCGGCGAATGGACGCACACCGGCGACACCTACACCTGCGATGCCGCGGGCTATTTTCGATACTGCGGCCGCAGCGACGAGATGCTGAAGGTCAGCGGCGTATGGGTCTCGCCGTTCGAGGTGGAAGACGCATTGGTGTCGCATCCGGCGGTGCTGGAAGCGGCGGTGGTCGGTGCGACGGACCGCGACGGGCTGACCAAGCCGAAGGCGTTCGTCATTTTGCAGGACGCGGCGAAGGATCAGGATGCCGAAACGGTGAAGGAATTGCTGAAGACGCACGTGAAGGAGCGGATTGGCGTTTGGAAATATCCGCGCTGGATCGAGTTCGTCGATGGCCTGCCGAAGACCGCGACGGGCAAGATTCAGCGCTTCCGCCTGCGCGATCCGGTCTGACGGCTCAATTATTCGTGTGACGGACTACGCGATGGTGCCACGGCCTATAACCTGAGCATCATGGCAACATCATCCGCACCGCAGACGACCAAGGTTCTTGACGCCGCACCGCGGCGTGAAGCGAAACCGGCCGGACCTTGCACGATGGTCATTTTCGGCGCGGCGGGCGATCTTACGAAGCGCCTGCTGGTGCCGGCGCTTTACAACCTGGCGCATACCGGGCTGCTGCCGGAGAATTTTGCGATCGTCGGCGTCGATGCGGCGAAGCAGGATGCCGCGGCGTGGCAATCGGCGCTGCACACGATGCTGCAAAGCTTTGTCGGGAATCCGAACAGCGAGTCGCGGATCGACGCGATCGATGAGGGAGTGTGGAAGCGGCTGACGGATGCGATGTCGTATGTGCAGGGTGATTTCAACAGCACGGATTTATACGACAATCTGCATCGGCATCTGCACGATCAGGAGCATCAGCACCAGACCGGCGGTAATGTGTTGTTCTATTTTGCCGTGGCCGACCGGTTCTTTGGCCCGATCGCTGAAAATCTCGGGCATGCGGGGCTGCTGGACGAGGAACTGCGGGATGCCACGGCGCAGCGCTGGCGTCGCGTGGTGATCGAGAAGCCGTTCGGCCACGACCTGGCGTCGGCGAAGGCATTGAACGCGCGGCTGCTGCGCGCGATGCGTGAAGAGCAGATTTATCGGATCGACCATTTTTTGGGGAAGGAAACGGTCCAGAACATCATGGCCTTCCGCTTCGCCAACGGGTTGTTCGAGCCGCTGTGGAATCGCGACCACATCGACCACGTGCAGATCACCGTGTCGGAAACCGTCGGCGTGGAGCATCGCGCGAAGTTCTATGAAAACACCGGCGCGCTGCGCGACATGGTGCCGAACCACGTATTCCAGTTGCTTGGCATGGTGGCGATGGAACCGCCGGCCGGCTTCGACGCGCGCTCCGTCCGCAATCGTAAGGCGGACGTGTTCCAGGCGCTGCGCTCGGTGCAGCCGGAGGATGCGGTGCGCGGGCAGTACGGGCCGGGCACCGTGCTTGGGCAGAAGGACTGCGGCTATCGCGAGGAGCCCGACGTGGCGCCGGACTCCGGCACCGAGACTTACGTCGCGATGCGGCTTTCGATCGACAACTGGCGCTGGGCCGGCGTGCCATTCTATCTGCGTACCGGCAAGCGGATGACCGATCGGCTGACGGAGATCGCCATCCGCTTCAAGCGCGTGCCGTTCGCGCCGTTCGAGAACACGGATGTCGATGCGCTGCCGCCGAACTGGCTGGTCGTGCACATCCAGCCGGACGAGGGTATTTCCTTGCAGTTCGAGGTGAAGCGGCCTGGTCCGGTCGTCGATCTCGCCGCGGTGCAGATGGCGTTCCATTACCGCGACTGGTTCCCGGCGGAGCCCAACGTCGGCTACGAAACGTTGATCTACGACGTCATGATCGGCGACCAGACCTTGTTCAATCGTGCGGACATGATCGAGGAAACCTGGCGCGCGGTGCAGCCCGTACTGGATGGGTGGGCCGCGGAACCGCCGCGGTACTTTCCAAATTACGCGGCCGGCTCGGACGGCCCGCAGTCGGCGGACGCGCTGCTGCGCCACGATCATCGCGAGTGGCGGCCGCTGAAGCAGCCAAAGCATTAGACCGGCCGCAGGCAACGTCAGGACGTGCGGCAACCGCCCTCCAGTCATTGCGAGGCCCCACACGGCCGGAGCAATCTCGTTCGTGACGAGCCGGCAATGCGCCGCTGAACGAGATTGCTCCGGCTCTGTGGGCCTCGCAATGACAGCGAACATCCGCCAGAATGCCGCAGCAGCATGAACACCGAACGCATGCAGATCGGCGCGCGTCATCTGGAAGCCGCATGGTGGGGTCCGCCGCCGTCGGACGCGCCCACCCTTGTGCTTTTGCACGAAGGGCTCGGCTGCGTTGCATTATGGCGCGATGTTCCGGACCGGCTGGTGGAAGCGACCGGCTGCGGCGTGTTTGCGTATTCGCGCTCCGGCTACGGCCAGTCCGATCCGCGGCCGCTGCCCTGGCCGCTGACCTATATGCAGGACGAAGCGCGCGACGTATTGCCGCGTGTGCTGGATGCCACCGGCATCGGCGAATTCGTGCTCGTAGGGCACTCCGATGGCGGCTCGATCGCCGCTGTGTATGCCGGAACCGCGCACGATCCGCGGCTGCGCGGCGTCGCACTGATGGCCGCGCATTACTTCGTGGAGGATCTGAACATCGCCGCCATAGCGAAGATCCGCGACGAGTACCGGCACGGCCCGTTGCGCGAGCGCCTGGCGCGCTATCACCGCGATCCGGACATCGCGTTCGACGGCTGGTGCGATTCCTGGCTGAATCCGAGCTTCCGCGGTTTCGACATCACGCCGTGCGTGGCGGGCATCGAGGTGCCGATCCTCGGATTGCAAGGCACGGACGATCCGTACGGCAGCGCCGAGCAACTGCGCGTGCTGCAACGTCACGCGCGCGCGCAATGCGAGATCGCGCTGATCGAGGGCGCCCGCCATTCGCCACATCTCGAAGCGAAGGATGCGACGGTGGCGTCGATCGCGCGGTTCGTGCGCGCCTGCCTCCCGTTATGGTCGGGCTTGACCCGGCCATCTTCGCACGATCGATCGGGAGTGAACGGCCGTGCCGATCCCGGCGGTGACGGCGGCCGAACACCGGAGATCGGGACGACACAAGGAATGCGCCATGATTGACTTCCGCACCGACCCGTCGCGCTATCGCCATTGGAAGCTGTCGTTCGACGGCCCGATCGCGATGCTGACCATGGATGTGGATCAAAGCGCGGGGTTGTTTCCCAACACCGAGCTAAAGCTGAACTCCTACGATCTCGGCGTCGATATCGAACTCGCCGACGCGGTGCGGCGCCTGCGTTTCGAGCATCCGGAAGTGCGCACGGTGATCCTGCGTTCCGGCAAGGAGAACGTCTTCTGCGCCGGCGCCAACATCCGCATGCTCGCGCGGGCCTCGCACAGCCATAAGGTCAATTTCTGTAAGTTCACCAACGAGACGCGTATTGCGATGGAGGATGCCAGCGCCAATTCCGGCCAGCGTTATCTCGCCGCGGTCAGCGGCAGTGCCGCCGGCGGCGGTTACGAACTGGCGATGGCGACCGACTGGATCATGCTGGTTGACGACCGCCGTTCCGGCGTCGCGCTGCCGGAAATGCCGTTGCTTGCCGTGTTGCCCGCGACCGGCGGGCTCACGCGGCTGACTGACAAGCGCAAGGTGCGACGCGACCTGGCGGACGTGTTCTGCAGCACGGAAGAAGGCGTGCGCGGCCGGCGTGCGGTGCAATGGCGCTTGGCGGATGAGCTGGTGCCGCCGAGCGCCTGGGACGACAA
The DNA here is from genome assembly GCA_036489395.1 of Acetobacteraceae bacterium. Taxonomy (GTDB): domain Bacteria; phylum Pseudomonadota; class Alphaproteobacteria; order Acetobacterales; family Acetobacteraceae; genus JASHVB01. The sequence continues at coordinate 2,543 of DASXFW010000090.1, read as the reverse complement.
GCTGCGCGAGCGTGCGTTGGCGATGGCCGCGGCGTCCGACCGGCCCGACGCGAAAGGTGTCGTGCTGGCGCCGCTGGAACGCGAACTGACGGACGAGGCGCTGCGTTACCAACATGTGCACATCGTATTCGAGCGGACGCACCGCCGCGCGACCTTGACGCTGCGCGGTCCGGACCAACTGCCCACCAACCTGGCCGGCATCCACGCCGCCGGCGCGGCATTCTGGCCACTGGCGATCGCACGCGAGCTCGACGATGCGATCCTGCATCTGCGGCTGAACGAACCAGATCTCGGCGTACTGGTGCTACGTTCCGCAGGCGATCCGGCCGCGGTTGTGGCCGCCGACGTGCTGTTGGAAGCGCATCGTGGAGATTGGCTGGTGCGGGAAATACGCCTGCTGCTGAAAGCGGTGTTCAAGCGGCTGGACCTGACCTCGCGCAGTTTGATCACGCTGATCGAGCCGGGAAGCTGCTTCGCTGGTTCGCTCGCGGAACTGGTGTTTGCCGCCGACCGTGCGCTGATGTTCTCCGGTTCGCGCGACGGCGGTAACCAGACGGCGACGCTGCATCTGTCGCCGCTGAATTTCGGCACGTATCCGATGAGCAACGGGCTGACGCGGCTGGCGACGCGGTTCCTCGGCGAACCGGCCAGCATCGATGCGGCGTGCGCGCACGTCGGTGAGACGCTGGATGCGGCGGCGGCGGAACAACTGGGCCTGGTCACCGCGGCATTGGACGAGATCGACTGGGACGATGAAGTGCGGATGCTGCTGGAGGAACGCGCGTCGTTCTCGCCCGATGCGCTGACCGCGCTGGAGGCGAACCTGCGCTTTGCCGGGCCCGAAACGATGGAGACGCGCATCTTCGGTCGCTTGACCGCCTGGCAGAACTGGGTCTTCCAACGCAAGAACGCGGTCGGCGAGAATGGCGCGCTGAAGCGCTACGGCACCGGCCTGCGGCCTGAGTTCGATCCGGAGCGGGTGTGATGGCGAACCCGCCCCCGGTGTCACGGCTGGTCCCTCCCGCCATGGCCGGCCACGACACAAAAGCACCGGCATCTCCGCCCAACCGCTTATCCTGATGCATATGGGGCTTGACCCGGCCTTCTACCCCCGCTCTCTCGTGCGCAGATGGCCGGATCAAGCCCAGCCATGACGGGACGTAATCAGGAGCCCCTCCCATGCCCGACGGAATGACAGTCGATTACGACGGCCTGATCCCCAACAACGTCGGCCTCAACGACGACGCCCGCGTGCGGCGCGCGATGGAGACCTGGTATCCCGGCTACATCGACTGGTGGAAGACCATGGGGCCGGAAGGCTTCCAGGAGGCTCTGGTCTATCTGCGCACGGCGGTCGGCGTGGGCGCGGAAGGCTGGGCGCGCTTCGACTACGTCAAAATGCCCGAGTACCGCTGGGGGATTCTCCTCGCACCAAAAGTCGAAAGCCGCCTGATCCCGTTTGGCGCGCACAAGGGCGAACCCGCCTGGCAGGAAGTGCCCGGCGAATACCGTGCCATGCTGCGCCGCCTGCTGGTGATCCAGGGCGACACCGAACCCGCATCCGTGGAACAACAGCGCCACCTCGGTGCCACCGCCCCATCGCAATACGACCTGCGCAACTTGTTCCAGGTGAACGTCGAGGAAGGCCGCCATCTTTGGGCCATGGTCTATCTGCTGCAGAAATACTTCGGCCGCGACGGTCGCGAGGAATCCGAAGAGCTCCTGCACCGCCACTCCGGCGACCCCGACACGCCCCGCATGCTCGGCGCATTCAACGAACGCACGCCCGACTGGCTCAGCTTCTTCATGTTCACCTTCTTCACCGACCGCGACGGCAAGATGCAGTTGCACGCGCTGGCGCAGTCCGGTTTCGATCCGCTGTCGCGCACCTGCCGCTTCATGCTGACGGAAGAAGCGCACCACATGTTCGTGGGCGAAACCGGTGTGCAGCGCGTCATCCAGCGTACCGCCGAAGCGATGAATGCCGCCGGGATCAGCGATCCATACGACATCGAGAGGGTCCGCGCGCTCGGTGTCATCGACCTGCCGACGTTACAGAAGAAGGCCAACCTGCACTTCTCACTGACGCTGGATCTGTTCGGCAACGAGATCAGCACCAACGCGGCGAACGCCTTCAATGCCGGGCTGAAGGGACGCTACCGGGAGGACAAACTGACCGACGATCATCAGCTCATGTCCTCGCTCTACCCGGTGCTGCGTCCGCGCGAGGGGGCGATCGTGCGGGAGGATGTGCCGGCGTTGTCGGCGTTGAACATGCGTCTGCGCGATGACTACGTGGAGGATGCCGCCGCGGGGGTGGCGCGCTGGAACCGCGTTCTGGAGCGCGCGAACATCGCGTTTCGCATCACCCTGCCGCACGTCGCCTTCAATCGCAGGATCGGCGAGTTCAGCGCGCTGCATACGGACACCGAAGGCGCGATCATGACCGCTGACGCGTGGGCGGCACGGAACGAGTCAATGCTGCCGTCGACCGGCGACAACCTGTTCATCGCCAGTCTGATGCAGCCGGCGCGGCAGCGAGG